>DASUZB010000101.1:0-32959 GCA_036377075.1 Actinomycetes bacterium | reverse complement strand
GAACTCGACGGCGGCGTTGCCGGTGCCGCACGCGGCCACCAGGACGCGGCGCGCGGGGCGGGCGTCCGCCGGGACGCCCTGCAGGCAGAGGTCGACGAAGCGCGCGTACGGCGCGCGGCCCCAGAGCCGATCGTAGATCTCCGCGTAGCGGCCGTAGGCGCCGTCGGACGCCCCCCGGCCGCCGGCGGCGGCCGGGAGCCCGCGCGGGCGCGGCCCGCCGCCTGCCTCTCCGTTCACCGCGCGCTATTGAACCGTACGGCCGGCGCGGCCCGGAGCCGACGATACGGGCGAACGGGCACAAGTGGCACGCGCTGTAGACTGGCGGGGAGATGCCGTCACCAACCGCCACCCGCGAGGCGCGTACCACCAGGCAGCGCAGCGCCGTGCTGGCCGCCCTGCGCCAGGCGCCCGAGCCCCTCTCCGCCCAGGACCTCCATGCCGGGCTGGGACGGCGGGTCGGACTGGCGACCGTGTACCGGACGCTGCAGGGGTTGGTCGAGTCGGGCCAGGTGGACGTCTTCCGGCGCGACAGCGGCGAGGCGCTCTACCGGCTCTGCAACCCGCTGCACCACCACCACCTGGTGTGCGAGCGCTGCGGTCGCGTGGAGGAGATCGACGCCTGCGAGGTGCAGCCCTGGGCCGAGCAGGCCGCGCGCCGGCGGGGCTTCGCCATCACCGGGCACCAGGCCGACATCTTCGGCCTGTGCCCCAAGTGCCAGACGCGGCCGGGCTGAGCGGCCCGGCCGGCGTCCGAGGAACCGGGTGGCGGCGCGCTACTCGCTGCCGTCCTGCTTGGCGCGGCGGCGCTGGGTGGCGGCGCCGGTGGTGGAGCGCGAGCCAGGCTTGCGGCCGCGCTTCTTGAGGGTCTTGCCGAGGCCTTCGAGCTTCAGGTCGCGGTAGTTCTTCTCGGAGATATCGAGCTGCTGGGTCGAGCCGTTGGGGTGCCTGATCGAGACCTGATAGGCCTCACCCGCCGCAATCTCGGATTGGTCGATGTCCGAGACGTACATCGTAATCGTCTTCGTGCCCATCCCGACTCCTCTCACGGCAAGGCGTGGCGACCCCAAAGGAGCGTCGCACGTATTTGGAGCAACACTAGCCATCCAAGCCTGGATTGGCAACACGTAGCCTGGATTTCGCATTCCCTATTTGCCAGGCCAGCGCCCACCGAAGCGCCCGCACCTCCCCGCCAGGTGCCGCCGGCGTGCAGGTAGGCCCTGGGTTGGAGGCGAAAGCCGGTGCCGGCACGACCGGCAGGATGGGGCGAAACCACCCGCCCGTAGCGAGCTGCGCTCCCGGTGACGGGCTCCGCAATGCGCGGTTGCCCGCGCGGGGAGAGAAATGCCTGCCCCGGTGGCCGCGACCACCCTGCGGCCCCGCCGCGCCGAGGACCGCGCCGGCCGCCGGCCGCCGAGCGGCGGGTCGGCGCGGCCGTCATGACCTGCCGCCGCGCCTCGCCTTGGCGGTCCTGGGTGAGCGAATCAAGCGGTGAATACCGGTAGGCACCGCCAAGAGCCGCACGTACCACCGCAACCACGCCCACCGCGTCGGCGCCGCCCCTGGCATTTTCCGGCGGACGGGCCGGCGGCGCCCCGAGGGCGGCTGCCCGTGCCCGCTCGGGCAGCCACGCGCTGTCCTATCGGGCAGGCGGTCGTGCGGCGTCGGAGGGCGCAAAGGCACGAGGACGGATGGCCCCTGGCTGACCGGTCGGCCGCGGCGGCAGCGGCCGCGCTGGAACACCGTGGAGTTACCCTGGGACCTCCCCTCGCCAGGCCGCTTCCCGCTGCGCAGGTTTTCGCTCGTCCGCGGCCTTGCGGCGCGCGGGCGCCATAGGGAGCGATCGCCTCGGCGTGCCCGACCAAGGCGAAATCGGACGGCGACGAGGTGCGCCACGGCGCCAGAGCGAAAACCTCGCCACGGCCGTCCGCCCGGGTGCCGGCGGCCCGCCGCGAGGAAGCCATCCCGGCGGGAGGGCGGTGAATTCGCTGGCTACCTGGCCGCATTATCGACAACGCCATCCAAGGCCGCCCCGTCGTCCTATCCGCTTCGTCCTATCCGCGGCCCGATGTATTGCCAAAGTTGCGCGCCTCCCCGGCTGCGGGCGAGGGCGGACGGGTCCACAGGAGGGACGGCGCTACGGCGAGCGGACCAGGCGGCCGCCGCGGCTCACCAGGCGGACCCGCTCCAGGGCGGCCAGGTCGGCCAGGGGGTCGCCCTCCACCGCGACCAGGTCGGCGACCGCGCCGGGGGCCACCCGGCCGAGGCCGCGCAGGCGCAGGTGCGCCGCGGCGGCGCCGGTGGCGGCGCCGATCGCCTGCGCGGGGCTGAGCCCGGCCTCCACCATGAGGTGCAGCTCGGTCACGTCGATCCCGGGGGGCGGGCCCTGGTTGCCGAGGTCGGTGCCGTAGACGACGCGGCCGCCGGCGGCCACGAAGGCGGCCAGGCCGGCCATGCGCGCCGCGGTCGGCTCGATGTGCATGGTGGGGACCACGGTCACGGCGGCGGCGAGCCGGCGCGCCAGCGCGTCGGGCAGCGGCTCCTCGGTGAAGGGCCAGTGGGCGAGCTCGGCCACGCCCGCCGCGAGCGCCTTCTCCACCTGGCGCACCCCGGCGACGTGGGCGGTGACCGAGAGCCCGCGGGTGGCGGCGGCCGCGACCACCGCCTCGAGGGTCGCCGCCGGCAGGGTGGGCCCGACGCGCTCGTCGAGCGCGACCTTGACCACCGTCGCGCCCGCCGCGTCGAGCTCGGCGACCGCCTGGAAGGCGTCGCGCGGGTGGGCCAGCGGCCGGGCCGTCCCCGGCGGCGCCCACACCGCCCGCGTGGGGTAGCCACCCGGGACGGTGAGGATCTGGCCGGCGGCGATCAGCCGCGGCGAGTCCGGGGTCTTTCGCTGACGCGCGTCAGCCGCGACCGCCGCCCGCCGCAGCTCGGCCAGCCGCCCCGCCGGCCAGCCGAGGTCGCGCACGGCGGTGACCCCGCCGGCCAGTACCTCGGCGGGATGGTGGAAGTCGAGGTGGACGTGGGCGTCGACGAAGCCGGGGAGGACGGTCAGGCCGTCACCGGAGAGCAGCGGCAGGCCCGCCGGCGGGGCGAGGAGGTCGCGGCCGCCGACCGCCTCGACGCGCCCGTCGCGCACCAGCACCGTGCCGCCGGTAACCGCCCCGCCGCCGGAGCCGTCGAGCACCCGCACCCCGACCAGGGCGAACGCCGCCGGCGGAGCCGGCGGAGACCCGCCCGTGGACCGGTCGCCTCCCGAACGCAGCACGAAGCTGAGCGTATCAGCCGGCAGGAACCGCCCCACCGGGGGTCGCGAACGTGAGCCGTCCGCCACCACCGCCGACGGCCCCCCTGCGGGGCAGATGTACCATCCCCGGCGGGTGGACCAAGGGACCAAGGTTGGGAGGTGGCGTGCTGGCGGCAGAGGGCGAGCAGCGGTTCGAGCCCATCGTCCTGCACGGCCTGCCCGACGGCGCCGCCCCGCTCCCACTCGGGCCGCGGGTGACCCTCTACGTCTGTGGCATCACCCCGTACGACAGCGCCCACCTCGGCCACGCCTTCACCTACGTCGCCTTCGACACGCTGGTGCGGTTCCTGCGCTGGCGTGGCCACGAGGTGGTGTACTGCCAGAACGTCACCGACGTCGACGACGACATGCTGCGCCGCGCCGCCCAGACCGGCGAGGACTTCCGCGAGCTGGGGCGGCGCGAGGTCGCCGCCTACCTCGAGGTGATGGACGCGCTCAACGTGGCGCGGCCGACCGTCTTCCCCAAGGCCACCGAGGAGATCGCGGCCATGCTCGACATGGCCACCGGCCTGGTCGACGACGGCTACGCGTACGTGGTCGACGGGACCGTGTTCTTCGACGTGACCGCCTACCCGGCCTTCGGCACCCTCTCCGGGCTGGACGAGGCGGAGCTGCACGAGCTGCTCGCCGAGCGCGGCGGCGATCCCGCCGACGAGCGCAAGCGCCACCCGCTCGACTTCGTCGTCTGGCAGCGCAGCCAGGCGGGCGAGCCGTCGTGGCCGAGCGCCTGGGGCCCGGGCCGCCCCGGCTGGCACCTGGAGTGCTCGGCGATGAGCCGGCGCTACCTCGGCGCCACCATCGACCTCCACGGCGGCGGCGCCGACCTGCTCTACCCGCACCACGAGTCCGAGCGGGCGCAGTCCGAGTCCGCCAACCAGACCGAGTTCGTGCGCCGCTGGCTGCACACCGGCATGGTGCGCCACGAGGGCGAGAAGATGTCGAAGTCGCTCGGCAACCTGGTCTTCCCCGCGGAGCTGATGCGCGACCACGAGCCCGCGGCGGTGCGCCTGACGGTGCTCGCCCACCACTGGCGCTCTGCCTGGACGTTCGACCCGGAGGAGCTGAAGGTGGCCGGCGAGCGGCTGGAGGCCTGGCGCCGCGCCGTCGCCCGCCCGCTGGGCTCGGCGCGCTCGCTGCCCGAGGAGGTCGAGACCGCGCTCGCCACCGACCTGGACACCCCGTCGGCCCTCGCCACGGTCGACGAGCTCGCCAGGCAGGGCGACGGCGCCGCCGTCGGCGTCGCCGCCGAGGTGCTCGGCGTCCGCCTCCACGAGCGCTCGACTTGACCCGCGCTCTACGCTTGGCACATGCGCGGCGACTGGGTGGAGGTGCTGGTGGACACCGGCAACGGTGTGCGCTCGTTCGAGATCGCCGCGACCCGCGACGGCCGCCGGGTCGAGGTCACCACCTCCCGCAGCCTGGTCGAGGTGGCCGAGGTGACCCGCACCGGCCAGACGGTGCGCAGCGCGCGCTTCCTCGCCGGTCGCGTGGTCGCGATCGTCGAGCACCCCGCCCGCGACGGCCGCACGGCCGCCGGCGGGCAGGCCGCGCAGGAGCCGCCCGGGCGCCTCAGCCCTTGAGCGGGACGCGGCCGCTGCTGAGCCGGCGGGCCAGGGCGTCGAGCACGTTGCGCCGCGCCTCCGTCGGCCAGCTGTAGGCCTCCCGGTCCTCGTACGCCTCGCGCACCGGGTTGCCCTTGATCCTGCGCAGTGCCTCGACGATCTCCTCGTCGGTGAGGTCGAGCACGGCGGCCTCGACGGCCGCCCTGGTGGGGTTCGTCTCCGGAGGCATCGCCCTGGTCCTGACCTTTCGCCGCGCGTCGCTGGGCCGGTGTGCTCAGCAGCAGCATAGAGCCTCAGGCGGGCCGACCGCCCGCCAGGCGGCGGCGCAGCAGCTCCACGTCGGCGCCCTGCTCCTCGCGCCCGCCCGGCGTCTCGCAGATCACCGGGCTGCCCGCCGCCCGCACCAGCTCCACCAGGACGTCCAGCCCGATCTGGCCCTTGCCGAGGTTCTCGTGGCGGTCGCGGCCGGAGCCGGCGGCGTCCTTGGAGTCGTTCGCGTGGACCAGGTCGATGCGGCCGGTGATCGCCTTGATGCGGTCGACCAGCCCGTCGAGCTCCTCCCCGCCGGCGTGGGCGTGGCAGGTGTCGAGGCACAGCCCGAGGCCGAACTCGCCGACGTGGTCCCAGAGGCGGGCGAGGGTCTCCAGGCGCCTGGCCATGGCGTGGCTGCCGCCGGCGGTGTTCTCCAGCAGCAGGGGCACCGGCGGCTCGAGCCGCTCCATCGCCTTGCGCCAGCGGCGGAAGCCCTCCTCCTCGCTGTCGTCGGCGGTGACGTGGCCGCCGTGCACGATCACCGCCGCCGCCCCGATGGCGGCCGCGCCCTCGCAGGTCTCGGCGAGCAGCTTGCGCGAGGGGATGCGGATGCGGTTGTTGCCCGACGCCAGGTTCATCGGGTACGGGGCGTGGACGTACACGGTCAGCGGCGAGGACCGCAGCTCCTCGGTGTCCGGGCCGGGCGGCGGCACCCTCCAGTCCTGCGGGTCGCCGAGGAAGAACTGCACGCAGTCGGCGCCCCGCTCCTCCGCTGCCGCCAAGGCGCCCTCACGGCCGAGGTGGACGCCGATCCACTGGCCGCCGGCCTGCTGACGGTTCGACAACGGCTGCCCCTCTCGTCGCTCCTCGCCCTCGCGGGAGCATAGAACCAGGCGCCGACTCCCTCGCTCGGGAGGGGAGGGCGGAACTCCCGGGAAGCTAACGCGCCCCTGCGTCGTTACCGGAGGGGCGCTCCCATGGGCGGGAGGGACGTTCCGTGGCGCACCGGTCCGCGCCGCACCAGGTTCCCGCACGGGTCCGGGGTTGGCGCTCGGCGGCAGCCACGGGGATGGCAGGAGGTCCGGGGGCCTCGGTGGTCCCGGGTGCGGAGGGGGGGTCGACCCGGGGCCGGTAGCAACGAGGTCCCCGGCGAGCGGGGGGTCCGAGGGCCGAGCGGCGGCGCTCGGGTCCACGAAGGGGGGCTCCAGGCCACCGGCAACTACGTGGTGGTCCTGGACGAGGCGAGGTCCGGGGGCTCGGGCACACAACGGCAGCCCCCGGACCTCCATGCTCCGGGCGCACCCGTGAGCGGGGCGCCCCCGGCCGAGAAGGGACAGCGATGCACCGACGCGTGCTGGTCGCCGCCGGCGTCCTCGCGCTCCTTGCAGGGCTGCTGGCGGCGATGGTGCCTGGCATGGCCACCGCCGACGACGCCACCCTGCTGCGAGCGCGACTCAACGGCTTCAACGAGGTGCCAGGTCCCGGCGACCCCGACGGATTCGGGCAGGCGTTCCTGCGCCTGACCCACGACCAGGTCTGCTTCGCCCTCGAATGGTCCGACATCGGCCGGCCGACCCGTGGGCACATCCACCTCGGCGCGGCCGGCGTGCCCGGCCCGATCGTGGTCGCCTTCTTCGAGGCGCCCGACGGCCTGCCCGACGCGGTCGCGTCGGGCCGCGGCTGTGTGACGGCCGCTCCCGAGCTGATCGCCAACATCCGCGACCACCCCGGCGACTACTACGTCAACCTGCACGATTCGACCTTCCCCGGCGGCGCCATCCGCGGGCAGCTGCGCCGCGGCGGTGGCGACATCGCCGAGCCGCACCAGCTGCGGGCGAGCCTCAGCGGCGCCAACGAGGTGCCGCCCGCCGACCCGGACGGCCGCGGCCGCGCCCTGGTCAGCGCGAAGGACGACCGCGTCTGCTTCTCCCTCACCTGGGAGCGGATCGCGCAGCCGGCCCTCGGCCACATCCACCGCGGCGCCAAGGGGGTGAACGGCCCGGTGGTGGTCGGGTTCCCGGTGTTCGACGGCC
The DNA here is from genome assembly GCA_036377075.1 of Actinomycetes bacterium. Lineage (GTDB taxonomy): Bacteria > Actinomycetota > CALGFH01 > CALGFH01 > CALGFH01 > DASUZB01. The sequence goes on along the minus strand of DASUZB010000101.1, from coordinate 25,808 downwards.
TCCCCGCCTCGTTCAACGGGGTCGACGGCTGCGTCTCGGCCGACCCCGCCCTGGTGAGCGAGATCCGCCACGACCCGGCCGGCTTCTACGTCAACCTCCACAACGCCGAGTTCGGCGGCGGTGCCATCCGCGGCCAGCTCCACCACGGGTAGGCATCCACTCCTCCCGACCGGCGGCCGGCTCGCTCGCACGGCAACAGCGAGCCGGCCGCCCCGTTGGGCGGCTCAGGCGGTGGTCGTGCCCGCCGCCTCCTCCAGGCCGAGCTCGGCGATGGAGGTCTCGCGCATCTTGAACTTCTGCACCTTGCCGGTGACGGTCATGGGGAACTCGTCCACGAAGCGCCAGTAGCGCGGGATCTTGAAGCTGGCGATCTTCCCCCTGCACCAGGCCCGCAGCTCCTCGCCGTCGACCTCGTGGCCCTCCTTGCGGCGCACCCAGGCGCACAGCTCCTCGCCGTACTTCACGTCGGGCACCCCGACGACCTGCACGTCGCTGATCGCCGGGTGCTGGTAGAGGAACTCCTCCACCTCCCGGGGATAGACGTTCTCGCCGCCGCGGATGACCATGTCCTTGATCCGCCCGACGATGTTGGCGTAGCCGTCGGCGTCGAGCGTGGCCAGGTCGCCGGTGTGCATCCAGCCGGCCCGGTCGATGGCGGCCGCCGTCTCCTCCTGGTTCTCCCAGTAGCCGAGCATCACCACGTAGCCGCGGGTGCACAGCTCGCCCGGCTTGCCCCGCGGCAGCACCCGGCCACTCTCCGGGTCGACCACCTTGACCTCGACGTGGGGGTGGACGCGGCCGACCGTGGCGACGCGCTTGTCCACCGGGTCGTCGGTGTCGCTCTGGAAGGAGACCGGGCTGGTCTCGGTCATGCCGTAGCAGATGGTCACCTCGGCCATGTGCATGTCCGACTGGACCTTCTTCATCACCTCGACCGGGCAGGGCGAGCCGGCCATGATGCCGGTGCGCAGCGAGTCGAGCCCGAACTCGGCGAAGCGGGGGTGCTCGAGCTCGGCGATGAACATCGTCGGCACCCCGTACAGGCTGGTGCAGCGCTCGGCCTCGACGGCCGCGAGGGTGGCCTCCGGGTCGAAGCCCTCGGCCGGGTAGACCATCGCCGCCCCGTGGGTGGTGCAGGCGAGGTTGCCGAGCACCATGCCGAAGCAGTGGTACAGCGGGACCGGGATGCAGACGCGGTCGGCCTCGCCGTAGCCGCAGCCCTCGCCGATGAAGAAGCCGTTGTTGAGGATGTTGTGGTGGCTCAGGGTGGCGCCCTTGGGGAAGCCGGTGGTGCCCGAGGTGTACTGGATGTTGATCGGGTCGTCGAACTGCAGCAGCGCCTCCCGGTGGCGCAGCGCGCCCGCCGTGACCTGGTCGCCGGCGCTGCGCAGGTCGGCCCAGCCCATCTCGCCGGCCGGGGGGTCGTCGCCGAGCACGATGCGGCGGCCGAGCGCCGGCGTGTCGTCGGCGACTGCCTCGACCATGGCGACGTAGTCGGCCTGCCGGAAGCCACGCGCCAGCACCAGGGTGGAGACGCCGGACTGGCCGAGCGCGTAGGCGAGCTCGGCGGTGCGGTAGGCCGGGTTGACGTTGACCAGGATGGCGCCGACCTTGGCGGTGGCGTACTGCAGGGTGGCCCACTCGGCGTTGTTGGGGGACCAGATGCCGACGCGGTCGCCGGGCTCGATGCCGAGGGCGAGCAGGCCGCGGGCGACCTCCTCGACGGCGGCGTGGAACTCGGCGTAGGTCTGGCGGATCCCCTGGTGGACGCTGACCAGCGCGTCCCGGTCGGGGACCCGGGCGGTGGTCCGGTCGAGGTTCTGGCCGATGGTCTCGCCGAGCAGCGGGACGTCGCTGGCGCCGTGGACGTACGAGGGCGGCGCCGCCCCGGTGGTCTCGTCCGCGTTGCGGGCCTCGCCTGGTGCCGCCATGGCTACCTCCCATCCGTACCTGACCCGATGCTCGGCCCCGCCGGGCAACCTTGCAAGGGGGAGGCGGCCCACCGACCGTTCTGTAAATATGTTGGCCATGTCTCAACTGAAGGCCCACCCCACCGCGTGGACGCCCGAGTCCTGGCGGGCGCTGCCGGCGGCGCAGCAGCCCGACTGGCCCGATCCGGGCGCCCTCGACCAGGTCCTCTCCCAGGTCGCCAGGCAGCCGCCACTGGTCTTCGCCGGTGAGGTCCGGACGCTGCACGGCCTGCTCGCCCGTGCCGCCGAGGGCCATGCCTTCCTGCTGCAGGCGGGGGACTGCGCCGAGTCGTTCGACGCCTTCTCGGCCGATGCCATCCGCGACAAGCTCAAGGTGATCCTGCAGATGGCGGTGGTGCTCACCTACGGGGCCGGCATGCCGGTGGTCAAGCTCGGCCGCATCGCCGGGCAGTTCGCCAAGCCCCGCAGCGCCCCGGTCGAGGTGGTCGACGGGGTGGAGCTGCCCAGCTACCGGGGCGACATGGTCAACGGCGCCCAGGCGACCTTGGCGGCGCGCCGCCCGGACCCGGAGCGGATGCTCAGCGCCTACCACCAGTCCTCGGCCACGCTGAACCTGCTGCGCGCCTTCACCAAGGGCGGCTTCGCCGACCTGAACCAGGTGCACAACTGGAACCTGGAGTTCGTCGCGAGCAGCCGCGCCGGCCGCCGCTTCGAGGCCGCTGCCGACGGCATCAACCGGGCGCTGCGCTTCATGGCTGCCTGCGGCGTCGACCTGTCCAACTCCTCCCCGATCCACCAGGTCGACTTCTTCACCTCCCACGAGGGGCTGCTGCTGGGCTTCGAGCAGGCCATGACGCGCAAGGACAGCCTCACCGGGGCCTGGTACGACACCTCCGCGCACCTGTTGTGGGTCGGCGACCGCACGCGCCAGTTCGACGGCGCCCACGTGGAGTTCCTCTCCGGCGTTCGCAACCCGGTCGGGGTCAAGCTGGGCCCGACCGCCACGCCGGAGGAGGCGGTCGCCATCTGCGCCCGCCTGGATCCCGGGCGGGTGCCGGGACGGCTGACGCTGATCACGCGACTGGGCGCCGACCGCGTCGAGCGGCAGCTGCCCTCGCTGGTGCGCGCCGTCACGGCGGCCGGTCACCCGGTCGTGTGGGCGTGCGACCCGATGCACGGCAACACCTTCGTCGGTCCGTCCGGCCACAAGACGCGCCGCTTCGACGACGTCATGGCGGAGGTGCGCGGCTTCTTCGCCGTCCACCGCGAGCTCGGCACCTTCCCCGGCGGCCTGCACGTCGAGCTGACCGGCGAGCAGGTCACCGAGTGCCTCGGCGGCGCCGAGGAGATCCTGGACGGCCACCTCGACCGCCGCTACGAGACCGCGCTGGACCCCCGCCTCAACGCCAGCCAGGCGCTGGAGTGCGCCTTCCAGGTCGCCGAGCTGCTCGGCAACGCTTGAGAGGCTGGGCGGTGGGCCAGTGGTCGACCGGGCTTCAGCTCCCCAGGGTGCGGAGGCTCGGTAGTAGCGCGGCGGCGCGTTCGGCGGCGACCCGGGTGGGTTGGCCGTGCTCGTACAGCATCAGGACCAGGTCGGGGAAGCCGGCGTTCAGGTAGCCCTCGGCGGTCCGCAGCGCCTCGTCGCCGTCGAGCGGCAGCGGGAACTGCACCGCCCGGCGGATGGCGGCGGGATCCCGGCCGACGGCCTCGCAGTGCCGTTCGAGCACCTGGGAGAGCCTCGCCAGCTCCTCGGAGGGCGTGCCGGGCATGGTGGCCGGGATCCAACCGTCCGCGTGGCGCGCCACGATGCGCAGGCCGCGCCGCTCGCCGACCGCGCCGAGCCACAGCGGCGGGTGCGGGCGCTGCAGTGGCTTGGGGTTGGCCAGCGCCTGGTCGAGCTGGTAGTGGCGCCCGGCGAAGCTCGCCCTCGGCTCGGTCCACAGCAGCTTCAGCACCTGGCACGCTTCGTCGAAGCGGTCGAGCCGCTCGGGGAGCGGGCCGAGCGGGATGCCGAGCATGCCGTGGACCAGCTCGTCCCCGCCGGCGCCGAGCCCGACGTCGAGCCGGCCGCCGGACAGGTGGTCGACGGTGACCGCCATCTTGGCGACGATGCCGGGGTGGCGGTGGCTGTTGCCGGTCACCAGGGTGCCGATGCGCACCCGCTCGGTCGCCTGGGCCATCGCCCCGAGCAGCGTCCAGTTCTCGAACACGTCGCCGGTCCGGTCGGGCCCCAGCGGGGCGAAGTGGTCGAACACCCAGAGGCTGTCGAACCCCGCCTGGTCGGCGATCGTCCAGGCCTCACGCATCCGGTCCACGGTGGTGAACTGCTGCGAGACCTTCAGCCCGATGGTCGCTGCCTGCATGCGCGCCTCCACGTGAAGGAAGACTGAGTGTCAGAGCTACTGATCGTCAGTATAGCTGAGAATCAGTCCAGCGGTAAGATGTGGAGATGATCACGGACCACCTCGGCTACCTGCTCAAGCACGCCTGGCTGCGGTCGCAGGAGGTCACCGGCCCGGCGCTGGCGCCCTACGGGATCGGGGGGCGCGAGCTGGCCGTGCTGCTGGTGCTCGCCGGGGGCGAGTCGCTCTCCCAGCAGGAGGCCGCCGGGCGGCTGGAGGTCGACCGCACCACCATGGTCGCGCTGCTCGACGAGCTGGAGGCCAAGGGGCTGGTGGCGCGCCGCCCGGATCCCGGCGACCGGCGCAGGAACATCGTCGAGCCGACCGCGAAGGGCCGCGAGACCCTCGACGCCGCCACCCGGGCGTACCGCGACGCCGAGCGGCGCTTGCTCGCCCCCCTCGGCGAGGCCGGCGCCGAGCGGCTCAAGGAGGCGCTGCAGCTGCTCGTCGCCGCGCCAGTCAGCGGCCCTGCGCCAGCCGCTGCGGCAGCACCGCCGCGTAGTGACGGTCGAGCTCGGTGACCAGCCAGCGGCGGCCGAGCCGCTCGGCGGCGACCGCCGTCGTGCCGGTACCGGCGAACGGGTCGAAGACGAGCTGGCCGGGCAGGGTGAGCAGGTTGACGAAGAACAGCGGCAGCGCCAGCGGGAAGCGGGCGGGGTGGGCGCTCGGGTTGGGGCCGAACTCCGGCTCGAAGGCCAGCAGCGTCGACGGCCGCACCAGGTCGGGTCCGGCGTTGACGCGGTGGCGGCCGTGGCCCGACGGCTCGTCGACGCGCACGTAGTTCTGCGGCAGCCGCTTGCGCCGCTCCCGGTCCCTGGCGTCCCACCGCGCCGGGCTCAGGCAGTGGTCGGGGAAGAACTGCCAGTCCGGGGTCTTGGCGAACTGGAAGCAGTACTCGACGGCGTCCTTGACGAAGCGGTTGAAGCGGCCCGGTGGTGGCGACGGCTTGCCCCAGACGAAGTCCTCGCAGAACAGGAACCCCTGGTCGCGGAGCCAGAAGACGAGCTCGTACTGGAGCGTGCCGCGCTCTGAGCCGTGGCGCTTGGAGCGGTAGTTGAGCACGAAGCTGCCCCGCGGCTGCAACGCCCGCAGGATCTCGCCGGTGACCTCGAGGAAGGTGCCCTCGTACCACTCGCGCGGGTAGCGCTCGCCGTCGCGGTACTTGCCCTGGCGGTCGTACGGCGGGGAGGTGATCACCAGGTCGAGGCTGTCGTCGGGGATCTGGCGCAGCACCTCGAGGCAGTCGGCCACCACGCAGGCGCCCAGCCCGGTCACCAGGTCGCCGTCGCGCGCGAGCCGGCCGGGGCTGAACCGCGGGCTGGTGCTCATGCCGCCGCCGACCATACCGCGAGCGGGCGGCGCCCGCGCTCAGTCCACCGGGACGGTGTCGGGGACGCCGAAGCGGCGCCAGTAGTCCTTGCCCGACTCGGGCAGGTCACGGATCGGGTCGTAGTACTCGTAGCGCCGCCGCAGGGCGTCCGGGTCGTCGAACTCGATGCCGGTGCGGTAGTTCTTGGTCCAGTAGGAGATGCCCTTCTCGCGGTCGTACTCCTCGACCTGGTGGACCCAGCGCTTGCCGACGAAGGGCACGTCGCAGACGACCCGGGGGGTGGCGAAGCCGGGCAGGTAGCCCATGATCGCGTGCTGCAACTGCTGGGCCTCGGCGACCGAGACGCGCCAGTGCTCGGAGTTGGGGATCATGTCGCACATGTAGAAGTAGTAGGGCATCACCTTGGCCCGGTCGAGCAGGGTGAAGCACAGTTCCAGCAGGTCGCCGGCGGTGGCGTTGACGCCGCGCAGCAGTACCCCCTGGTTGCGCACGTCGCGGAAGCCCATCTCGAGCAGCGCCCGCACCGCCTTGGCGACCAGCGGGGTGAGCGAGTTGGCGTGGTTGACGTGGACGTGCAGGGCCAGGTCGACCTCCCGCTCGCGGGCCTTGCGGGCCAGCCGCTCCAGGCCGGCGAGCACCTCGTCCTGCAGGAAGTGCTGCGGCAGGCCCATCAGCGCCTTGGAGGCGAGCCGGACGTCGCGGACGTGCTCGATGTCCAGCAGCTCCGAGACGAACTGCTCCAGCACCCGGATCGGCAGGTTGGCGACGTCGCCGCCGGAGATCACCACGTCGCGCACCGAGGGGGTGCGGCGCAGGTAGTCGAGGATCTGGGCGTGCCGGTTGGGCTGCTTGGCCTGGAACTTGTACTTGGCGATCTGCGCGGTCGAGTTGCCCACCAGGTCCATGCGCGTGCAGTGGCCGCAGTACTGCGGGCAGGTGGGCAGCAGCTCGGCCAGCACCTTGGTGGGGTAGCGGTGGGTCAGGCCCTCCACCGCCCACATGTCGGCCTCGTGGAGGCTGTCACGGGTGGAGAGGGGGTGGCTGGGCCACTCGCCGTCGCGGTCGTCGAAGGCCGGCAGCATGTAGCGGCGCACCGGGTCGTGCCACAGGTCGTGCTCGTTCATCGTGTTGAGCATCTGCGGCGGGATCAGCATCGACATGGTCGCCCGCTCGGCCTGGTCGCGCTCGACGGAGGCGAGCAGGTCGGCCGGGAACAGCTCGCCGAAGACGGCAAGGAGCTGGCGCAGGTTCTTGACCGTGTGGGCGCGCTGCCACTGGGCCGACTCCCACTCCGAACGGGTGACGTCGCGCCAGCCGGGCAGCCGCGTCCAGTCCGGCTCGGCCCACTCGCGCCGCCACGGGTAGGTGAACGGCTGCTCGCCGGCCTTTGCCCGCGGCACCCGCTGCTGGGCGGAGTCGGTGTGCGTCATTGCGCTAGCAGCATACCGGGACGCGGGCGGCCCATGCCTACAGGGCCTTGTTGCCCGTTATGGCGTAGTAGACGGCCGCCAGGTCGTCGTTGCCGTGGCCGAGCTGGGTGGCGCGGCCGAACTGCTGGGCCATCGTGCCGGCGAGCGGCAGCAGCAGGTCGCAGTCGGCCGCGGCCTGCTGCACCAGGCGGATGTCCTTGTGGGCGAGGGCCAGCGGGAAGCTCGGCGGGAACTCGGCAGCCATCATCGCCCGCCCCTTGGCCTCGGCGAGCGGGACACCGGCCGAGCCGCCCTTGATCGCCTCCAGGAACAGGGCCGGGTCGGCACCGGTGCACTGGGCCAGCGCGACCGCCTCGGCGAGCACCCCGACCAGCCCGATCAGCCAGGCGTTCGCGACCAGCTTGAGCTTCGACCCGGCACCGGCGGGCCCGACCCAGAGCACCCGCCTGGCGAGCGGCTCGAACACCGCGGCGCAGCGCTCCCGCACCTCCTCGTGGCCGGAGGCGAGCACCACCAGCTCGCCGCGCTCGGCCGCTTCCCTGCTGCCGAGCACCGGGCAGTCGACGTAGGCGATCTCCTGCATCGCCGCCCCGCGGCCGAGCACCTCGGCCGAGCGCGTGCCGACCGTGCTGGCCTGCAGCCAGACGGCGTCGTCGGCGACGGCCGCGGCCGCGCCCCTCGGCCCGAACATCACCCGCTCGACCGCGCCACCGTCGGTCAGCATGGTGATCACGAAGTCGGCCTGGTCGACCGCGTCCGCGGGCGAGTCGGCGAGCGCGGCACCCTCGTCGGCCAGGGACGCCGCCCGCTCGCGGGTACGGTTCCAGACCCGCACCGCGAACCCGTCGGCGAGCAGCCGCCGCGCGACCGCGCCCCCCATGATCCCGGTGCCGAGAACGGCGACGGTGCGCTCGTCACTCATGGCTCATCGCCCTCCCTCGGATAGGCGTGCTGCCGGCGCTCCCGGTCAGTGTGCCCGAAGCGGGCGGCGTGGGGCAGGACTGACGAAGGCAGGAGGGGACGGTTCTGGTGTGCTCAGCGCGGCGCGCCGGACCGCTGGGCGATCTCGGCGGGGCTGGCCGGCTGGCGGCCCGGCTGGCGGGCGGGGGAGACGGCCGGGGGTGCGCCGGCGTGGCCGTTCTGCACCACCGCGTTGGGCAGGAGCACGTGGAAGGCGGCGCCGCCGCCGTAGCGCTCGCCCACCCAGGCGCTACCACCGTGGAGCTGGGCGAAGCGTGCCACCAGCGACAGGCCGATGCCGACGCCGGAGGACTTCTTGGCGGCGTTGGGGCCCTGGCGGAACGGCTCGAAGATCGAGCCGGCCAGCTCCGGCGGAACGCCGGGGCCGGCGTCCTCGACCACCAGCTCCAGGTCGCGCCCGCGCACCATGCCGCGGACCCACACCGGCGTGCCCGCCGGGGTGTGCCTGGTCGTGTTGATCAGCAGGTTCTCCAGGATGCGCTCGACCTTGGGGCCGTCGATGTCGGCCACCAGGACGGGGACGTCGACGTACACCGGCCGCCCCTCCAGGTGGTCGACCTCGTCGACGAGGTGGCGGATCATCACGCCGATGTCGGTGTGGGAGCGGTTGGGCTCCAGGATGCCCTGCTCCAACCGGTTGAGGTCGAGCAGGTCGGCCAGCAGGCGGTCGAGCTTGCGCGCCTTCTCCACCAGCATGCCGAGCAGCTCCATCGCCTTCTCCCTGGGGAGCTGCAGCTTGGTGCGCTCCAGGGTGAGGGCGACGCCGAGGATGGCGGTGAGCGGGTTGCGCAGGTCGTGGGAGACGGCCCGCAGGAAGGTGTCCTTCATCGAGTCGGCGGCGCGCAGGCGCTCGGCCGCCTGCTGCTCGCGCGACAGCGCCCGCTCGAGCTGGGCCTCGCGCTCGGACAGCTCCTCCACCATGCGCTCGAGGCGCCGGTTCAGTTGCCGGTTCTCGATCAGGGTCACCAGCTGGCGGGCGATCACCAGGGCGGCGAGCACGATCGAGTCGAGGAACAGGAAGCGGTTGAGCTGGGCGGTCGAGAGCCGGACGGTGATCACCGTCAGGATCGCCAGCGCCAGCAGCGCGTAGGGCAGGGTGATGCGGGCCAGCGACTGGCGCTCGTTCTGCCGCTCGACGTGGGCCGCCATCGGCCGCAGCGCCGCGACCAGGATGAGCAGCCAGCCGACCACGCGGCCGATGTCGATCAGGTGGTGGGTGCCGTAGCGGGCGGTCGCCACCAGGTGGACGTAGCCCGAGCTGGCCACCGCCAGCGCGAGCAGCGCCAGGCACAGCATGGTCATCGGCGCGGGGTCGCGGCCGCGCGTGCGGGCGAGCAGCGACAGGGCGACGGTCGCGACCAGGATGTCGAAGATCGGCTGGGCCAGCGCGATGGCCTGCTGCAGCAGCGTCACCGGCGGCGCGCTGCCCTGGTTGGGGGGGTGGAGCAGCGGGCTGATGGTGGTGACCCAGCTCACCGCGAGCAGCGAGGCGGCGATGATCAGCGCGTCGAGCAGGGTGCGGATGCGCGCCGCCGGTTGGCCGACCGCGATCGGGAAGGCCAGCATCCCGGTGACCAGGAGCGGGATCGCGACCAGGTAGCCGGCGTCCGCCTGGGTGACCGGCGCCTGCTGCTGCAGCGCCAGCGCCTCATAGGTCCAGACGAGCTTGGCGATCCCCCAGATGACCGCGGCCGCGGCGATCAGGCGCCAGCCGCGGCGCAGCGCCTGGGTCCACGCCCTGCCCATCCCGGACGGCTCGCGGCGGGAGGCGTAGAAGCAGGCGACGCCGGCGCAGAGCGCCGCGGCCGCCTGCGCGGCGTGGTCGACCGTCGCGCTGAGCAGGGGGCCGCCGAGGTCCACGGCGAGCCACCCGGCGACGAGGACTGCCGTGAGCGCCGCGAGGAGCGCGACGAGACGGTAGGGCATTTGTCCTGTCACGGCTTGCGGGCTGCTCCCTCGCGAATTACTGCGCGAACTACGGCAGGAGGTTGGTCTGGCTGCACCCGATCATCTTGCGCGCATCGGGGCGACAGGGCCAGCCCGGCATCGTCGGCTGTGGAAACCGCCCAGGGGCGGGCGGCCGCCACCAGGGCGGCGGCTGGGGGTCTGCCGCTGCTCACGGTCATCTCGGCCCTGAAGGGGCGCCGGGTCGCATGCGCCCCGAAGACGGCAAAGGAGTGCAACAGGACAGCCTACGATACACCAGCAAAGAGTGACGTTCGTGTCGACCCGCCTGCGCTGAGCTCAAGGTCTGTCGCGCACCGTTCGATATGCAGTCGACGGCCCCGGGGGCTCGCGCGCTGCAGCCAAGCCTCCCGTGGGCCCGCCGCGCCGTGTTCCGCCGAAGGGTCGTCCCCATTGCGCCTGCCCGCCGCCGCGCCGCTCCGGCCCGCCCGACCCCGATCGTAGGGTGGGCAGGCGCGCGCTGGTCACCGGCGCGTCCGGCTTCGTCGGCCGGGCGCTGTGCGCCGCGCTGCACGCCCGCGGCGACCAGGTGCGGGCGGTGATGCGCCGGCCGGCGGCCGGCCCCTGGGACGAGCAGTGGAACCTCGACCTCGGCGCCACCGACCTCCCCACCGGCCTGGTGCGCGACGTCGACGTCGTCTGGCACCTCGCCGCGCGCTCGCGCCCCTTCGAAGGCTTGGCTGCAGCGCGCGAGCCCGGAGGCTTGGCTGCGGCGCGCGAGCCCCGGCAGCCCGAGCTGGCCGAGGAGCGCGCCGCCGCCGACCTGGCGGCGACGCGCGCGCTGCTCGACGCCGCTGCCGCCGCCGGCGCCCCGGCGCTGGTCTTCGCGAGCAGCGTCAGGGCGGTCGGGCTGCCGGTCCGCGGCCCCGCGGACGAGCGCACCGCCACGCCGCCGGACACCGGCTACGGGCGCGCCAAGCGCGCCGCCGAGGAGCTGGTGCTCGCGGCCGCCGAGCGGCACGGGCTGCACGCCTGCGTCGTCCGTCCCGCGCCGGTCTACGGCCCCGGCTGTGGCGGCGGCCTGCGGCGCATGCTGCGCGCGGTCGACCAGGGCCGCTTCCCCGCCGTGCCCGAGGTGGGCAACCGCCGCTCCCTGGTCGGCCTCGACGACCTGGTGGCGGCGCTGCTGCTGGTGGCGGAGCGGCCCGAGGCCGCCGGCCGCACCTACGTCGTCTGCGACGGCCAGGCCTACTCCACCAGGCGGGTGCAGCTGGCGATGGCGGGCGCGCTGGGGCGGACGCCGCCGGCCCGCACGGTGCCCGCCTGGGCGCTGCGCGCCCTCGCGCGGACCGGCGACCTGGCGAGCTGGCTCGCCGGGCGGCCGGCCCCGTTCGACTCCGCCGCGCTGCGGCAGCTGCTCGGCTCCGCCTGGTACAGCGCCGCCCGGATCAGCGCCGAGCTCGGCTGGCGGCCGCGTCAGGACCTGGAGGGCGCCCTGCCGGCGATGGTCGCCGCCTACAGGGAGGAAGAGGGGAGCTGACGAGCCAGCACGCGGGGCTGCTGCCCTGGACGCCGCGATCGGGTCCGGTTGACGCTACCCTCGAAAGGGCCAGCGGCGACGGGACGGGGAGAGTGGCGATGGCTGGGCCGCAGCACGGCCGGACCGAGTCGCTCTGGGGCGACCGCAACGTGGTGCTCGGCCAGGTCGCCACGGCGGTGCTCGAGCCGCGCGCCGGGCTCGCCATCTCCCGCGGCCGCCTGCCCAAGCGGTACCGCTACCTCGATCCCAATGAGGATGCGGTGCTCGCCGCGGCCGGCCCGGCGGGGTGGCTGCTGGCCGTGGTCGACGGCCACAGTGGCTTCGACGCCGCCCGCGCCGCCCTGGGCGCGGTCGAGCAGGAGGCCGGCGCCCTGCTGGAGCGCGACGACCTCGAGCCGGTGGTGGCTGTCCACGAGCTGTTCGTCGCCGCCCGCAAGGCGGTCGCCACCGCCCTCGGCAAGGTGGGCAGGGAGCGCCAGGCCAGCCGCACCGCCCTCAGCATCGCCCTGGTCACCGGCGACCAGGTCCACGGCGCCTCGCTCGGGGACACGGTCGCGCTGCGCCTGGGCGCCGACGACGTCGAGGAGATCGGCGCGGCCGGCCCCTTCCTGGGCCCCGGCACGCTCGCGCCGCAGGTGTACTGGGCCCCGTTCGACGAGCGGGACCGCCTGCTGGTCGCCTCCGACGGGCTGATCGACTACCTCGGCCAGCAGTGGGACGAGTGCCTGCGGGAGGCCGCCGCCGCCAGCGACCTCGCCGAAGCCGCCCACCGCCTGGTGCTGCACGCCTTCGACGGCGGCGCCGGCGACAACGTCGCCGTCGGCCTCCTCGCCTGAGCGCGCGCCGATCACAGGAGTAGGCTGGATTCACCACGGGAGCCCGGGCCACCGGGCTGAGAGGGCGGCTGGCGGGCCGCCGACCGTTGAACCTGCTCCGGATAATGCCGGCGGAGGGAGGGATCTCGCCGACCGTGACCGTCAAGGGCAGCGCGCCGCAGGGCGCGACAGCCGGCGACCTGGCCGTCGTCGGCGGCGGCGTGATCGGCCTCGCCGTCGCCTGGCGGGCGGCCCTGGCCGGCCTCAGGGTCACGGTGGTCGACCCGGCGCCGGGCAGCGGGGCGTCGTGGGCCGCCGCCGGGATGCTGGCCCCCGTCACCGAGGTCCACTACGGCGAGCAGCCGTTGCTCCGCCTCAACCTCGACGCCGCCAGGCGCTGGCCCTCGTTCGCCGCCGAGCTCGAGGACGCCGCCGGCCGGCCGCTCGGCTACCGCACCTGCGGCACCCTGACGGTCGCCCGCGACGCCGACGACCTCGCCGCGATCGACGACCTGTACCGCTTCCAGCGGGAGCTCGGCCTGGAGGTGGAGCGCCTGCGCGGCCGCGAGTGCCGCGGCCTCGAGCCGGGGCTCGCCCCCGGCGTCCGCGGCGGCGTGCTCGCCCCGGGCGACCACCAGGTCGACAACCGCGCGCTGGTCGGCGCGCTGCTCGCTGCCGTCGCGCGGGCCGGTGTGGTGCTGCGCCCGGCCCGCGTGACCGGCCTGCGGGTCGCGGGGGAGCGGGCCCGCGGCGTGGTGCTCGACGGCGGTGAGACCATGGCGGCGGGCGCGGTGGTGCTGGCGGCCGGCTGCCACAGCGGCGCGCTCGACGGGCTCGACCCGTCCCTGCTGCCCCGGGTCCGCCCGGTCAAGGGCCAGCTGCTGCACCTGCGCGGCCCGGCCAGCCAGCCGCTCGCCCAGCGCAACGTCCGTGGCGTCGAGGTCTACGTGGTGCCGCGCGCCGACGGCCGCGTCGTGGTCGGGGCCACCGTCGAGGAGCAGGGCTTCGACCGGCGCGTGACCGCCGGCGCGGTGCACCGCCTGCTGCGCGCCGCCACCGAGCTGCTGCCGGACGTCGAGGAGCTGGAGCTGACCGAGACGGTCGCCGGGCTGCGCCCCGGCTCGCCCGACAACGCCCCCCTGCTCGGCCAGACCGGGCTGGACGGCCTGCTGCTGGCCAGCGGCCACTACCGCAACGGCATCCTGCTCACCCCGGTGACCGCCGACGCGATCGTCGAGCTGCTGACTCGCGGGCGCACGCCCGCCGCGATCGCCCCGTTCTCGCCGCGCCGTTTCCAGCCGACCGGCACGCCGGCCTCGGCCAGCGCGGGAGGGTCAGCGTGACCGTGATCGTCAACGGCGATCCGGTCCAGGTCGACCGGGACGCCACCGTCGCCGGGGTGCTCGACCGGCTCGGCCACCGCGGCGAGCGCGGCGGCATCGCGGTCGCGCTCAACGGCGCGGTGGTGCCGCGATCGGCCTGGGGGAAGACCACGCTCGCCGAGCGCGACCGCCTCGAGGTCCTCGGCGCCACCCAGGGAGGTTGACAGTGGACGACGGCCTGATCGACCGGGAGGCTACCGCCACGAGCTCCATGAGCCCCCCGGACCCCCTCGTGATCGCCGGCCAGACGTTCAGCTCGCGACTGGTGATGGGCACCGGCGGCGCTTCCAGCCTCGAGGCGCTGGAGCGGGCCCTGGTCGCGTCCGGCACCGAGATGACCACCGTGGCCCTGCGCCGCACCAGCCCCGGCGCGCGCGGCTCGGTGCTCGACGTGCTCGCCAGGGTCGGCTGCCGCGTCCTGCCCAACACCGCCGGCTGCTTCACCGCCCGCGACGCGGTGCGCACCGCCCAGCTGGGCCGCGAGGCGTTCGAGACCGACTGGGTCAAGCTCGAGGTGATCGGCGACGACCGCACCCTGCTGCCCGACGCGGTCGAGCTGCGCGAGGCGGCCGAGATCCTGGTCGACGACGGCTTCACCGTGCTGCCCTACACCAACGACGACCCGGTGCTGGCGCGGCAGCTCGCCGAGATCGGCTGCGCCGCGGTGATGCCGCTCGGCTCGCCGATCGGCTCGGGAATGGGCATCTGCAACCCCTACAACCTGCGCATCATCCTCGAGCAGGCGACCGTCCCGGTGCTCCTCGACGCCGGCGTCGGCACCGCGTCCGACGCCGCCCTGGCGATGGAGCTCGGCTGCGACGGGGTGCTGCTGGCCAGCGCCGTCACCCGGGCGCGCGAGCCCGCCCTGATGGCCGAGGCGATGCGCCAGGCGGTGCAGGCCGGCCGGCTCGCCTACCGGGCGGGCCGCATCCCGCGCCGGCTCTACGCCACCGCCTCCACCACCTTCGAGGGCCTGCCCGACCTCGACGGGGGCGTGTCGCGCTCCGAGGCGGAGGCGGAGCGGTGACCGGGGCGGAGCGGCGGGCCAGGCTGGCCGCCGCCCGCCTCTACCTGTGCACGCCGATCCGGCGCGACCTGGCCGCCTTCGCCGAGGCGGTGCTCGCCGCCGGGGTCGACGTCGTGCAGCTGCGCGACAAGCACGCCGAGGCCGGCCCGCTGCTGGAGGCGGCCGCGGTGCTGCGTGAGGCGGCCGACCGGCACGGCGCCCTGTTCGCCGTCAACGACCGCGCCGACGTCGCCCGCGCCGCCGAGGCTGATATCTGCCACCTCGGCCAGGGTGACCTCCCGCTGGACTGGGCGCGCCGCATCCTCGGCGCGGAGGTGCTGCTGGGGCGCTCCACCCACACGCTCGACCAGGCCAGGCGCGCCTGCGAGGAGGACTGGGACTACCTGGCGGTCGGCCCGGTGCACGCCACCCCGACCAAGCCGGGCCGCCAGCCGGTCGGCGCCGGCCTGCTCGCCGAGGTGGTCGCCCTGGACCCGCCGCGGCCCTGGTTCGCCATCGGCGGCATCGACCTCGGCAACCTCGACGGGGTGCTGGCGGCCGGCGCCACCAGGGTCGTGGTCGTGCGGGCGATCACCGAGGCGCCCGACCCGGCGGCCGCCGCCGCCGCCCTCGCCGCGCGCCTGCGCGCGGCCGCCGGCGAGGCTCCCGCCCCGGCCAGCCAGCCGTCCCGGCCGGGCGGCGCCTGACGCTCCTCCGAGCCTGTTCACGACGTCTGGCACTTGGCAGGTTCGTCCGTAACGCTGCCGGAACGCCGGCGGTCGATACTGGCACGTCAGCTGCTATGCCGGGGGGTGCCCGAACTGAGCAGTATGCGGCCAGGACGATGGCGGTGACCCGCACAGCCCGGCCCGCCCGAGCGCGCTCCCGGGGCTGGGTGGCGGTCGCCGCCGTCTGCCTGGCCCCGCTCCTCCCCTGGGTGATGGCCCATCCACTGGCGCAGCGGTTCGCCACCCCCGCGAGCACGCTGAAGAGCCTGGCGAACGTCGCCGCCCTGCTGGGAACGGCGACGTTCGCCGTCACCCTGGTGCTGGGGAGTCGCCTCCGCGTGGTCGAGCGGCTGTTCCTGGGCTTGGACCGGACCTACCGGGCGCACCGCTTCCTGGGGCTGGCGGCGGTGAGCCTGGTCGTGCTGCACGTCGTGTTCCTGGTTCTCAGCCAGGCGCTGCTCTCCGGGGCCCACGCGTGGACGCTGCTCTCGCCCAGGGCCGGCTGGAGGGTCTTCGTCGGGGTGGTCGCCCTGGCCGGGCTGCTCGCCGGGCTCGCCCTGACGCTGTTCGCCCGCATGCGGCACGAGACCTTCGTCCGCGTTCAGAGGTCCATGGGGATCGTCTTCGTCGTCGCCAGCGTGCACGTGTTCGTCGTCCCGGGCACCAAGGCGAGCTCCCGGCCCCTGACCGTCTACCTCGGCCTGCTCACCGCGCTGGCCCTCGCGGCGTTCGCGCGCCGCTCGCTGCTCGCGAGGCTCCTGGTCCGCCGGCACCGGTACCGGGTGGAGGGCGTCAACCGGCTGGCGCAGGACGCGGTCGAGATCGTTCTGGGCCGGGAGGGCGGCAGGCTCCGCTTCCAGCCGGGCCAGTTCGTGTTCGTGCAGTTCGCGGCGCTAGGGCGCGAGGCTCACCCGTTCTCCATCGCCTCGGCGCCGGGCGAGGCGGCGCTGCGTCTGGTGGTGAAGGCCCTCGGGGACCACACCAGGGCGCTGATGGAGCTCCCGCCGGGAGGGTCGGCCGAGCTGGAGGGCCCGTACGGGACCTTCTCCCACCTCGCCCTCGCCAACCCACGGCAGGTGTGGATCGCCGGCGGCATCGGCATCACGCCGTTCCTCAGCATGGCCAGGAGCCTCGACGGCACCGCCCGCGAGATCGACCTGTACTACTGCACGCCGGTGGCCGAGCACGCCTACTGCCTGGACGAGCTCTTCCAGGTGGCCGACCGGAACCCCCGCGTCAGGGTCATCCCCATCAGGAAGGCCGACCTCGGCCTCCTGAGCGCCGACGACATCGAGGGGGCGAGCCGGGACCTTGCCGAGAAGGACATCCTGATCTGCGGCCCGCCCGTCATGGTCCGCAACCTCACCGGGCAGCTCCGCGCCCGCGGCGTTCCCCGGGCCCGGATCCACTACGAGGACTTCAGCTTCCTGTCCCGGGCGCCCAAGCCTTGACCCTCACGCCACCGCCGGTCGCTGCCTGAGGCGCCGGTAGCGGCGGATCAGCGCGTTGGTGGAGCTGTCGTGGTCCGGCGCCTCGTCCGCTTTCTCGTCGAGCTGCGGCACGATCCGGTTGGCGAGCACCTTGCCGAGCTCGACGCCCCACTGGTCGAACGAGTTCACGTCCCAGACCGTGCCCTGGACCAGCACCTTGTGCTCGTAGAGGGCAACCAGCTGGCCGAGCACGCTCGGCGTCAGCCGCGGTGCGAGGATCGTGTTGGTCGGGCGGTTGCCCGGGAAGGTGCGGTGGGGGACCTGCTCGGCGGGCACGCCCTCGGCCTCCACCTGCTCGCGGGTCTTGCCGAAGGCGAGCGCCTCGGTCTGCGCGAAGAAGTTGGCCATCAGCAGCTCGTGGTGCTCGCCGACCTCGTGGTGCGGCTGGCAGAAGCCGATGAAGTCGCAAGGGATGAGCTTGGTGCCCTGGTGGATGAGCTGGTAGAAAGCGTGCTGGCCGTTGGTGCCCGGCTGGCCCCAGACCACCGGCCCGGTCTGCACCGCCACCGGCCGTCCGGACAGGTCGACCGACTTGCCGTTCGACTCCATGTCGAGCTGCTGCAGGTACGAGGTCAGCCGCCACAGGTACTGGTTGTAGGGCAGGATCGCCTGCGTCTCCGCGCCGAAGAAGTTGCCGTACCACAGGCCGATCAGCCCCAGCAGCACGGGCATGTTGCGCTCGAACGGCGTGGTGCGGAAGTGCTCGTCCATGGCGTGGAAGCCGGCGAGCATCTCGTCGAAGCGCTCGGGGCCGATCGCCAGCATCAGCGACAGCCCGATGGCGGAGTCGTAGGAGTAGCGCCCACCGACCCAGTCCCAGAACTCGAACATGTTGGCCGGGTCGATGCCGAACTCCCGCACCTTCTCGGTGTTGGTCGAGACCGCCACGAAGTGGTGGCGCACCGCCGCCTCGTCGCGCAGGGCGCCGAGCAGCCACTCCCTGGCGGAGCGCGCGTTGGTCAGCGTCTCCAGCGTGGTGAAGGTCTTGGAGCAGACCACGAACAGGGTGGCCGCCGGGTCCAGGTCCCTGGTCGCCTCCCACACGTCGGTGCCGTCGACGTTGGAGACGAAGCGCACCTCCAGCGACCGGTCGCTGTAGTCCTTGAGCGCCTCGTAGGCCATGGCCGGGCCCAGGTCCGAGCCGCCGATGCCGATGTTGACCACGGTGGCGATGCGGCTGCCGGTGTGGCCGCGCCACTCGCCGGCCCGCAGCCTGGTGGCGAACTCGCGCATCCTGGCGAGCACCGCGTGGACCTCCGCGACCGCGTCCTGGCCGTCCACCAGGATCGAGCGGTCGGGCGGCATCCGCAGGGCGACGTGCAGCACCGGCCGGTCCTCGGTGACGTTGATGCGCCGGCCGGCGAACATGTCGTCGATCTTCGCCCGCAGGCCGGCACGCTCGGCAAGGGCGACCAGCAGGCGCTGGGTCTCGCCGGTGATCCGGTTCTTGGAGTAGTCGAGGTACAGGTCTCCGGCCTCGAGGGCCATGGTCTCGCCCCTGGCCGGGTCCGCGGCGAAGAGCTCGCGCAGGTGCACCTCGCCGAGCTTGCGATGGTGCTCCTCGAGCGCCTGCCATTCCGGGGTCTGGTCGATGCGGGTCCCTGCCATCGCTCGGCTCCTCCATCGGTCGGCGCTCGCCTCGTGGCCAACGACCGTATAATCGCCGCGTGTCGGCCGCGACCACCAGGCTCGCCCGGGCGGACGACGCGGCGCAGGTGCAGGCCATCTACGCGCCGGTCGTGCGCGACACCGCCATCTCCTTCGAGACCGAGCCGCCGGACGTGGCCGAGGTGCGCCGCCGCATCGAGGGCACCCTCACCAGGATGCCCTGGCTGGTGCGCGAGCGCGACGGCGAGGTGCTCGGCTACGCCTACGCGAGCCCGCACCGCGACCGCCTCGCCTACCAGTGGTCGGTCGAGGTCACCGTGTACGTCGCGGCAGGCGCCCGCGGCGGTGGCGTCGGGCGCGGCCTGTACCGCTGCCTGCTCGACCTGCTCGCCGCCCAGGGCTACGTCAACGCGTACGCCGGCATCAACCTGCCCAACCCGGCCAGCGTCGGCCTGCACGAGGCGCTCGGCTTCACCCCGGTCGGCGTCCACCGCGAGACCGGCTTCAAGCTCGGCGCCTGGCACGACGTCGGCTGGTGGCAGCGGCGCCTGCGCGACCTGCCGGTGCCACCGGCGCCGCCGACGCCGCTGCCCGCCGTGCCCGCCACGGTCCTGCGGGCGGCGCTGGCCCCCGGCGAGCCGCCGGCGCGGTGACCCGGCCGGGTCGCCTCACGCGCGGCGGCCGAACGCCGCCAGCAGCTCGGCCTGGGCGTCGGCGCCGGCGGGCAGCTGCGGCCGCGGCCCGACCGCCCCACCGGCCCGGTAGTACTCCTCCCGCTCGCGGAACCAGGCCGAGCACGCCCGCACCTGCTCCAGGTCGAGCTGCTCGTCGCCGCCGATCGCCCTGGCCAGGTCCCAGCCGTGGACCAGCAGGTCGGCATGGAGCTGCATGGCGTACTCGCTGCCGGGCACGTCGCCGAACGACAGGTGCACCAGCCGCTCCATGTCGGCCGGGGCGGCGGCCGCCGCCGCCTTGGCCGCGTCGTCCCAGGCGCCCCTGGGGTCGTCGCCGAGCAGGTCGCCCTCGAAGCGGTCGCCGACCTCCTCGATGGTGGCGCCCTCGAACAGCGGCTTCGCCCAGCGCATCTCGTAGACCAGGTGGTTGACCAGCGCGCGCACGTCCCAGTCCGTGCACGGCGTCGGCAGGTGCCACTGGTCGTCCCCGACCGCGTGGACCCGCGCGCCGAACGACTCGATCCCCTGCCGGTACAGCTCCGCCACCTCGTTGCCCATGGTGCCCTCCCGAACCTCGGACTCGTGCGTCGGCGCTCGCCGCCGCCCGCAAGCCTACCTGTCGCGCCGCTCGGCTATGCTCCCGGTTCATGCGACTGGTCATCGCGCGGTGCAGCATCGACTACACCGGCCGGCTCTCCACCCACCTGCCACCCGCCGTGCGGCTGCTGATCGTCAAGGCGGACGGCTCCGTCCTGGTCCACGCGGACGGCGGCGGCTACCGGCCGCTGAACTGGATGTCGTCGCCGTGCACCCTGGTCGAGGAGCCCGCCGACGGCGGGTGGCCGCGGCGGTGGCGGGTCGCCAACCGCGGCGGCGAGACCATGACCGTCACCATCGAGGAGATCCTGCACGACTCCGCCCACCACCTCGGCCTCGACCCCGGCCTGGTCAAGGACGGCGTCGAGAAGCACCTGCAGGAGCTGCTCGCCGAGCGCTGCCACGTCCTCGGCGAGGGCTTCACCCTGGTGCGGCGGGAGTTCCCGACGGACATCGGGCCGGTCGACCTGCTGTGCCGCGACGACCAGGGTGGTTACGTGGCGGTGGAGATCAAGCGCCGCGGTGAGATCGACGGGGTCGAGCAGCTCTCGCGCTACCTGCAGCGGCTGGGCGGCTCGCTGGGCGCCGTGAGGGGGGTGTTCGCGGCGCTGGCGTTCCGTCCCCAGGCCAAGGTGCTCGCCGCGGACCGGGACATCGCCTGCGTGCAGCTCGACTACGACGCCCTGCGCGGCATGGAGCCGCTCAACCCCACCTTGTTCTAGGGTTTCCGGGTCTCCTGCCTGGATGCCCGATCCGTGGGTTGATCCGAGCTCTGACTGGTTCGAGACAGTTGATGCCTGGTTCGGGGACGCAGACAATTTCGGTCCGTGCCGCAGAGATGGGATCCAGTGTCGCGGACTGCACGACCCGGCACGCCGAGCGTGCGCTCTGGGATCTCCACACGACCGTCGTGCTAGACCGCTCACCCCCGACAGAGCCCAGGGAGGCCCAGGCATGAGCGCTTTCGAGTCGGACACCGAGACCTCGGATGGCGGAGCCGACTCCACCCGTCCCCGCTTCCAGCTCGCCCGCCGCGGCTACGACCGGCAGCAGGTGGACCGGTACGTGATGGAGCTGATCGCGCTCATCGAGCAGCAGCACCAGCGGGCCGAGCGCGCCGAGCGCATGCTCGAGCAGACCCGCAGCGAGCTGGACGACCGCGGCGAGCAGCAGCCGCCGTCGTTCGTCCACCTCGGCGTCGAGGCGGGCAAGGTGCTGGAGCAGGCGGGCGCCTCGGCCGAGGCGATCCTCGCCGAGGCCAGGTCCCGTGGCCGCGTGATCGTGGAGGACGCCGAGGGGCAGGCGGCCGAGGTGGTGCAGGAGGCCGAGCAGCGCGCCGGCGAGCTGGAGCAGGCGGCCAGGGAGGCGATGGAGGACGCCGAGTCGCGGCGGGAAACGATGCTGCGCGACGCCGACCAGGCCGCCTCCGAGACGCGCGGGCGGGCGGACGAGGAGGCCCGCACCGTGCTGGCCGAGGCGCGCGACGCGACCAACCTGGTGTGGCAGGAGGCGCAGCAGGAGCGTTCCCTGGTGGAGGCGGAGACCACCCGCTTGCAGGCGTACCGCCAGGACATGCTGGAGCACCTGACCGACGTGCAGGCGCGCCTCAGCGAGCTGCTCGCCGACGCGCGCGGGCTCGCCGAGCCTGCTCCGGTCGCCGAGCCGCTGCCGGTCCAGGACGAGCTGTTCGCCGCGGAGGAGGCGACGGACGAGGAGTCGGATCCGGCGGCGGAGACCGAGCGCACCGCGCCGATGCGCCCGGCGGAGCGGGCGCGGTCGCGCAGCCGGTAGGCGGGGGCGCGCCCGCCGGTGCAGGTTGCGGCGCGGTTCCGAAGCGGCGCCAGTGCCGGCACGGCCGTTCCCTCGCGGGGAAGGGCGTGGTAGGAGAACCGGGTGAGCAGCAGCGGCAGCGATCCCCGCATCGGGACGCAACTCCTCGGCTACCGCATCGAGGAGCTGGTCGGGCGCGGGGGGATGGGCGTGGTCTACCGGGCCGAGCACCTCGGCCTCGGCCGCAAGGTGGCGCTCAAGCTGCTCTCCCCGGAGCTGGCCGAGACCCAGGGCTACCGCCAGCGCTTCATGCGCGAGTCGCGCATGGCCGCGCGCCTCGAGCACCCCAACATCCTGCCGGTCTACGAGGCGGGTGAGGCGGAGGGCCTGCTCTACATCGCGATGCGCTACGTGCAGGGCTCCGACCTCGCCAAGGTGCTGGAACGGGAGGGCCGGTTGCAGCCGCAACGCGCAATCGACCTGCTCGACCAGGTGGCGCGCGCGGTGGACGCCGCCCACCGCGGCGGGCTGGTGCACCGCGACGTCAAGCCGGCCAACATCCTGATCGCGCCGGAGCTGGGGCCTGGCTCGACCGAGCACTGCTACCTGTGCGACTTCGGGCTGCTGAAGCACTTCGACTCGAGCGACGACCTGACCAGCACGGGACAGTTCGTCGGCACGATCCCGTACGTGGCGCCCGAGCAGATCGAGGGCCAGGCGCTGGACGGCCGGGTGGACGTGTACGCGCTCGGCTGCGTGCTGTTCCAGTGCCTCACCGGGTCGGTGCCGTACGACCGCGACAGCGACGTCGCCATCATCTACGCGCACCTGCAGGACCCGCCCCCTTCGGCGGTGCGGCTGCGGCCCGAGCTGCCGCCGGAGTTCGACGAGCTGGTGGCGCGGGCGCTGGCCAAGGCGCCGGAGGACCGCTTCGCCACCGCGGCCGAGCTGGTCGCCGCGGCGCGCACGGCGCTGCGTCCGCACCTGCGGACGCAACCATGGTCGTTCGTGCCCGGCACGGCGGCCGTGGCGCCGGCCGCGGGACCCGCGCCGCCGCGGGTGGCGCCGGGCGTGCCGCCGCGGCCGCCTGCCGGCGAGGCGACCTCGGTGCTGGTGCCGGACGACCGCGTGGCCGGTGGGTTCGCTGCCGCCACGGCGCCGGTTGGACCCGCCGCCGTTTCGCTCGGGGCCGCCGTGCCGCTCGGGCAGGCGCACGACCTCGCCGGACGGCCGGCGGCGCCCGCCGGCCGGCGGCGGCTGGCCGTCCGGCTCGGCGGGCTGGTGCTGCTGGCCGCGGTCGTCGGCGGCGGGCTGGTGGCGGCCAGCCGGCTGGGCTACTGGCCGGGCAGGCGGCAGGCAGGCGCGGCGGCCGCGGATGCGGTCGGCGGCGACCTGGCCCAGCCGGGCTCGGTCAGCGGCCAGGCCACCCCCACCTGCGCGAGCGGCTGGCAGGTGCCGGTCCCGCGCACGCCGCTGCGCACCGAGCCGCTCGACCACCTGCGGGCGTCGATGGGCGTGACCGGCGAGTTCGTGGTGGCCGAGATGCGCTTCTTCCGCGGGCACGACGGCAGCCTCTGGTGGTACGTGAAGGCCTGGCGCAGCGCCGACTCCTCGTTCCGGGGGCGCTGGCTGGTGGTGCGCCAGGCCAACGGCGTCAGGAGGGTCGCCGCGGTGGCGCCGTACGATACCGGGGGCTTGCGCTCGCCGGACTGGAGGGCGTTCTCCGGCCAGGGTGCGCCGCGGCGCTGGACCGGCTTGCCGGGGGCGTGGCGCGGCAGCCCGGTCGACTTCGCCGCCGCCGACGGGCTCCCCGGCGAGCTGCGCGGCTGCCTGGCCGGCACCTGACCACAGCGGCGATAGTCCCTTGACGGCGCTGTGAAGATCGTCGCATGCATGCTGACGCCCTCGACGGCCTGGTGGTGCGCGAGCCGACGGTCGACGACCACCGTCGCGTGCTGGCGGTGATGGACGAGTGGTGGGGCGGCCTCGGCGGTGCGGCGGGCTCGGCGCGGCGGGCCGCGCTGGTGCCGAGGCTGTTCTTCGAGCACTTCAGCACGACCAGCATGCTGCTGGAGCGCGACGGCGAGCTGGTCGGCTTCCTGGTCGGGTTCCTGTCGCAGAGCCGGCCGGACGAGGCTTACGTCCACTTCGTCGGGGTGGCGCCCGAGCTGCGTGGCGGCGGCGTCGGCGCCGCCATCTACCGGCGCTTCTTCGCGCTCGCGCGGGCGGCGGGCCGCACCCGGGTGCGCAGCGTCACCTCGCCGGTCAACCGGGGCTCGGTGGCGTTCCACCGCGCCATGGGCTTCGAGCTGGAGCCGGGGGACGGAACCGTCGACGGTATCCCGGTCCAGCGTGACCACGACGGCCCCGGCGTCGACCTGGTCGCGTTCGTCAGGCGGCTCGAACCCTGAGGTCCGAGGGCTAGGGCGATGGCACGGGACAGGCGGGACGCCGAGGAACCGGTGGGTGGCGACCTCCGCGCCGGCGACCGGGTGGAGCGCTACCGGATCGAGGCACGGCTCGGCGACGGCGCGACCGGCGTCGTCTACCGGGCGGCGCGCGAGCCCGACGGCCTGCTGGTGGCGCTCAAGGTGCTGCGCGCCGAGCTCGGCGCGGACGAGACCTACCGGCGGCGCTTCGCCCACGAGGCCCGCGCGGCGGCCGAGGTCAGGCACCGGCACCTGGTACGGGTGCTCGAGGCGGGGGAGGCGGGCGGCCGTCCCTTCCTGGCGTCGGAGTACGTCGCCGGCCAGACCCTCGCCGAGCGCCTCGACGCCGAGGGCGGCCTGCCGCTCGACGGGATCCTGCGGCTGGCCTCGGAGCTGGGCGCCGGCCTCGACGCGCTCCACGGCGCCGGCCTGGTGCACCGCGACGTGAAGCCGTCCAACGTGATGCTCGACCGCGACGGCGCCGCCCTGCTGGGCGACTTCGGCCTGGCGAAGGGCCGCGCCTACACGGTGCTGACCAGGCCAGGGGCGGTGGTCGGCACGCTGGACTACCTCGCCCCCGAGGTCATCGGCGGTGCCGCGGCCGCGCCCCCGAGCGACCTCTACGCCCTTGGCTGCGTGATCTTCGAGTGCATGGCGGGGGTGCCGCCGTTCGCCGACCGCGACGGGTTCCAGGTCGGCATGGCCCACCTGCGGGACGAGCCGCCCGACCCAGGGGCCGACCGTGCCGACCTGCCGGCGATGCTCGGCTGGGCGGTACGGCGCGCCCTCGCCAAGGACCCCAACCGCCGCCCGCACTCCGCCGGCGCGTTCGCGCATATGCTGCGGATGGCGGCGAACCCCGAGGGCGACCAGCCCGGCTCCGGCGCGCCGCCGCCGGGCTGACCCTGACGAACCGCGGGAGCGAGGTGGCCCACCGACCGTTCGAGCAGAGCGCGCGCGAGGTGACCTTCGGCGGGCGTGGGCACGCGGCCATCCGCGGGACCCACGCCAAGACCCTCGAGCTGGTCCGGGGCGCCGACATCACGGCGCGCGCGACCTGCGTGGTCGGGGTCGCGATCGAGGCTACCGCCGAGGACCTCGCCGGCTTCGTCGGGCCGGTCAGCATTCGGCTGCGTGCCGGCGGGCACGACGACGTCGTCCACGCGCTCGCCAACCCCCGCTTCCAGCCCGGCGACCGGCTGGTGGTGCGCTGCAGCGGGCACCGCTCCGGCGAGACCTTCGCCGTCCACGCCGACCGGGGCGCCGCCGGGCTCGACCGGGGCCTGGTCGCCGCGCTGGGCAGCCCGGGGGCGCGGCTCGAGGTCACCGTGCGGCAGGAGGTGCCGGCGCCGGAGCGGGGCGCCGGCCTGCTCACCCTGCTGGCCGTCGGCGCCGGTGAGGCAGGTGGCCTGGCCGCGCGGGCGACCGCGGAGCTGCGCGCCGCCGGGCTGCTGGTGGCGCTCGACGCCGAGGCGCGCCGGGCGGCCCGCGCCGTGGCGCCGCGGGTGCCGTCGGTCACCCTGCCCGGCGGGCTGGCGCGCTGCCTGGACGCGCTGGCGGCGGGGGAACGGGTGGTGGTCGCCGCGGCGCGCGAGGCGCCGGGGCTGCGGCCGCCAGCGCGCGACCTGCTCGCCGGGGCGCTGGCGGCCGGCGCGCCGCTGCAGGCCGTCGGCCTGCCGGCGGAGCTGGCCGCGCTGCTGCTCTCGGGCCTGCCAGCCGAGCGGCTGGCGCTCGGCGGCCGCCTTGGCGGCGACCGCGCCGGCCGCGCCGCGGCCATGGCGACGGTGGCG
>DASUZB010000100.1:0-12849 GCA_036377075.1 Actinomycetes bacterium | reverse complement strand
CTGGCTGGACGGAGGAGCGACGGAGGAGCCGCAGGCGACGACGGAGCGACGGGGGAAGCCAGCGCACGAAGCGGCGCAGGCCCACCGACCGTTTGAACAAAGGAGGGACGGCGTGCCTGACAGTTCCGCCCGGGTCGCGATGGTGACCGGCGCCGGCAGCGGCGTCGGCCGTGCGGTCGCGCTCGCCCTGGCCGGCGACGGCTGGTCGGTGGTGCTCGCCGGCCACACCGCCGCGACCCTGCAGGAGACCGCCAGGCGTGGCGAGGGCCTCGGCGCGCCGCTGCACCCGGTGCCGACCGACGTCGCCGACGAGGCCTCGGTGGCCGCCCTGTTCGAGCAGACCAGGCAGGCGTTCGGGCGGCTCGACCTGCTGTTCAACAACGCGGGACGGGGCCACCCGGAGGCCGGCATCGACCAGCTGCCGCTCGAGCAGTGGCGCTCGGTGCTCGACGTGAACCTCACCGGCACGTTCCTGTGCACCCGCGAGGCCCTGCGGCTGATGAAGCGGCAGGCGCCGAGGGGCGGCCGGATCGTCAACAACGGCTCGATCGCCGCGCAGGTGCCCCGCCCGCTGGCCGCCGCCTACGCCGCCAGCAAGCACGGCGTCACCGGGCTGACCAAGGCGACCGCGCTCGAGGGCCGCGGCTTCGACGTCGCCTGCGGCCAGATCGACATCGGCAACGCCGCCACCGAGATGACCGCGGGCAGCGCGCAGGGCGCATTGCAGCCCGACGGCTCGGTCCGGCCCGAGCCCCGCATCGACGTCGAGCACGTCGCCCGCGCGGTCCTCTACATGGCCAGCCTGCCCCTGGACGCGAACGTGCCGTTCGTGACCGTGATGGCCACGAGGATGCCGCTGCTCGGGCGGGGCTGAGCGCACCCGCCGGGCACGGCGGTCACAGCTCCATCTCCCAGATCGGCCGCACCTCGATCGACCCGAAGCGGGCGACGGGGCACCCCAACGACGAACGGCAACGCCCGCGACGGACACCGCCGGACGAAACCCCTTGGAGCCGACCCCGGCGGGACGTAGCCGGCGTCCACGCCGGGTAGCCTCGTCGGGATGGAGGGCGACGGACCGGTCGGCCGGCTGCTGTGGCGCGGGGTGCGCGCGCTCGGTGGCGTGCTCGGGCCGCGCCGTGCCCGTGCGGTGGCATCCGTGGTACTGCGCCGCAGCGCGCGCTCCGGCGACCGCTGGCTCCGGGCCGTGTACCGCGTCTCGCGCCACACCTCCACCGCTCCGCCGCCGCTGGTCAGGCTGCCCGAGCAGTGGTCGGCCACCGCGCCGCTGGTCGGCGCGCGCCGCCTCGGCCTGCGGCTGGACCTCGACCTGCGCGACAACCTGCAACGGGTGCTGTACTACAGCGGCACCTACGAGCCCGACCTGCTCGCCTTCCTCCGGCGGGAGCTACGGCGCGGGGACGTGGTCGTCGACGTCGGCGCCCACGTCGGCGTCCATGCGCTGACCTGTGCCCGGCGGCTGCGCCGCCTCGGCGGCGGCCGGGTGGTCGCGTTCGAGCCCGCGGGGGACTCCGCCGCCAAGCTCCGCGCCGCGGCGGTGCGCAACCGGCTGCAGGTCGAGGTCGTCGAGCGCGCCCTGGGCCGCGAGCCGGGGACCGTCGCGCTGTACGCCGACCCGGCCTATGGCCCGGCCGACGCGGGGGTCCGCTCCCGCCACGGCGGCGGCGCGCTGGTGCAGCGCGCCAGGGCCACCAGCTTCGACGCCTGGGCGGCCGAGGCGGGCCTCGACCGCCTCGACCTGGTGAAGGTCGACGTGGAAGGCGACGAGCCGCTGGTCGTCGAGGGGATGCGCGGTTCGCTGGCACGGTTGCGGCCGCGCGCGCTGCTCGTGGAGGTCAAGGCCGCGGTGCTGCAACGGTCGGGCGCGGACGCGGCGGGACTGCGCGAGCTGCTGGCCGGCTGCGGCTACGTTCCCACCGGCCAGGTGCTGCACCGCAACGAGGTCTTCCGCCCGGCCGACGACGGCGACCCGGCCGCCGCGCCGGAGGCCTAGGACCCCGGCCTGGGGCCGGGCGCCTCCCGGCCGGGGCGGCCGAGGCGGCCGTCCGCGCGGACCTCCGCCTCGAGGACGTCGAGCGGGACGGCGCCGTGGCGCAGCACCGCGTCGTGGAAGTCGCGGAGGTCGAGCGCCGGTCCGGACCGGGCCTCGACCTCTTCGCGCAGGGAGCGGATGCGCAGCCGGCCGATCATGTAGGCGAGCGCCTGCCCGGGCCAGGCGACGTAGCGGTCGACCTCGTTGGCGATGTTGCCGGGCGAGAGCGCCGTGTTGCCGAGCATGTGGTCGATCGCCTGCTGGCGGGACCAGCCGAGGTGGTGCATGCCGGTGTCGACCACCAGCCGGCAGGCGCGCCAGGCGTCGAAGGAGACCATGCCGAGGCGTTCGAGGTCGCTGGTGTACAGGCCCATCTCGTCGCAGAGCCGCTCGGTGTACAGCGCCCAGCCCTCGCTGTAGGCGGGGAGGTAGCCGACCCGCCGGAACATCGGCAGGTCGGTGAGGCCCTGGGCGACCGCGGTCTGCAGGTGGTGGCCGGGGACGCTCTCGTGGAACGCCAGCGTCTCGTACTCGTACCGGGGGCGCTGCGTCGGGCTGTGGGTGTTGACGCAGTGCATGCCCGGACGGCTCCCGTCGGTCGCCGGCGGGACGTAGTACCCGAGCACGGAGTCGGTCGCCTCGAACTCGCTCATCTCGGTGACGACGCAAGGGGCGACGTCGTAGGCGTGGAAGCGGTCGGGCAGCGCCCCGTCGGCCCGCGCCAGCGCGGTCGTCGCCGACGCGACGATCTCGCCCGACTCGCGGAACCGCAGCGCGGGATCGTGGCGCAGCCGGTCGAGCACGGCGTCCACCTCCGAGGTGCCGAGCGCGCGGCCGCCGAGCTCGGAGAACTCCTCGCGGAGGCCGCGCAGCAGGTCCACGCCGACGGCGTGGATCTCGTCGGGGCTCAGGGCCGTGGTGGTGTGGGCGCGGACGGCCGCGGCGTAGCCCTCGCGGCCGCCGGGGACGTGGCACACGCCCACCTGGTCGTCGGGGCGGCTCACCGGCAGCAGGTCCTCCCGCAGGGTGGTGCGCAGCCGCCGCAGCGCCGGCCGCACCACCGTGGCGACGAGCTCCGCCACCTCGGCCGGCAGGCCGTCGCGCGGCGGGTCCGGTCGCCGCGTCGCCACGACGATCGGGTCGCGCTCGACCGGTGCCTGCAGCAGCGCGTCGATCTGGGCGATGGCCTGCCTGGTGCCGCTCTCGGTCGGGGTGCGACCGTCGCCGGCCGCCTGCCGGTAGCGCTCCCCCACCCCGTCGATCCAGCCGCCGAGCTTGGCGCAGCGCGCCAGGTAGTCGAGGGCGTGCCGCTCGCTCACCAGGGGCGCCCTCGGTACGGTCGCGATCAGGGCGGTCTGCGCGCCGATCGTGGTGGCGGTGACGGCGAACTCGTCCAGCGCGGCGACCAGCTGCGCGCTCTCGTTGCGGGCGGTCGCCACCAGCACCGCCCGGGTGGTGCGGTCGCCCGGGGCGAGCGCCGACGGGTCGATCGCACCCGCCCGCTCGGCGATCTCGTCGAGCCGCCGGGCGGCCGCCAGCGCGGCCGTCCGGGACGGGTCGGGCACCTCCGCGTCGTAGCCCGGCACGCCGCCGATGGTCGCGTTGAACGGGTTCAACGTCAGCGTCACGTTCAGGTAGTCGTCGGCGAGCCGGTCGAGACCCAGGTCCACGTCTGCACTCCCTCTGCCACGGTCCTCGTGATGGTGTAGTACTAGCAGCCCCACGGGCGGAACGCGGAAGGGGGTTCGCACGACGTCTGGCGAGGCCGGGCTGGCCGAGCTGCTCGCGGCGCTGTCGCTGGTGACCGACCTGGCCAGGGGGCGACCGCCCGAGGAGGCGATGCGGGCGTGCCTGCTGGCCACGGCGCTGGCACGATCGCTGCGCCTGCCCGAGTCCGAGGCGGCGGCGGTCTACTGGGCCACCCTGCTGCGCTCGGTGGGCTGCACCGCCACCTCGCACGAGTACGCGGCCGTCTTCGGCGACGACGTCGCCGTCCGCGCCCGCGCCGACGTCGCCGACACCACCATGCCGCGGGAGGCGCTCGCGCTGCTGTGGGCCATGCACCCCGACGAGCGGCCGGGCCGCCGGCTGCGCGCCCTCGCCGCCACCGCGCCCAGGGCGAAGCGGGCCAGCGTCGAGGGCGCCCGCGCCGACTGCGAGGTCGGCGCGCGCATGGCCAGGCGCTTCGAGCTCGACCCCGCGGTGGAGCAGGCGCTGCTGCAGGTCTTCGAGCGCTGGGACGGCAAGGGGGCGCCGCGGCGCCTGCGCGGCGAGGCGATCGCGCCGGCGGCCCGCCTCGCCGCCGTCGCCTCCGCGGCGGTGATGTTCGAGCAGGCGGACGGGCGCGCCGCCGCCCTCGACGCCCTGGGCCGCTGGGCGGGGCGGGCGCTCGACCCCTCGCTGGTGTCCGCCCTGGTCCGCGACGGCGGCGAGCTGCTGGACGCGGCCTGGCCGGAGGACGCCTGGGTGGCGGCCGTCGCGGCCGAGCCCTGGGTGCGGCGCCGCGCCGGCGGCGCGCAGCTCGACGCGATCGCCCGGGCGTTCGCCGACGCGGTCGACCTCAAGACCCCGTTCCTGCACGGCCACTCCGGGGAGGTCGCCGCGCTGGCCGAGCGGGCCGCCGGCGCCCTGGGCCTGCCCGGCGGGCAGGTCGCCGCCGTCCGGCGCGCCGGGCTCTTCCCCGACCTCGGCCGCGCCGGCGTCCCGACCGGCACCTGGGAGACGGCCACGCGGCTGACCACGGCGGAGTGGGAGCTGGTCCGGCTCCACCCGTACCACACCGAGCGGATCCTCGGCCGCGCCGACGCGCTCGCCCCGCTGGCGCGGCTCGCGGGGATGCACCACGAGCGGCTCGACGGCTCCGGCTACCACCGCGGCGCGCCGGCGACGATGCTGGACCTGCCCGCGCGGGTGCTCGCCGCCGCCGACGTCTACCAGGCGCTCGTCTCCGACCGCCCGCACCGGCCCGCGTACGCCCCGGCGCAGGCGGCGAAGCTGCTCGAAGCCGAGGCGCTGGACCGCGACGCCGTCCGCGCGGTGATCGAGGCGGCCGGGCTGCGGCCTGAGGGGCGGCCCGGCGGCCCGTTCGGGCTCACCCGGCGGGAGCTCGAGGTGCTCCGCCTGCTGGTGCGTGGCCGCTCGGAGCGGCAGATCGCCCGCGAGCTGTTCATCTCCGGCTCCACCGTGCACACCCACGTGGTGCACATCTACGGCAAGGCCGAGGTCTCGACCCGCGCCGGGCTGGCGATGTTCGCCATGGAGCACGACCTGGTCCGGCCCGGCGAGGGCCCGAAGATCGACTGAACCGTCGATACCCGCCGGCGCCGCCCCTGCCTACCGTCGCCACGACACGCGAGGCGAGCAAGAGGGGACTCGAGATGGCGACGCAGGCGGAGCTGGCAGGGCTGAGCGCGCTTCCCGCGCTGGAGATCGCGAAGGTCGTGCGCGAGGGCGGGGCGAGCCCGGTGGACGTGGTGGAGGCGCACCTGCGCCGCATCGACGCCGTGGAGCCGACCATCAGGGCGTTCCAGGCGGTGCGCCGCGGGGAGGCGATCGAGGAGGCCAGGGCGCTGGCCGCCCGGGCCGACGTGGGGTCGCTGCCGCTGGCGGGGGTGCCGGTGGCGGTCAAGGACAACGTCGACGTCGCCGGGCTGCCCACCAGGCACGGCTCCGCCGCGACCCCGGCCGCCCCGGCGGCGCGGGACGACGAGCTGGTCGCCCGGCTGCGGGCGGCGGGGTGCGTGGTGATCGGCAAGACGCAGATGCCGGAGCTGGCGGTGTGGCCGTTCACCGAGCCGGCCGCGTTCGCCTCGACCCGCAACCCCTGGGACCCGAGCCGGACCCCGGGCGGGTCGACCGGCGGCGGCGCCGCCGCGGTCGCGACCGGGATGGCGGCGCTGGCGCTCGGGTCGGACGGCGGCGGGTCGCTGCGGGTGCCCGCCGCCTGCTGCGGGGTGGTCGGCCTCAAGCCCGGCCCCGGCCTGGTCCCGCTCGCCGGCGGCGCGGCGCGGCACTGGTACGGGCTGACCGCCTTCGGGCCGCTCGCCCGCACCGTGGCCGACGCCGCCGCCGCCCTGGACGCGCTCGCCGGCGGCGCCGTCCGGCGCGACCCGGGCGGGCCGCGGCGGCCGCTGCGGATCGCCTTCTCGTCCCGCCCGCCGGCCTTCGGGGCCAGGGTGGCGCGGCCGGTCCGGGCGGCGTTCGCCGAGGCCGTGACCCTCCTGCGCGAGGCCGGGCACACCCTGACGCCGGCCAGGCCGCCGTACCCGGCGGACCTGGGCCTGCGCTTCAGCAACCGCTGGCTGGCCGGGATCGCCGAGGACGCCGAGGGGCTGCCCGACGACGCCCTGGAGGACCGGACGCGCAGGATGGCGAGGCGCGGGCGGCGCATCGCCCACAAGGTCGAGCCCGCCCTGGCCGACCCGTTCGTCGGCCGGATGGCGAGCTGGTTCGAGGGCTACGACGCCCTGCTGACCCCGACCCTCGCCCGTGGTCCGGTGCCGCTGGGGACCTGGGCCGGCAAGGGCTGGGTCCGGACCATGCTGGGCGTCGGCAACTGGCTCTACACCACGCCGTGGAACCTGGCGGGCTTCCCCGCCGCGTCGGTCCCCTTCGGAACCGACGAGCGCGGCCTGCCGCTCGGCCTCCAGCTGGTCGCCCCCGCCGCCGGCGAGCAGGTGGTCCTCGCCCTCGCCGCCCAGGTCGAGCGGCTGCGCCCCTGGCCGCAGCTCGCGCCCGCGCAGGCCGCCGGCTAGGCGATCCCGCGGGCGAGCTCGCCGGGGCTGACGTTGATCTGGAAGTGCATCGGGTCCGGCGAGGTGGTCCAGCGGCCGCCCCAGGCGAACACCTGCAGGCCGTCGACCGTCCGGATCGCCTCGACCGCCGCGACCTGCTCGGGGGTGAAGCTGGTGTCCGCCCACTCCGCGCGCACGTCACGGCAGCGGTCCTGCTGGGTTGCCGCGCGGGAGAACCGGGCCGGCGACCGGGCGCCCCGCCGGTGAGGGTTGCAGTCGGGGTCGATGTCCAGCGCCAGGCCGTAGGCGTGGAGGGAACGGCTCCCTGGCTGGCCCTTGATGTCGCGGCAGTTGTAGTTCCACACGCTCCGCGGCCGGTAGCCGGTGGACCGTAGGGCCCGTTCGAGGGCGGCGAAGGCCGCCGTGGTCCGCGCGTTGACCGGGGTGGGCGGCCTTCCGAGGATCCGCATCTCGACCATGCGCCGTCCGGCGCACTCGTAGCCGCTCCACGCCGAGCGGAGCCATTGCGTGCTGCGGAGCCGGCGCGCCGCCCGGGTGCCTGGCGGCGCCGTCGTCGCGGCGAGTGCGGGCCGTACGATCCGGTCCCTGATGGCGAGCCACTCGCCGGCGAGGTCGCGCTGCCCGGCTGCGATCCTGCGCCCCGTCATCTCCGGGTGCCGGCCGTAGAAGATCAGGTTGGTGAGGTCGTTGACGTCCCGCTTGCCGGCCTCGATCGCCAGGGCGACCAGCTCGCGCTCCGAGGTGGCCCGGGCGGTGGCGGTGCCCATCAGGCCACGGTCCAGCGGCGAGGGCGGAGGGCGGAGCTGGAGGATCGACATCGGTCACCATCCCGGCGCAGGTGTTGTCGCACGACCGTAGGTCGCGGGGCCGGTCCGTGTTCAGCCGCACGTTCGAGCGACGCCCATCTGGGCGGCAACCGGACCCTGGGTCAGGTCGCCAGCCCGGTCGGCTGCGGCCGGCCGGGCCGCGGCGACCCGACCACTGGCGGGCCGGCGCTGGCTCCCTCGCCCGGGTCCATCGGCCCGTCCTCGAGCAGCCGCGCGACCATGGCCGCTCGCGACGACACGCCGAGCTTGGAGAAGACCCGCCTGAGGTGGGAGGCGACGGTCCACGAGCTGATGTCGAGGACGGAGGCGATCGTCTTGTTGGGGTAGCCCTTGGCCACCATGCGGGCGATCTCCAGCTCGCGGGGGCTCAGGGGCGCCTGCACGTCCGGGATGCGGAGCAGCAGGCAGCGCACGCCGTCGACCTCGACGTCGAGGATCACCAGGTCGGCCTTGCCCGGCACCGGGCCGGCCGCCCGAGGGTCCTCCCCGAAGACGTCGCTGACGAGCCGTCGTACCAGCGCCTCCACCCTGGTGGGGTTGCCGTGGCTGTCGCGCACTGCGGCGCTCGGCGATGGGTCCGCCATCGGCCATTCCCCCCGGCGGTCGAGCTCCGGTTCAGCGCGTGGACGTCACGGCCGTCCTGACTGGATTGGTCCTCTGGGGTGCGCGCGGTGATTGCCGATGCCAGGCTACGGATGCGGCGGCTGGTTGGGAACCCCTCAAGCTCCTCGGCACGGTCGTGTGCCGCGTTCCCCTTCATACCGAAACGGCTCCCGGCGTGCCTGTCGCACGATCGAGCGACACACGGCTCGGGGAGCCCGAACGAGCGACGGGAAACGTGCGAATGGTCGGCGCCCCGTCCGCTCCCTACGGTCGGCCCGGATCCTTCCGGAAGGGGGTACGGCCATGGCCGGCATGGGCACACGCGAGCTCGAGGGCGAGCTGGAATACGAGCTCGAAGGTGAGTACGAGGAGGAGCTCGAGGGTGAGGAGTTCCTCGGCACCATCGCGCGGGGCATCGGCGGCCTGCTCGGCGGCCAGGGCGAGTACGAGGAGGAGTACGAGGGCGAGGAGGAAGGCGAGGAGTTCTTCCGGCGGATCTCCAGCCTGATGCGCCGCGCCGCGCCGATCCTGCGGCGGGTGGCCCGCGTCGCCGCGCCCATCGTCGGCACCGCGGTCGGCGGCCCCCTCGGCAGCGTGCTGGGCCGCGTCGCCGCCTCGGCCCTCGGCGAGGGCGAGTTCGAGCTCGAGGGCGAGTACGAGGAGGAGCTCGAGGGCGAGGGCGAGGAGGAGTACGAGGGCGAGGAGGAAGGCGAGGAGTTCCTCGGCACCATCGCCCGGGGCATCGGCGGCCTGCTCGGCGGCCAGGGCGAGTACGAGGAGGAGTACGAGGGCGAGGAGGAGGCCGTCCCCGCCAGCCAGACCGAGGCCATGGCCGAGCTGATGGCGGCGGTCGCCTCCCAGGCACGCACCGAGGCGGAGGCCGAGGCGATGGCGGGCGCCGCCACCGTCGCGGTGATCTCCGCCCGCGACCGGGCGGCCCTCCGCGCCATCCTCCCCCACCTGGTCCGCGGCGCCGCCATCCTGACCCGCATCCTGCGCCGCCGGCGCATCACCCGCCCCGCCGTCCGCGTCGTGCCGACGATCGTGCGCCGCACCACCCGGACGCTGGCGCGCAGGGCGGCCGCCGGCCAGCCGGTGACCCGCCGGGTCGCCGGCCGCGTCATGGCCGCGCAGACCCGCCGCGTCCTGTCCAGCCCGCGGACCTGCACCCGCGCGATCGTCCGCAACCAGCGCGCGACCCGGGTCGCGGCCCGGTCCCGGCCGGTCGTCCGGCGCCGTCCGGTGGTGCGCTGAGGGCGACCGCAACGCGACCCGAAGGGACTGAGCCATGAGCACGCTTGCGCACGAGCTCGAGCTGGAGGGCGAGGGCGAGTCCGAGTACGAGGCTGAGGGCGAGGAGGAGAGCGAGGAGTTCTTCCGCCAGCTCGCGGGCATCGCCTCGCGGGCGGCGCCGTCGCCCGCCCTGCGCCGCGTCGGCCAGGCGGCCGCCCGCAGCGCCCTGCGCGGCGTCGGCGGGTGGCTGGGGCTCGACGGTGAGGTCGAGCTGGAAGGCGAGTGGGAGTCCGAGTTCGAGGGCGAGGAGGAGGCGGAGTGGGAGGCCAACCCCATGCGCCGCGTCTACCCGGACGCGCTCATGGAGCACCTCGGCCACGCCGCCAGCGAGGCCGAGAGCGAGGCCGAGGCCGAGGCGTTCGTCGGTGCGCTGATCCCGCTGGCGGCCCGGCTGATCCCCCGGGTGGCGCCTGCCGTGATGCGGGCCGCGCCGCAGCTGATCCGCGGCGTCGCCCGGGTCACCCGCACCCTGCGGCGCAATCCCGCGACCCGGCCACTGGTCCGCGCCGTGCCCACCATCGTGCGCCGCACCGCCGCCACCCTGGCCCGCCGCGCCGCCCGCGGCCGGCCGGTGAACCCGCAGGTGGCGGTGCGGACGCTTGCCGGCCAGACCGCCCGCGTGCTGTCCAGCCCGCGGCAGTGCGTGCAGGCCTACCGGCGCTCGTGCGCCCTCGACCGCCGCTACCACGCGGCCGCGCGGCAGCCGGCGACCAGCCAGGTCCGGATTCCCCCCGCTCCCGTGAGGGTGGCGGTCGGGGACGGCTGCCGCTAGCCGACCGGCCCGGGCGAGGAGACGAGCGAGGCGGTCATGGAAGCGATCGGGAGCCTGGCCCGCGAGCAGGGCAACGGCACGCGGGTGCGCCGCCCACGCCCGCCGGCGGCGCCCGGCGCGGCCCCGGCGTCGCCGGTGCTCCGGCCCTGGCTGCGCGCCCAGTCGGTCAACGTCAACCGGCACGCGGCCGCCCTGCGCCCGTTCCGGCGAACCGAGTTCGGGACCGGCGCGGCCTCCCCGACCGAAGGCCACCTGCAGGCGGTCAACCAGCTGATGGAGACGCTCCGCGGGGAGCTGCTGCGGCTCAGCGGCCGGGTACGGGAAGCGACCGACGCGGCCAGCCTGCAGCCGACGACGGCCCGGCTGCAGCAGGTGGTCCGCAAGAAGGAGCGCGCCCACGACTGGGTCAGGGCCATCGAGCGGATCTGGGACTTCTACTTCGAGCTGTTCGGCCAGCGCCAGTCGAGGTTCGCCGACTGGCTGCTCGCCTGCGACCGCATCGCGCTCGACTGCTACCAGGTCGCCTACATGCGCTGCGGCGTGGCCAAGTCGATCCCGGCGCCGCCGCCGTTCAGCTACATGCGCACCGGGTTCTCCCCCGCCACCTTCCGGCGGGCGATCCCGCTGCGCCGGCTCGGCCAGCAGCTCAACCCGTTCCCGCTGATCCAGCTCCCCTACCACCGGCTGGTCAACCCGTGGACCCTCGGAGCCGTGCTCCACGAGGTGAGCCACAACCTGCAGAACGACCTCGGCCTGGCGCGCGCCGTCCCCGTGCGGATCGGCCGCCGGCTGCTCGACGCTGGCCTGCCCCGCGGCGTCGCCTCGGTCTGGGTGCGCTGGAACCGGGAGCTCTACGCGGACGTCAGCGGGCTGCTCCTCGGCGGCCCGGCCGTGGTCGGCTCGCTGCTCGACGTCATCGGGCGCTCGCCGGAGACGGTCCTGGCCTACGACCCCCGCGGCCCGCACCCCACCCCGTACCTGCGCGCCTTCATCTCGACCGAGCTGCTGCGCCGGATGGGCTTCGCCGACGAGGCGGAGCACTACCGCCGCCTCTGGACGCGCCTGTACCCCGACGCCGCCGCGGGCACGCTGCCGGGCCGCCTGCTCGACACCTTCCCGCGGGCCAACCGCATCGTCGTCGACGCGGTCTGCTACCAGCCCTTCGACGCCCTCGGCGGCAAGCGCCTCGCCGAGGTCCTGCCGTTCGGCAGCAAGGAGCAGCAGATCAGCGAGGAGGTCGCCCAGCGCCTCGCCGCCGGCACCGACCCGGGCATCGTCCCCGAGCGCTTCCTGATCGGCGCCGCCCGCGTCGCCCTCGACCAGCGCCTCGCCCGCCCCGGCGTGATCACCCGCAACTTCTACACCGAGCTGGCGAGGCGATGAGCGATGGCCCTTGAAGCCGCCCTCGAGGACCTGTGGTCGCGGTTGCACGAGCTGCGCGACGCGGTCCGGGCGATGCAGCTCACCGTCGTCGAGGACCGGCCGCGCGGCAGCGAGGTGGTCCCCGTCCAGGCCCTCGGCGACGCAGTCGGCGACCTGCTCGCCGCGGTCCAGGAGGCCCTCGAGGCGACCAGTGGCGGCCTGGGCGCCAGCCGGACGAGAAGCGACCCCGGCGCCGTCCGCGACGCCCTGATCCGCGCGCAGGAGGCGGCCAACCGCGCCGGCCGCCTGCTGGCCGACGGCGTGGCGGACCGTGCGCGGCTCGGGGACCTGGACGACCTCGCCCGCAGCCGGGGGCGCGCCTGGGCGCTGTGGCTGGCCGGCGTCACCGAGGCCGTCGACCGCTGCGGCCCGCCGCTCTGGGCCGTCCAGCGCAGCCTGCTCGGCTGCTGGTCGGAGCTGACCGACCGCCTCGCCGGGCAGCTCGCCCCGCCGGCGACCGACACGACCCGCCGGTTGTAGCCAGGACGCGAAGGAGGAGCCACCGTGGACGCGAACGACAAGGACCGCACCAGGCGGACCGACAGCTCGCCGAAGAGCGGGACGCCGACGGGCTCGGGGAGGCAGCCCAGGGGGCGGGCCCGTCCCGCGCAGGGAGCCACGCCGAGTGGGGCCGAGGCCCAGGTGGCACCGGCGCGCGAGCACCACGGGACGGGAACGGTCGCCGGGACCGTCGACGCCAGCGGTGGAGGCGGCCTCGCACAGGTGAGGATCGTGCTCGGCCTGGTCGGCGGCGGCGGCAGGCTCGCCTTCGCCGACACCGACGACGGCGGCGAGTTCACCTTCACCGAGGTGGAGCCGGGCCGCTACACGGTCGGGCTGGACGAGGTCCCGACCGTCCTGGACGAGGCCCCATGGCGTCCTCGGGCGGGCGACACCGGAGAGCGCCCGGTCGAGGTGGCGGCATACGAGACCGCCCGGGCCGACCCGATCGTGCTCGAGCCTGTGCCGGTCTCTGGCGCGGTGGGCGGCTTCGTGCTCGACGTGACCGGCGGCACGGGACTGGGCGGAGTTCTCGTCGCGTTGGTGCCGGCCGGCGCCTCGACACCGGTCCCCACCGACGGCAGCGGCCAGTTCGAGTTCCCGGCGGTCCTCCCGGGCCAGTAC
>DASUZB010000099.1:0-3959 GCA_036377075.1 Actinomycetes bacterium | reverse complement strand
CTGGTCTCGTCGGAGAAATCGCCCTCATGCAGCGAGCAGCCCCGGTGGTTGCACCGGTTGGAGATCGCGTGGATGGTGGCGCCACGCCGGACCAGCAGCAGCGGCACCGCGCCGACGGTCACCGGGGTCGGCGTGCCCTCCGCCAGGTCGGCGTCGGTGATGACCGGCTGCCAATCGGTCGGCCCCTCATCGAAGGCGGTCTGGTCCACCCCGATGCCCTTGCCGAGCGACAGGTGACCGCCGAGGTAGGCCGAGGTGGTGATCACCCCGAAGCCGGTCGCTGACAGCCACCAGCCGCGCAGCCGCCGCCCCCGCTTGCGGGCCACCGACGAGCGCACGTACAGCGACAGCGCGAGGGCGTTGGCGCTGGCGTGGACCAGCCCCACCCGGCGGGGGCGGCCCCAGGTGTCGGCCCAGTCGGACAGGCCGGCCAGGGCGGTCGGCGCCGCCGCCAGGATACCGATGTCGACCAGCCGGTCCGAGGCCTTGCGGGTTCGGCGCCCGGGGATCAGGTCCAGCAGGAACGAGCTGGTCCAGGCGCCCAGCACCACGTCGGTCAGCACCGGATGCAGCGGGTGGCCCAGCCAGGTCCCACTGAGCAGATCCT
Organism: Actinomycetes bacterium; assembly: GCA_036377075.1. Lineage (GTDB taxonomy): Bacteria > Actinomycetota > CALGFH01 > CALGFH01 > CALGFH01 > DASUZB01. The sequence goes on along the minus strand of DASUZB010000099.1, from coordinate 3,352 downwards.
TCAGCTCGGTGCGCGGGGGCACGTAGCGGTCCACCAGGGACTTCAGCGCCTCCGCGGCGCCGTCGAGCTGCTGGAGCTCCTCGATACGCTCGGCCAGCGGCCTCACCAGGGATCTCAAGGCACACCTCCACTCGAACGGGCCCGGCTTCAAGCATGCGTGACCAGATCCTAACCCCGGCCGCCAGGGCGCGAAGGCGTCGACGGCGATCTCAGTCCTGGCTGCGCTCGGTCAGGGGCAGCCGGACGATGAAGCGGGTGTCGCCGGGCCGCGACTCGACGCTCAGATCGCCGCCATGCCGCCCGACCACGATCCGGTAGGAGATGTCCAGGCCGAGCCCGGTGCCCTGGCCGACCGGCTTGGTGGTGAAGAACGGTTCGAAGATGCGCTGGCGCAGCTTCTCGGGGACGCCCGGGCCGGTGTCGCCGATCTCCACTCGCACATGGTCGCCGTCCATGGAGGTGCGTACCGTGAGCGTGCCGTGACCGTTCATGGCCTGGACGGCGTTGTCGATCAGGTTGGTCCATACCTGGTTCAGCTCGCCGGCGTAGACGGGGACCTTCGGCAGCGAGGGGTCGAAGTCCTTGACGACCTCGAGGCCTTCGAGCTTGCTTGCCAGCATCACCAGGGTGCTCTTGAGCCCAGCGTGGATGTCGACGCGTTCGTGCGGCGCGCGGTCCATGTTCGAGTACTGCTTGGCCGCGGCCACCAGCGACGAGATGCGCGTGACCGAGTCGGTGATCTCGTTCATGAGCAGCTCGGTCTCCAGCGTGTAGGCCAACCAGCGCACAGCGCCGTCCATCACAGAAGCGGATGCTTGGTCGGCGACCTTGTCCAGGAACGCGGGGGTGGTTCCGGCGCCCACGAAGATGGGCGCCAGCTCCCACCCGTTCGGGACCTCGTGTCCGTCGAGCCAGTCGTTGAGCGCGTCCTCCTGCGCGGACTCCTCCAGCGCGGTCATCTTGGGCGCCTCAGGCACCGCCCGGACCGCCTCCTCCTGCACGTCGACCAGCAACCCGAGCAACCGGGGGTCGACGTCCCCTTTCGCCAGCATGGCGAGCTTGTGCCGCATCCCGGCGACCCTGTCACGCAGCGCTGCGGTGGCCCGCACCGCGGCGGCGGCGGGGTTGTTCAGCTCGTGGGTGAGCCCGGCCGACAGCGCCCCGAGCGCCAGCAGCTGCTGGCGCTGCCCGATGATGTGCTGGGCGGAGCGCATGCCCAGGAACAGGCCCTCCAGCAGGTGGATCGCCATCGGGAACCAGGTGTGCATCATCCAGGCGAAGTCCTCGGCGCGCAGCACGAAGAAGCGGGCGTCGCTGACCACCCGGATGGTCGCGGTGTAGGTCTGCCTGGCCGGATCGGCGACGTAGGCCTGCATGGCGCCGGCGTAGACACCGACCTGGTCGGTGCGCACCGTCTCGACGTCGTCCTCGCCGACCCTGCGGCTCATCGTGATGCTGCCGCTGAGCAGGACGATGAACAGCTCCGCCGGGGCACCCTCCGCCAGGAGGGTGGTGCCGCTCGGCGCCTCGATGACCCAGCCGTGCTCGGCGAGCCACTGGAGTTGCTCGCCGGAGAGCTTCTCGAACAGGAACAGGTTGCGCAGCGCCTGCGCCGGCAGCCGCTGGGTGCCCTCGGCAATGGTCATGGCGACCCCAGGTAGCGATGTGCGAGCGTCACGGCCATGGCGCCCTCGCCGACGGCCGACGCGACGCGCTTGACCGAGTCGGCCCGTACGTCGCCTGCCACGAACACGCCCGGGATGCTGGCCTCCAGCGGCCACGGGTCGCGGTCGGCGAACCAGCCGCGCGGGCGCTGGCCGTCCACCAGCAGGTCCGGCCCGGTCAGCAGGAAGCCCCGCTCGTCGCGCTCGAGCACACCGGCGAGCCAGTCGGTGCGCGGCTGCGCGCCGATGAAGACGAACATGTGGCTGGCCTGGACCTGCTCGGTCGCGCCGGAGGGCAGGTGCCGCAGGCTCAGGCGTTCGAGGTGCTCGTCGCCGTGGGCCTGGTCGACCACGGTGCACAGGCGCATCGACACGTTGTCCAGCGCCTGCAGCTGCTCGATCAGGTAGTGCGACATGCCGCGCTCCAGCGAGTCCCCCCGCACGACCAGGGTGACCGATTTCGCGTACCTGGAGAAGAACACGGCCGCCTGCCCGGCGGAGTTGGCCCCGCCGACGATGAAGACGTCCGCGTCGGCGCAGGCGGCCGCCTCGGTCGCGGCCGAGCCGTAATACACACCGCGCCCCGACAGCTCGGCCACGCCTGGCGCGTCCAGGTCCCGGTAGGAGACGCCGGTGGCGATGAGCACCGCGTGGGCGGCGACCTCGGTGCCGTCGCTGAAGGACACCACCCGCGCCGGCCCCCTGGCCTCCAGTCCCGTCACGTCCCGGGTGGTGAGGATCTCGGTGCCGAACTTGACCGCCTGGCGGCGGGCGCGGTCGGTGAGCTGCGCTCCGGAGACGCCGTCCGGGAAGCCCAGGTAGTTCTCGATCCGCGAGGACTGCCCGGCCTGCCCGCCGGTCGCCTGGCGCTCGACCAGCAGGGTCCGGAGGCCCTCGGAGGCACCGTAGACGGCCGCGCCGAGGCCCGCTGGACCAGCACCGACGACGACCAGGTCGTAGAAGTCGGTCGCCGGCGTGGTCGAGAGGCCCACGGCGGTGGCCAGCTCGGTGGTCGAGGGCGCGACCAGCGTGCCGCCGTCGGCGGTGATCACCACCGGCAGCGTCCGGGCGCTGAGGCCCGCCGCCTGCAGCAGTCGGCCGCCCTCTGGTTCGTCGGCGGCGATCCAGCGGTACGGCACCGCGTTACGGGCCAAGAAATCGCGCGCGGCGAACGACGGCACCGACCAGCGGTGCCCGATGAGCTTGGTCTCGGCCATCTCGACGTCGGGCTGGCCGGTGTAGGCCTCCAGCATCGCGTCGACGATGGGGTAGAGCTTCTCCTCCGGAGGCTCCCACGGCTTGAGCAGGTAGTAGTCGACGTCGACGAGATTGATGGCGGCGATCGCCGCGTCGGTGTCGGCGTAGGCCGTCAGCAGCGCCCGCCGGGCCCTGGGGAACAGGTCCATGGCAGCCTCAAGGAACTCGATCCCGCTCATCTCTGGCATCCGGTAGTCGGCGAGCATGACCGCGACGCGGCCGCCACGGAGCTTGATCTCCCGCAGCGCGTCCAGCGCCTCGGCGCCGGAGGCGGCGCGCAGGACCTGGTGGTCCTGGCCGTAACGGCGTCGCAGGTCACGCGCGACGGCGCGGGACACCGAGGGGTCGTCGTCCACCGTGAGCAGCATCGGCCTGCTCGCTGGGCTCGTCTGGGCCTCCATACGAACTCAAGCTAGCGCATCCCCGGGGAA
>DASUZB010000098.1:0-10299 GCA_036377075.1 Actinomycetes bacterium | reverse complement strand
GCTGTCGCACTACATCGCCCACCAGATCACCGTGGTGGTCCGCCGGACCCGCTACGAGCTGCGCAAGGCCCAGGAGCGGGCCCACATCCTCGAGGGCCTGCTGATCGCCCTCGACCACCTGGACGAGGTCATCAACCTCATCCGCAACGCCGAGTCGGCCGACGTCGCCCGGACCCAGCTGATGGAGCGGTACTCCCTCTCCGAGATCCAGGCCACCGCCATCCTGGACATGCAGCTGCGCCGGCTGGCCGCCCTCGAGCGCCGCCGCCTCCAGGAGGAGTACGCCGAGCTGCAGACGCGGATCGCCGAGCTCCAGGCGATCCTCGACGACCCCTCCAAGGTTCGCGGGATCGTCAAGGAGGAGCTGCTCGACATCAAGCGCCGCTTCGCCGACGCCCGCCGTACCGAGATCCGCCCCGACGAGGGCGAGCTGTCGATCGAGGACCTGATCGCCGCCGAGCCGGTGGTGGTCACCGTCACCCGGACCGGCTACGTCAAGCGGGTGCCGCTCACCGACTACCGCGCCCAGGGCCGCGGTGGCCGGGGCGTGCGCGGCGCGAACCTCAAAGAGGACGACATCGTCCAGTTCCTGTTCATCACCAACACCCACCACTGGGTGCTGTTCTTCACCAACAAGGGCCGCGTGTACCGGGTCAAGGTGCACGAGCTGCCCGAGGCGTCGCGCAACTCCCGCGGCACCTACGTGGCCAACGTGCCCGGCGCCACCTTCCAGCCCGACGAGCGCATCGCCGCCGTGCTCGACCTGGACGACTACGACAGCGACCGCTTCCTGGTGCTGGGAACCAGGCGTGGCATGGTGAAGAAGACCGCCCTGGCCGAGTACGACTCGCCCCGGGTGGGCCTCGCCGCCATCAACCTGCGAGAGGACGACGAGCTGATCGGGGTCAAGCTCACCTCCGGCACGGACGACCTGTTGTACGTGTCCCGCAAGGGGCAGGCGTGCCGCTTCATGGAGGCCTCGGTGCGGCCGATGGGCCGGCAGACCAGCGGCGTGATCGCCATGCGGCTCAACGGGGACGACGAGGTCCTTGCCATGGAGGTCGTCCGCCCGAACGCCGACCTCCTGGTGGTGACCGACGCCGGATTCGGCAAGCGCACGCCGTTGGAGCAGTATCCTCTCAAGGGCCGTGGCGGCAAGGGGGTCCTCACCGTGAGGATCGTCGAGCGCCGCGGCTACCTGGCCGGCGCGCTGGTGGTGCAGGAGGAGGACGACATCTTCCTGATCACCGACAACGGCCAGATCATCCGTACGAGGGTCAAGGAGGTCCGCAGGGCCGGTCGTCCCACCCAGGGGGTCCGCATCATGCGCCTCGGGCAGACCGGCCGCGTGGCGGCCGTCGCACCGGTCGTCAAGGACGAGGAGTAGCCTATGACCAGCCAGATTCCGCAGGTGACGAGACAGCCGAGGATCCCCTTGCCGGCGTCATCCGCCGCCCAGCCAGGGCTCCCCGACCGGAGCTCCCGCCTGGTCCTGCGACGGCTCGACCCGTGGTCGGTGCTGAAGTTCTCGCTGCTGTTCTACTTCTGCATGCTCCTGGTCGGGCTGCTGGTGTTCGCGGTGATCTGGCTGGTCCTGGTCAACATGGGCGTGTTCGAGTCCGTCGCCAGGTTCGCGGGGAACTTCAACCTGAACGTCGACTTCCCCGCCGGCACCGTGTTCAAGTACTACATCCTGCTCGGGCTGCTCGGCGTGGTCCTCTGGAGCGTCGGCACCGTGCTGCTCACCTTGCTGTTCAACCTGGTCAACGACATCACCGGCGGCATCGAGGTGGTGCTCGGCGAGCGCGTGCGCCCCACCTACGAGGAGCGGCCCTTCTAAGCGCCACCCCCCAGCTCCGCCGCCCGGCCCCCCAGCCGGCCCCGTGGAGCACCAGTACCTCGCCAAAAGTACTAGCCCGAACGGGCTATTCGGTCCCTCTGCTCAGCTCCCGATCAGACCGGCAGCGGCCTGTGTGGCCGCTGCCATCGAGCGTGGAGCGGGAGGTGCCATGAAGCGCGCGGCGTACGCCGTGATCGGCGTGGCCGTGCTCGCCGCCGCACTGGCAGGGTGCGGCTCGAGCACGCCGAACAGCCCGGCGGGCGCGCCGGCGACGACGACCAAGCCGGTCACCTCGACGCGACCGGCGGCCGTACCGAAACCGGTCGGCAAGACCGTCCTCCGCATGGAAGGCGCCCTGAACCGCCACAACGTCGGTACGTCTCTGGCGTTCGACCAGAAGACCCTCGACGCCATGGCGACCAGCACGGCGACCCTCTTCGAGCCGTTCGTGAAGCGGGACATCCGCTTCACCGGCATCCCCATGTCCGACCTGCTCACGCGCGCGGGCGTCGCGCCGACCGCGAAGACGGTCCACATGCACGCGCTCGACGACTACAAGGTCGAGTTCAAGGTCTCCGACCTGATGGCGCCCGGGGTCCTGCTGGCCACCAAGGCCGACGGCGCGGCCATCCCGATCGGCAAGGGCGGACCGATCCGTCTGGTCTTCCCGCCCGACTCCGCCGCCGGGAAGAACAAGGACGTCTGGATTTGGAGCATCGACTCCATGACGATCGGCTAGTGCCGACCCCGACCGGGTCCCGTCCGCGGCCGCATGACACGGACGGGCCGGCCGCCATGCCCGAGGTGACGGCGAGGCTGCGGCTCTCACCGAGCCAGCGGGTGCTGGTGACCATGCTCGGACTGCTGATCGTCGCCGTGCAGGTGATGCTCGTGCTCGCCTACCGGAACCTGAGCAACACCACCGCCTCGTTCGGCACCGCCACCGACGTCGTGACCGGCCTCGCGCGGGTGCAGCGCGAGCTCGGGCAGCTGCAGATCGACGTCGAGCGCCTGCGCGTGCCCGACGCCGTCGACCGGGTGGCCATCCAGCGCGGCCTCGTCGACCAGCAGATCGAGGTCACCCTCGGCGCCACGCCGGCGGCGAGCGACGAGCGCGCGGGCATCGAACGCGCCCGCGGCCACCTGGCCGTGTTCGACGCCGAGCTGGCGAGGTTGCAGGCCGACCCGACCCCGGCGCACCTCGCCCGCTCGCGCCCGGTCCTGCGGCGCGAGGCAGGCGAGGCGGAGACCCTCCTCAAGGAGGACTACGACGCCAGCGAGATCAGCTTCTTCGGTGCGATCACCAACGCGCTGCATGCGCGCACCGCCCTCGAACGCGTCCTGATGGGCACATCCGGCCTGACCCTGGCGGTCGCGCTGATGCTCTCGCTGTCGCTGCGGCGGCGGACCAGCCGCACCTTCGCCCGCGCCTACGAGCGCCTGGTCTTGGAGGTCAACGAACGCGAGGCGGCCGAGCAGGCGCTGCGAGAGAGCGAGCAGCGCTTCCGCGCCCTGGTGCACAACGCCTCGGACGTCTTCACCGTGATCGGGGACGACGAGGTCATCCGCTACCAGAGCCCGGCGGTCGAGGCCGTGCTCGGCCACCCCGCGGACAGCCTGATCGGCCGCAGCCTGCTCGACGTGGTGCACGCTGACGACCGCGCGGCCGCCAAGCGGCTGTTCGAGCAGTCCAGGCAGCGGAGCGGCGTCCCGGTCGTCGGCGAGGTGCGCATGCTGCCAAGGGGCTCGGAGCAGGCGCCACGGCGCTTCGAGATGACCGTCACCGACCTGCTCGCCGACCCGACCGTCAGCGGCATGGTGCTCAACTACAGCGACATCACCGAGCGCGCCCTCTACCAGGAGCGGCTCACCCGGCAGGCGTACCAGGACACGCTGACCGGCCTGGCCAACCGGGCGCGCTTCCAGGAGCGGCTCGAGGAGGCGCTGCGGCAGCGCGACCGCACCGTGGGCCTGCTGTTCGTCGACCTCGACCGCTTCAAGGTGATCAACGACAGCCTCGGCCACGACGCCGGCGACCAGCTCCTGCGCGAGGTGGCGGAGCGGCTGACCGCCTGCCTGCGGGAGGGGGACACGCTCGCCCGGCTCGGCGGCGACGAGTTCACCGTGCTGCTGCCCGACATCTCCGGGCACGAGGTCGCCGTCGCGGTCGCCGAGCGGATCATCGGTCACCTCAAGGCGCCGTTCGACCTGCCGGGCCACTCGGTGGTGGTGGGCGCGAGCGTCGGCATCGCCACCGGCGTGGCCTCGCGCGACCGCCCCGACGCGCTGCTACGGGACGCGGACGCCGCCATGTACGAGGCGAAGGCCGGCGGCCGCGGACGGTTCGCGCTGTTCCACGCGACCATGCACACGCGCGCCGTCAGCCGCCTCGCCATCGAGACCGAGCTGCGCCGGGCGATCGAGACGGGTCAGCTCCTGCTCCACTACCAGCCGATCATCCTGCTGGGCAGCGGCCAGATGGTGGGCGTCGAGGCGTTGCTGCGCTGGCGGAGGCCGGACGGGACGCTGGTGCTGCCGAACGAGTTCGTCCCCGTGGCCGAGGAGACCGGCCTGATCCACCCGATCGGCCGCTGGGTGCTCCACGAGGCCTGCGACCAGCTCGGCCGCTGGCGCGCCGAGCTGCCCCAGGCCGCCGGGCTGTCGATGAGCGTCAACGTCTCCGCGCGCCAGCTGCAGGACCCCAGCCTCGCCTCCGACGTGACCTCCGCCCTGCAGCACGCCGCCCTCGACCCCGCCTCGCTGGTGCTGGAGCTCACCGAGACCGTGATGGCCGAGAACCTCGAGGCTGCCACGGAGACCCTGCAGGCGCTCAGGTGGATGTCGGTGCAGCTGGCGATGGACGACTTCGGCACCGGCTACTCGTCGCTGAGCAGCCTCAGCCAGCTCCCGCTCGACATCCTGAAGATCGACCAGAGCTTCGTCTCCCGCCTCGACCGCGACGCCGAGGGCCGCGCGATCGTCTACGCGATCCTGTCGCTGGCCGGTGCCCTGGGCGTCCGCGTCACCGGCGAGGGCATCGAGACGCCCGGGCAGCTCTCCGCCCTGGTCGAGCTCGGCTGCCAGTACGGCCAGGGCTACCTCCTCGGCGAGCCCGTCCCTGCCGACGCCCTGGCGGCAACCCTGGTCGCCAAGGGCTCCGACCACGTCGCCACCATGTCCAAGCTGACCCCGCCGTCCTGACCGGCTCGGCCGTCGGATCGGAGGCCAGCGACGTAGGCAGAGTCCGGCCGATCCGTCTCCGCCGTCAGGAGGCGCCGCCGGCGTGGTAGGTCGCCGTCACGAAGCCGCTGCGAGCCCGGTCGGGGGCAGGCCGGCCGTAGGAGGCGGCAATGGCTGCGAGCTCGTGGGTCTCGGCCTGCCAGCCGTGGCGCGCGAGCCAGCCGGGCGGGTCCTGGCCGAGGCCGCCCTTCCACAGCGAGAGGAGCCGTTCCATCGCGGGCGACTCGCCGGCACGGGCGCGTGGCAGGCTGGCGGCATCGCCGCGCTCGAAGGCGAGCCAGCTCGCGGTCGCGCTCAGCTCGCCGATCCCGGTGAGCACCCTGGCGGCCTCGTCGGCGGTGAGGTAGACGAGCAGCCCTTCGACGAGCCACGCGGTCGGCTCGCCGGACCGGAACCCGGCCCCGGTCAGCCGACCCGGCCAGTCCTCGCGCAGGTCGGCCGCCACGGCGGTGCGATCGCAACGCGGTTCGGCGCCCTGCCCTGCCAGCACGCGCCGCTTGAAGTCGAGCACCTGCGGCAGGTCGAGCTCGAACAGTCGCACCCCGTCCGGCCACGCAAGCCGGAACGCGCGGGTGTCCAGCCCAGCCGCGGGCAGGACCACCTGCCGGAGGCCGCCAGCGCACGCGCCGAGCAGGTAGTCGTCGTAGAACCGGGTGCGGATGACGGTGTGGAAGCGAAGGAACGCCGCCAGCGAGCCCCGCTCCGCGGCGGCCGCCTGCCGCCCGTCACCGGCTCCGGGCACCGCCGCCAGGAACGCTTCCGCGTAGGGGTCGTCGAACAGCCGATCCGGTCGGCGGCTCTCCTCGGCCCGCACGCGCGCCACCGCCAAGGCGGTCTTGCTCACGCCGCTCAGCGGCTCCGGCGACCTTGTCGCGGCCATGGATCCCTTCGTGCGGAGATGCCGGGACAGTGACGTTCCAAGCCATGTACCATGCCCCCTCGGGCCCGGAGTCCACCCGCGAGGAGCCGGCGAAGTCCCTTGACGCGCAGGAGGCACACGCACAGGCTACTGACTGATCAGCCGAACCCCACGCGGGCCTGTAGCTCAGGCGGTTAGAGCGCGTCCCTGATAAGGACGAGGTCCCAGGTTCAAGTCCTGGCAGGCCCACCACGACAGTGCACAGGTCAGCGCCATGCACGGGTACAGGTGGCCGTAGAATGGATCAGTCAGGCTCAGTCCTCAGCTCGCCGCTTTCTTCACGAGCGCGCCGATCCTTGCCTCGTCGTCGGCGGTCAACTCCGTCAGCGCGTAGGCGACCGGCCACATGGAGCCTTCGTCGAGGTTCGCCGCCTCGTTGAAGCCGAACGTCGCGTACCTCGTGTGGAACTTCTGCGCGCTCTGGAAGAAGCAGACGACCTTGCCGTCCTTGGCATACGCGGGCATCCCGTACCAGGTTTTCGGCGAGAGGACCGGGGCGCTGGCCCTGATGATCGCGTGGAGCCGCTCGCCCATGACGCGATCCGGTTCCTGCATCTCGGCGATCTTCGCGAGCACCTCGCTTTCCCCGTCCGCCTTGTTCGCGCGCGGGCTGCGGCGTGCGGTCCCCTTCAGCTCTCGGGCGCGCTCCTGCATCGCGCCTCGTTCCTCGTCGGTGAAACCCGTGAACTTCTTGTCGGTCGCGGTGGTGCTCTTGGCGGACTTCTGCGTGTCCTTCTTTGCGGGTTTCCTCTCAGCCATTGCGAAGCACCTCCGTGCGCCGAACGAGGCCCAGCCGCTTGACCTCCGCGGATGATAGCGGACGAACCGTCGCGAGAACCGAGGTCGCGAGCGAGCCCCGAAGTGGCCGTCGCACCCCCACCATGAACAGGCTCGCTGTCGTCGTGCGGGAGGGAGCTCGCGTGATGGTGACGTCCATGGCGTCATGCTAGGCGTGGCTCGGGGCTGGCGCTTCTCGATTCCTGACCGGTCTGGTCACCTGCCTCGCCTTGCGCATCTGGTCCTGCTAGAAGCGCCGACGGTCCGGGCTGGACGAGACTCGGAACGATCCCGAGGGTAGGCGTGGGCAAGGCGCGCTCGAATCCGTCGGAATGCGGTATCCGTCAGGCCACCGTATCCGTCGGTCACGCCTCGGCGGCGCTCACTCGGTGGCGAGGCGAGCCAGAACTGGCGGCTGAGGTGCCCTGCCCGCCCACCACTGCGTCCCACCTGCTGGGCTGCTCAAAGCCAGTGACCGCTACGGATCTACCCACGGGCTCGTGACGTAGTTGCCGTAGAGCGAGATCGCAGCCTCGGACTGGTAGATCCAGCCGGATGCGTTGGCCACGACCGCTGGCTGCCCGCTACAGGAGATGTAGCCCCCGTGCGGGACCGAGTTCGGAACGGTGATGTGGCAATTCAACGCGCCGGTGGTCCCGAAGTTGCTTCCGTCGCGATGCTTGTACGCCACGTCCGTGATGACCGTGATGATTTCGCCGTGGTGATCATCCACGCCTGCTTGGTTGAGGTACAGGCGCCCGTCTCCGTACACGTTGTTGAGGTCGGCCGACACACAGGTCATGAGCGTGACCCCGTAGGCTACGAACTGCGGGTTCCCGCAGCGGGGGGACAGGTACGCCTGGGCGGGCTGCGCCCCGCCAGCCAGCAGCGCCAAGGTCACGCTCACCACGCCGACCACCGCCACCAGCGGTCGTGGCTGGCGCGGCCGGTGTCGGTTCGTCGAAGCGGGCTGCACCGCCTACCTCCAGTACTGAGATGGCCCGCAGCCCACGGTCACGTACCGTCCCGTGGTGATCAAGGCAGGGTACCGGCAGGTTTCCGGCAGTTCTGCCGCCCGCTACCCGACTACCCCGCTCAGGCCGGCTGTCCGACCCGCCGACCGACTGAGTTGGCGCTGCTGACCTGGAGCTGCGCCCGTCAGCGTTCGAAGCGCCAGCGAGTCGCGCCGTACGGTTCCGCGGTGGCGACCCCGAACGCGGTGTGGAAGGTGAAGAGGTACAGGTGCCACGGCGGCGGTCCGGCGCTCGGGGCGCTGAACGGCGCGGTGAACGCGTCGCCCTCCACCTCGGCGGGCCAGCCGCCCTCGCGGTACAGGCGGGCCAGCCGCTCCAGCGTCGGCGGATCGGTGACCCTGGCCGCTTCGCCCTCCAGGATCAGGTCGATGCCCTCCAGCCCGACCGAGAACGTGCAGGCCGGGTTCGCCGCCAGGTTTCGAGCCTTGCGGGTGCCGGGTCCGCTGGTGAAGTAGAGGTCACCGTCGAGCCATACGGCGCCGATGCTGGCGGCGTGGGGGCGGCCGTCCGGACGGGACGTCCCGAGGAAGTACGGGGTGCCCGGCTCCGCCGGGGTGGTCACGAGGAGGTCATGCGGCCTGCGCCACGGCAACGGCGGGGATCCGTAGCGATCGAGGTTGGTCACCTCGACGGGCTCCCGGTCGGTCATCGCTCACCTCCGGTCAGGCTCATGCGCTGACGCAATGTACTTGGACAACGAGGCCGGCGTCGCCTGACCGGACCTCGCCGCGCGAGGGCGGTTGCGAACGCGGCCCCGATGCCCTCCGACGCCCCGGCCACGAGCGCCCACGGGCGTACCGCTGGCGGAATCCGGTCACGTGACCGACAGGGGGTCGGTGATCGGTGCCGCAACCGTCGTGAACGGGTGATCCTGGCGCATCCGCCAGATCATCGCGGCTGGGAGCAGCAGCCAGGGCAGGTTCAGCGCCAGCACGAGACCGAAGTGCGGCGTCGCCCAGGCGCCGTAGCGCTCCTCCATCAGGATGATCAGGACGTTGGCGGTCATCAGGCCCAACCACACCAGGGCGGGAGCCCGGATCCAGTCCCGTCCGCGCAGGAAGGCGTAGATGGCGGCCAGGTAGAAGGGTCCGAAGCACAGCACGTCGATCCAGATGGTCATGCGCCAGAATGGTGGCCGGGCCATGAGCAGCGGATCGAACCGATCCCCGTACCAGTGGACAAGGTCCACGACCGGCGGAGGCGGCCACGGCGGGTACCTGAAGCGATCGGGATCGGCGACCACCAGCTGCTCCAGGTCCACGGCATAGGTGATGAACCCGAAGTTGAGCACGAAGAACGCGACGAACAGGAGATCGATGCGGCGCTGGCTGATCGGTATCGGATGCCGATGGGTACCTGCCATCGTCATCACCTCGCGACCCAACCTGAACAGCCTCCAGCCGGCTGGACATCTGCTGCCCGTATCTCACCACCCAGCTGCGGCCGTGTGGCCGGCCGGGTTGGGATGAGCAGGAGCGGAGGCGAACGACGGTGTTGCTGCTGATCGGTTTCGAGTGCCTGGCCTGCGCCTTCATCTGGTGGAGGGGGGTCGTCATCGCCCTGGGCGACCAGCCGGAGCACCGCAGCTGGGACATCGTCCAACGGCAGCGCCGCGCCGATTGGGCCAGGAACGAACTCGAGCAGCGGCCGTTGTGGTGGCTGATGCTCTCGGGACTCGCGATGCTCGTCCTGGTCGACTGGTTCGTGGACAAGTGGGAGCGGCCCCCGTGGCGAGCAGCGATCCTCTGGACGATCGGGATGAGCATCGTGCTCGTAGCCGTCGTGACGCTGACCGAGCGCTGGTGACCGTGGACGAGGACGCACGGCAGGACGAGCATGGCCCCGGCGTGCGCCTGGAACGCGACCGGGAGCCGGCACCGCGGGGACCCGAGGAACCCGGCGCCGCCGCGTCGTAGCCCTGCGGACGTGAGCGCCGCCGGCACGGCGTCCTTCGCGCCCAAGCCGCAGGGTGGGGAGGATGATGGAACCGGGGTACCGAGCATGACCATCCCGCGGCCAGCATCGCTTCGCCGGGCGACCGACCCGGTGGTGGTCGGCTGGGCGGTGCGGGCGCTCGGCGTCTTGGGCCTGCTGTTCATCGTGGCCTGGGTGGCGCGCAGCGAGGCGGCCGCCGGGCGCGACGCGGACAACGCGGCGCTGGTCGCTGCCCTGGCGGTACTGAGCGTGGCGTGGCTGGTCTTCCTGCTGCCGTGGCGCCTCGACCGGCGGGTGCAGCTCGCCGCGCTGGTGGTGGTGGGCATCTGTGCGGCCACGCTCAACCACCTCCGGCCGGAGAGCCCGGCGTTCCTCGCGGCGCTGCTGGCGATGGCCGGTGCGGCCGGGCGGCTGCCGGTCGGACCGGCGGTCGGCGTGCTGACGGTGATCGCGATCGCGATCACCGTCTCCGAGGGCGCCGGGGCGACCCACACGATCCCGGCGGGGGTCAGCTACACGGTGGCGGCGGCCACCCTGTTCGGGGTGGCGGCATA
>DASUZB010000097.1:0-5959 GCA_036377075.1 Actinomycetes bacterium | reverse complement strand
GACGCCCCCACCGGCGGGTCGGTGACCGTCAACGGCCGGCCCTACCGCCAGCACGCCGCGCCCCTGCGCGAGGTGGGCGCCCTGCTGGACGCCCGCTCGGTCCACCCCGGCCGCAGCGCCTACCACCACCTGCTGGCCCTGGCCCAGACCAACGGCATCGCCCGCTCCCGGGTGGACGGGGTGGTCGAGCAGGTGGGGCTGGGCGAGGTGGTGCGCCGGCGGGCCGGTCGCTTCTCGCTCGGCATGGGTCAGCGTCTGGGCATCGCGGCCGCCCTGCTCGGCGACCCCCGCACGGTGATCCTCGACGAGCCGGTCAACGGCCTCGACACCGAGGGCATCCGCTGGGTCCGGTCGCTGCTGGCCGACCTGGCCGCCGAAGGGCGGACGGTGTTCGTCTCCTCGCATCTGATGAGCGAGATGGCCGTGACCGCCCAGCGCCTGATCGTCATCGGCCGGGGGCGGCTGATCGCCGACACCGCCACCGACGAGTTCATCGCCGGCGCCGCACCCAGCGTGGTGCGGGTGCGCAGCACCGACCCTGACGCGCTGGCGGGCCGGCTCCGCTCCCGGGAGGTGGCCGTCTCGCCGGACGGGGACGGCGTCCTGGTGGTGTCCGGGCTGAGTACCGACCAGGTCGGCCGGGTCGCCGGGGCGGCCGGGATCACGCTGCTGGAGCTGACCGCCCAGCAGGCCTCCCTTGAGGACGCCTTCATGGACCTGACCAGGGACGCGGTCGAGTTCCGCGCCCCCACGACCACCGGAGCAGACCGATGACCGCCCTGATCCAGCCGGCCGACCAGGCCTCGACCTCCCTTCCCACCGGCCAGCGGGTCACCCAGGCCCGGGTGGTCCGCTCGGAATGGACCAAGCTCCGGTCTCAGCCGTCGGCCGCCTGGTCGCTGCTGACCGCGGCCGCGCTCATCGTCGGGTTCGGCGTGCTGTACTCCCTGGTCAGGGTGACCAGGCCGCCGCACTCGTCCGCGGAGGTGGCCAGCTTCGACCCCACCGCCATCAGCCTCGCCGGCGCCCAGCTGGCCCAGGTGGCGGTCGGGGTGCTCGGCGTGCTCCTGATCACCGGCGAGTACGCCAGCGGCATGATCCGGACGAGCATGGTCGCGGTCCCGCGGCGGCTGCCGGTGCTGTGGGGCAAGGCCGCCGTGTTCGTGCTGACCGCGCCCGTGCTGTTCGTGCCCGCGACCTTCGCGACGTTCCTGGTCAGCCAGTCGGTCCTGTCCAGGGAGCGGCTCGGCACCTCCCTGCACGAACCCGGGGTGGCGCGGGCGGTGCTCGGCAGCGCCCTGTACCTGACCGCCGTCGGGCTGCTCGGGTTGGGCCTGGGCGCCCTGCTGCGCAACACCGCCGGGGCGATCGCCTCGCTGTTCGGGTTGCTGTTCGGGCTCCAGATCGTGGTCGGCTTCCTGCCGGCGACCGTGTCCGACACGATCGTCAGGTACCTGCCCACACCGGCCGGCGCCGCGGTCACCAACGTGCGGCCCGACCCGGCGTCGCTCGCGCCCTGGGCCGGCTTCGCCCTGTTCTGCCTGTACACGGCGATCACCCTGGGGCTTGCCGCCTGGCTGCTGCGCCGCCGCGACGTCTGACGGCGTGCGGTTCCCGTCGGCGGGGGCGGAGCGCATACTCTTCGTCATGGGCGGGACCGTCGGGAGCTCGCGCTTCGTCGGTCGCACGGCTGAGCTGGGCCGTCTCGAGGCGGCGTTCTCGTACGCCCGCGACGGCGAGCTGCTGACCCTGTGCGTCGGCGGCGAGGCCGGCGTCGGCAAGACCCGCCTGGTCAGCCGGTTCGCCGGTCAGGTCCATGACGGCGGCGGGCAGGTGCTGCTGGGTGGCTGCATCGAGCTCGGCGAGACGTCGCTGCCCTATGCACCCGTGGCCCAGGCGCTCCGCGGGCTGGGCCGGGGGCTGGAGCCGGCGGCGCTGGACGAGTTGGTCGGGCCCGGGCGGTCGCTGCTGGCCCGCCTGCTGCCCGAGCTCGGGCAGGGTGAGGAACCGGCCCCGGCCGGGCTCGCCGTCGGCTCCTGGGCGCAGGCCCGGCTGTTCGAGGCGTTCCTCGCCCTGCTGGAGCGCCTCGCCGACCGGTCGCCGACCGTGCTGGTGGTGGAGGACCTGCACTGGGCCGACCGCTCCACCCTGGACCTGCTCGCCTTCCTCGTCCGCAACCTGCGGGCAGGGCTGCTCCTGGTGCTGACCTACCGCACCGACGAGCTGCACCGACGCCATCCCCTCGGCCCGTTCCTGGCCGAGCTGGACCGCAGCGGCCGCGCCGACCGGCTCGAGGTGGGCCGCTTCGACCGTGTCGACGTCGCCGACCTGGTGGCCGGCATTCTCGGGAAACGCCCCGACGACGAGCTCGTCGACAGGATCTACCGCCGCTCGGAGGGCAACGCGTTCTTCGCCGAGGAGCTGCTCGCCACCACCCAGGGCGACGCCAACGGGCGCGGCCTGCCCCCGCGCCTCCAGAACGTGCTGCTGAGCCGCGTCCAGGTGCTCCCCGACGAGGCGCAGGCGACCCTGCGGATCGTGGCCGCGGCCAGCGGCCGCGTGGAGCACGAGCTGCTCGCCGCCGTCAGCGACCTGCCCGAGGCAGCGCTCCTCTCCGCGCTGCGGGCCGCCGTCGCCCACCAGGTGCTCGTCCCCGACCCCACCACCGAGACCTACGCGTTCCGCCACGCCCTGACCCAGGAGGCGCTGTACGCCGAGCTGCTGCCCGGCGAGCGGGCCCGCCTGCACGCCGCCTTCGCCCGCGTGCTCACCGAACGGGCCGACATGGCCGAGCCCAACCGGGTCGCCGCCCCGGCCCGGCTCGCCTACCACTGGGTCAGGGCCCACGACCCGGCTCGGGCGCTGCCCGCCGCCGTCGAGGCGGGCCTGCAGTCCGAGGCGGCCTACGGGTTCGCCGACGCCCAGCGCCATTTCGAGCTGGCCCTCGAGCTGTGGGACCAGGTGGCCGGCGCCGGCGAGCACCTCGGCCTGGACCGTGCCGCGGTGCTGCAGCACGCCGCCGAGTCGGCCTACCGGGCGGGCGACCCGAACCGGGCCATCACCATGACCCGGGCGGCGCTCGCCGACGTGGACGCGGGCGCCGATCCGGTGCGGTCCGGGCTGCTGCACGTGCGGCTCGGCGGCTACCTGCACGCGACCGGCGGCGAGGGCGCCTTCGCCGAGTACGAGGCGGCTGTCCGCCTGGTGCCGGCCAGCCCGCCGCGGGCCGAGCGTGCCCAGGTCCTGGCCGCCTTCGGCGAGGCCCTGAGCGGCCAAGGCCGTCACCGCGAGTCGCGGAGGCTGTGCGAGGAGGCGATCGCCATCGCCGGCCAGATCGGCGCCCTGGCCGTGGAGGGTGACGCCCGCCGGGCCCTCGGGGTGGACCTGGCCTTCCTGGGCGACCTGGAGGCGGGCGTCGGGCAGCTCCGCGAGGCCCGCCGGATCGCCGAGGCGGTCGGCAGGGTCGACGAGGTCGCCCGCACCTTCGCCACCCTGTCGGGCCTGCTAGAGGCGTTCGGGGAGCTGGAGGCGGCGACCAAGGTCGCCCTGGAGGGCGCCGAGGTGGCGGCCAGCCAGGGGCTCGGCCGCTGGCACAGCCCGTTCCAGGCCGCGACCGCCGCCCGGGCGCTGTTCGCGCTCGGTCGCTGGGACGAGGCCGAGGCGCTGCTGGACCGCGCCGCCGGTCGTGTGGCCCCCGAGCTGGCGGCCACCCGGGTCTACATCCACTCGGCCCGCGGCCAGCTCGACCTCGCCCGGGGCCGGGACGCGGCGGCCGCCGAGCACCTGGCGGTGGCCCGCGACGCCTATGCGCAGACCGTCACCCAGCCCTGGTTCGCCACCCCGCTGTTCGTCGCGACGGCCGAGCTGGCCCTGCTCGAGGGCCGCCTGGACGACGCCGACGCCGCCGTGGCCGAGGGGCTGCGGGTCGCCGTCGCCGACCTCAACTCGGCCGCTCCGCTGTACGCCCTGGGGTTGCGCGCGGCCGCCGACCGGGCCGAGCGGGCCCGCGCCCGCCGCGACGACGCCGAGGCCCACGAGAGCCGACGGGCCGGGAGCACGCTGGCCGACGGGCTGCGCAGGCGGCTGTCGCCCGAGGGCGCCGACGGCACGGTGCCGACACCCCGGACCGAGGCGCAGGCCGCGCTCGGCCAGGCCGAGCTGGCCCGGCTGAAGGGGGCGAGCGACCCTGACCTGTGGGCGGCGGCCGCCACCGCCTGGGAGCGGCTCGGCGAGCCCTACCCGTCCGCCTACGCCCGCCTGCGCGAGGCCGAGGCGCTGCTGCTCGGTGGCCGGGGCCGCGAGCGGGTCGAACCGTCGCTCCGCGCCGCGCACCGCACGGTGGACGAGCTCGGCGCGGTCCCGTTGCGGGCCGAGATCGAGGCCCTGGCCCGCCGCGGCCGCCTCAACCTGGAGCCCGATGCCGCGACCACCGCCGCACCCGAGCCGCCGTCGCCGCTCGACGCCCTCGGCCTGACCGCCCGCGAGCAGGAGGTGCTGGAGCTGGTCGCGGTCGGGCAGACGAACGCCCAGATCGCCGAGAAGCTGTTCATCAGCCCCAAGACGGCCACCGTCCACGTCAGCAACATCCTCGGCAAGCTCGGCGTCCGCAACCGGGTGGAGGCGGCCACCGTCGCCCACCGGCTCGGCATCGTGAAGCCGCGGCCCGGTTCAGGGTAGGAGGAAGCAACCGGCCAGCGAGGGGAGCCGGCGGCACATCCACGGGGCCGGCGTCATGCGTTCACGCCCTCTTGTTCCTGGATGCGCCGGCTCGTCAGCCGGTGGCGATCCTGTCGCCACTCGGGGCGACCACGTACCACCTGGCTCCGAACTGGTTCAGCCCCTGCCCGGTGGTGTCGCCAGGCTCGCTGTCGCCGGCGTAGTAGTAGAGGGGGTGACCGTGATAGGTCGCCTGGGCGCCGCCGTCGCCGGGGATGGTCCCGAGCTGGCCGGTGGTCACGCCAGGCCCGGCCTTGGGGGTGCCGCTGCTCAGGTACGGCGGCCAGGCGCTGGTGCATGCGCCATGACAGTTGGACTTCCCGGCCGTGTCGGCCTCGAACAGGTACAGCGTCCGTCCCTGCCCGTCGACCAGGATCTGCCCCAGGTTGGAGCCGCGGAGGTCGACGACCGTGGCCATCGAGGCGCCGCTCGATGTAGCCGGGCCGGCGCCGTACAAGCCGGCACCGGAGGACGAGCCGCCGCCCGAGCAGGCGGCGGCGACGAGGGCAAGTGCCGCCAGCCCGATGGACCACCCGAGGCGTCGGCGGCGGCGGACGCTCGCGGTTGGCTTCTCGTCCGTCACGATCTTCCTGGTTGTGTGCACGTCGCGCTCCTCAGAGACGGCGGTCCGACAGACCGCTCCCTGCCAGCACCCTACGGCGCGGCAGCCGCCCCGGGATCGGACGATGCCCTGATGCCGTACCGCCACGGACCCCAAGATCTCGCCGGCGACCCTCCTACGGACGCCGTCGTCGGGCGGAACAGCAATCGGCCGGAATGCGTTGAAACTTCGGTATTCCAGTTCCGCGGACAAGGACGACGATGGCTCAATGTGTCACCTGCGGGAGCGAGTTGCATCCCGAACGGGCCGAGAAATATGACTACTGCACAACGCGCGAATGCCGGGAGGAGAACGCCCGGCCATTGACGATCGCGGCGGTCGGCGTGAACAAGGCCGCCGACCAATACCTCGTGTTGGATGAGCGGGCCAAGGAGGACCTGGCCGCCGGCAGATATCAGGACCAGAGGAAATCCTCATCGGTCACGGACGGGCCCCTGCGCGAGGGCGCCCGGGCACCTTCGGCCGGCACCAGGCCCGCCCGCCGGACACCCGCCCGGCAACCACGGCGACGCTCCTGGACCAGGGCGCAGGAGGATCTCGCGCTCATCTACAACGCGGGTGGCATGCGGCCGGACGAGATCGCCGCGCGGCTCGGCGTGAGCCGGCACACGGTCACGCAGA
>DASUZB010000096.1:0-2240 GCA_036377075.1 Actinomycetes bacterium | reverse complement strand
CACGCCCCTGTACGGGGGTACGGGCACCCCGTCCGCCCACGCCGGCCCGCCCAGCGCGGCGGCCGTGCTGCCCGGCCTCGCCCGCCTGGGCATCGGGCGGCTGCTGTCGACCTCCTTCTGGTCGGCCCTCCCCGAGCCCGCCGCGGGCCAGTACAAGGCGTTCGCCAGCAGCCCCCGCGGCGCACGCAACACCGCCGCCGAATCCAGCACACTGCCGGGTCTGCTCACCCAGGCCCAGTCGCTGGCCACCCTCGGCAGCAAGCCGCTCGTGGTGCTCACCGCAGCCGAACACGTCACCGATCAGACCTGGACGGCCGCCCACACCGGATGGCCGCGCTGTCGACGAACAGCAGCCACCACGCCGCGGACGCAACCCACGTCGGCCTGCTCGACGAGGAGCACGGCGCCGATCTGTCCGCGCGCGCCATCGACGACGTCGTCCAGGCCACCCGAACCGGCACCAGCATTCCGCCGGACTGACAGGCCGCCGCCATGCGCCGCACCACGCGAGCGTCGGGGAGTCGCCTTCGGCGGCCGGTAGCCGCGGGCTGGTCCCACGGCTACCGGCCGCGGCTGTCTGCTGTGATCAGCGCTTCGACAGCACCGCGACAGCAGGCTCCCGCAGCGTTCCCGTCGCCGCACAACCGGCTCAGCGAGCGTCCGAGCCGGGTCCCTCGCCGCGAAGGAGCCGTCATGTACACCACGACGTTCGACCGGTCCCATCCGAGTCCGACGCCGGCCCAGCCCCGCAACGCCGTGGCCGGGTGGCGCCGCGCGATCGACGTGTGGGTCTCGGCCGCTGGTGCGCCCTCGCCCTGGCCGGAGTGCCTCTTCTGGCCACGTTGTCATCGCCGCCTGCTGGTCAGCGCCGTGCGGGCACCTGGTCGGCGTCGTCGAGGACGGCTTCGGGCCGGGCCGCGCCCGCGCGGTACACCTCGTCGAACTCGCTGTCGCCCAGGACGGCGCGGGCGGCTTGCTCGGCGCGCTCAGCGTCGGCGCGATCCAGCCGGTTGGCGGGTCGGTGCCGCCGCTGGCGCCAGGCCTCGGCCGCGCCGAGCAACCGTGCCGTCTCGGTGCTGTCGCCGCGGGCCACGGACACACACGCCAGTGCCTCCAGCGCGGCGGCGTGCCCTGGCACGGTCTGCCAGGCTCGGCGGTGGAAGGACTCCGCGCTGTCGAGGTCACCGTCGGCCTCGGCGACGTGGCCGAGGCCGACCAGGGCGGCGGCGGTCCACTCCGGCTCGGTCAGCCCGGTCAGCAGCTGCTGCGCAAAGGTGAGACGCTCCCGCGCTGCGGTCAGGTCGTCGCGCTCGCGGGCGAGCAGTCCGTCGCCGACTGCTGCCCGCGGATTGCCCTCGGCGCCGAGCTGCCGGGCGACGGCGTGCGACTCGGCGAACAGCGCGGCGGCCCGGTCAGCGTCGCCGAGCAGCAGGGTGACGTGCCCAGCGCCGGCCAGGGCGTACTGGACGGTGTTCGCTGGGCCGACGTCCCGGACGCTGGCCAGGGCACCCTCGTACATGGCCAGCGCCTCCGCGAGCCGGCCGGCGCGGTGCAGGGCCATGCCGAGGTGGAACTGGATGGCTGACACCCCCCACTGGTCGCCGAGCGCGCGGAAGGCCAGCAGCGCCCGGTGACCGACGGCGGTGGCCTCGTCCAGGTCGCCGGTGCCGGCGTGCAGTTCCAGCCGGACGAAGTCCGACAGCGCGGCGCACCAGGCGTCGCCGTCCCGGGCGAACTGCCGGTCGGCCCGCTCGAGCAGCGCGAAGGCCTCGGCGGCGTCGCGGCTGCCGATGGCCTCGACGGCGAGCAGGGTGTCCGACAGTGCGGCGCGGAACTCCTCGTCGAGGCCGGCGAACAGCTCGCGGCTTTGCGCCGCCGCGGCGGCGCAGTCGGGGTTGGGGTGGACGATGCAGGCGCCGGGCCGGCCAGCGACGGCCAGCGCCTGCAGTGCCCGCGCCCGCGCCGCGGGTGAGCCACCCGGTGCGGCGCCGAGCACCGCGGCGACGCGTCGGCCGCCGTCCGGGTGGGTCGCGAAGTACCAGTACCAGCCCAGCGAGGCGACCAGCCGCAGCCCCGCGTCCGGCTCGTCGGGCGCGTGTGCGGTGCACCAGGCCAGCGCGGCGTCGATGTCCTCACGCTCGAGCGCAAGCCGCGGCAGCCACCGGGCCTGCCCGTCGCCGCGCAGCTCCGTCTCGGCCTGCTCGGCCAGGTCGGTGAGGTAGCCGGCGTGCGCCCGGGCG
>DASUZB010000095.1:0-6925 GCA_036377075.1 Actinomycetes bacterium | reverse complement strand
GAGAGCCGAACACGACCGGCGATCCCACGATCGTCTCGGGCACTCCGCCGTAGCGGACGTTCACGGTGAACTTGGAGCCGTCCGCGATCCCTTGTGAGGGCGTGATCACGAGCTCCTGGCCGTCGCGGGTGAAGGTGGCCTGCTGGTCGTTCACCTCGACCCCCATGACCGTGAGCTGCTGGAGGTCGAGATCGAAGCGCGACAGATTCTGCGTCGCCCTCGCCGTGATCTTGTTCAGCGCGTCCAGCCGGTCGGTGGCCGGGCCGTACGAGAAGCGCAGGTCGTGGTGCTGGACGTCGTAGCCCCCGTTGCCCTCCAGCGGGAAGTAGGGATCGCCGATCCCGGGCGCGCCGGGCGAGTAGCCGCCCTGCTGGGCTGTGGCCGCCGGGGTGCCGACCGCCAGGCAGACGAAAGCAAGGACCAGTAGCAGGGCTATCGTCTGTGCGCCATCAAGGCCCCTCCTCCACTGGACGTGCAGGGCCCACGGTGGAGCCTTCCTACCCCGGAGGGGAGCCGGTCCCAACATCGCGCCGGACACCGACGCGTACCCGCGCCTTCCCTCACCCTGATGCTGCCCTCATCCGTTCGAGGGGCGGACGTTGTGGTTGAGGTGGAAGACGTTGCCGGGGTCGTAGCGGTCCTTCAGCGCGGCCAGCTTCGCCAGCTTGCCTGCCCCGTAGGCGCGCCGGACGCCCGCCTGCCCCTCGTCGCCGAGGGCGTTGACGTAGACGCCGCTGGCGAACGGCTCGACGGCGCCGGCGTAGCGGCGCGCGGCCGACATCCGCGCCTGGTCCTCGGCCGGGTCGGTCCAGTTGGCGATGGCCACGAACTCGACCAGTGCGTCGCGGTGGCTGAAGGCGGTCTCGGCGTCGCCCACCTTGGCGATCGCGCCGCCGTAGCTCTGCAGGCTGCCAGCGGGTAGCAGCGCAGGGTCGCCGCCGCCGCGGGACAGGAAGGCCTCGACCGCGCCGTCGCCGAGCTCCCGCAGGTAATGCCCCTTCCAGTAGCGGCGCAGCCGGTGGCGCTGCTGCTCGTCCTCGAAGCGCTGCAGCTCGAGGTAGGTCAGCTCCTGGACCCGTTCCGCCAGCGGCGGCGCGCCCGCGCGGAGGGCCGGCAGCAGCCGGCGTCCCTCGTCGGGGTCGCCCACCCAGACGTACCCGACCGCGGCCATCGGCCGGTGCCAGAGCTCCGGCGGCAGCGACGGCGTCTGGCCGGTGGTGCCGACCCAGGCGGTGAAGGTCGCCTGCCCTGGCGCCTCAGGGATCAGCCCGTGCCAGTTCCGCATCGCGGCCATAGCGTCCTGCGGCGGGTGCCACAGGTCGGCGATCAGCGCCGCGGTCCCTACCTGGTGCAGGTCGAACTCGAACTCGGTCACCACGCCGAAGTTCCCGCCGCCGCCGCGTAGGCCCCAGTCCAGGTCGGGGTGCTCCGACCGGCTGGCGTGCAGGATCCCGCCGTCGGCGGTGACGACCTGGAAGCCGGCAACGTTGTCGCAGGCCAGCCCGTACCGGCGTGCCAGCCAGCCCATCCCGCCGCCGAGGGTGAGGCCGCCGACGCCGGTGTGGGAGACGTTGCCGGCGGTGGTGGCCAGCCCGTACGCCTGCGCGGCCCGATCCAGGTCGCCCAGCAGCGCGCCGCCGGCCACCCAGGCGCGGCGCCGGTCGGGGTCGACGCGGACCGTGCGCAGCAGCGTCAGGTCGACCATCAGGCCGCCCTCCGGCACCGAGATCCCCAGGACGCTGTGGCCGCCACAGCGCACCCCGACCTCCAGGTCGTGCGCGCGGGCGAAGCCGACCGCGGCCGCGACGTCGGCGGGGCTGGCGCAGCGGACGACGACCGCCGGCCGTCGGTCGACCATCGCGTTCCAGACCTGCCGTGCCTGGTGGTAGTCAGGCTCGTCGGGCAGCAGCACCTGCCCGTCGAGCCGCTGGCGCAGCCGCGCCAGGTCCTGGCCGCCGGGGGCGACCGACCGGTTTGCCATCAACGCCTCCTCCGCCTCATGCCACCTGCCGGCGGCGGTCGGTTCGGCGGCATCCAGCCCTCCCATCGGGCACCTGGTGCCGTACTCTCCGCTGTTCGCGTCCACCCTACGGCTGTGTCGCAGAGCGGCGGATCGGCGCCACGGTGGCAACGGGTTCCAGCGTCAGGAAGTCGAGGATGACCCTGTTGCACAGCGCCGGCTTCTCCTGCAACAGGAAGTGGGATGCTCCGGGGATGATGCCTGCCTACCACGGCCTCCAAGAACGCGATCGTGGTCCTGCGTCATCAGGTCACAGGTGATGGGGCCGTCGACGTCTGGCGTCGGCATCCAGAGCTTGCCCACGCCTGATTGGCGCGACGATGCCCACGGGGCGCGTACGCGCGAGCTGGTGACCCAGGGCTGGCCGCTAACGCGGCGACGGCGCTGCGTCGTCCCCCGACGCCTGGTCGCTTCCAGCTCGGGCCTGATCGCGCAGCGCTGCCTCGAGGCCATCGAGCGCACGCTTGACCTGACGCGTCTTTGCCTCCGGAATGACCTGGAAGAACACGACCACGACGACACCGGTCCAAAGAGCAAAACCAAACGTGTACAGCAGGTCGGCCACCAGTCCAAGCGGCTCCGTCGTCGCCGACGACTTCAGCAGGTACCCACCGACATGCGCGGCCAGGCCAACCAGCAAGCCGATCACCAGGATCCAGCGCAGGATCCGCTGCTCGGAAACCGAACGCCGCAACTCCGTCAGGTGCTCGCCTGCCCAGGCCAGGACGCGAGGATCGTCCAGTCGCGGGTCGACCTTCTCGTCGGCGAACGTGCGTGGCGCACCCTTCGCTTCCGGTCCTCCGGTCATGAGTCGACCTCCTGACAGCCAGTTCGGATCCGCGGCCCTCACTGCGAGCCCGTCGGACCTGGGTGCGCAAGCGGCCGGCGAGGTCGCCGCCCACGACCGCGCCGCTCTCGTTGCGGGAGAAGCCCGCAGCCCGCTCTCCCGATGATGGACCCGCATCTCGGCGTGCACCCCAGAGGGAGTGGCCTGAATTCTATCCGGCGGGCGTTCCTGGTCAGCCGCCTGACCCTCGCGGACGCCGGCGAGGCCCTCTCGGGCGGCGGCGGTCACCTGCGCCGGGATGCCGCCGGGGAGCTGGTCGGCGAGCTCGGTGCGATTAGACGGCGGTGCCGATGCTGCCGAGGACCGCGATGCCCAGCGCGTAGCCGAACACGTTGCCCGGTTGACACGGTGGACACCTCGCCCCTATCTTCTTCCTCTCTGCAGATACTTCTTCGAGGAAGAAGGCTCCAGGGAAGGGCTGGACTACGGCTGCTGAAGCGGAGCTGAAGCCAGGTCGAAGCCACGATGCGCTTCTATCCCCCGAGTGTCCTACGAACCCGACGCTGGTAGGTCGGAGACCGTCGTGAGCACAGCGATGAGAAACGGACCGGCGCAGGCGGCTCACGCCAGGCTCTCGGTCGCCTCCTTGTAGGCATCGGCGGCTCGGACGAAGTAGTCGAAGAGCGCTTCGAGCTGGTCTGCGGGGTAGCCGGTCAGGATCTTGCCGATCCTCTGGCGGGCCGGAGTCATCACCTCGTCGAGGCCGGCCGGTTCTCGATCGGCTCGACGATCACTTTGCGGCGATCATGGGGTGTCGGCCGGCGGCGCACGTATCCGGCGCGCTCCAGTCGGTCGATCAGGCGCGTTGTCGGCCCGGAGGTCAAGCCCGTACGCGCGGAAAGTTCCCCGGCGTCATCGGCCCGGCCAAGTCGAGCAGATTGAGCGCGTACAGGTCGGTGGCGCCCAGACCGCAGGCTTTGGCGCTGGCGAGGCCGTGCAGCACGACCGCACCGAGGTAGCGCCGGTACACCTCGCTGGCATCGGGTCGCAGCTCGGTTGACACCGATGGACACCTCCCGAGCTCTCTTCCTTGCAGAAGATACTTCTCACGAAGAAGGATACAGAGGGTGGATCACTTGGACCGGACCGACGACACCACCGCCATCAGCGCCCTTCTGGATGGACTGGTCGATGCCTGGGACCGTGGGGACGGCACCGCCTATGGGACAGCGTTTACCGCCGACGCCAGCTATGTCGCCTACGTGGGCACCGTCTACCACGGGGGCGCCGAGATCGGCCGGGCGCACCAAGTGCTCTTCAACAGCTTCCTCAAAGGCACCCGCCTCGCCAGCCAGATCACCAACATCAGGTTCTACGGCACCGACCTGGCCGTGGTGTTGACGCGCGGTGATACCTACAGGGCAAGCTGCGGAAGGTCCAGACGTTCACCGCGGTACGGCAAGGCGATGGCCGGTAGAAGATCGCGGCGTTCCAGAACACGGCGAGGAGACCGTTGATGGAGGCCATCTCGTTCAGGTTCAAGCCGGCGAGTAGACCCTCGAGCTCACGTGAGGACAGAGGATGAGACCACTGATCGTCTACTGCGACGTGACCGTCGACGGATTCATGGCCGGACCGGACAACGACCTCGACTTCCTGGTCGATGACCCCCAGCTCCAGGCTGAACTGACGGGCATGCTCATGTCCGTTGCGGACACCATCGTCGTCGGTCGCGGATCGTTCTCCGCCATGGCTGGCTACTGGACGACTGCGGACGGCGACGTGGCCGCCTGGATGAACGCGACGCCGAAGGTCGTGCTGTCAACGGACAGCAGCTATGACGTCGGCGCGTGGGAGAACTCGACGCTGGCGGCCGGCGACGGGGTGGACCAGGTTCGCCGCTTGAAGGCGTCCTCCGGTGGCGGCTTGGTGACGTTCGGGGGCGTGCAGACCGTTCGCTCGCTCGTCGCCGCCGACCTCGTCGACGAGTACTGGCTGAAGTTCAACCCGGCGATCGTCGGTCGTGGCGGGTCGATGTTCTCCGATGTGGTCGAACGCAGGTCGCTGACGTTGCGCAGCGCGAAGTCCTTCCCGTCCGGCGCCGTCGCGGTGATCTACTCGACGTGATGACAATCGGCCGTGCCCGGCACCCCCGAGTGTCCTACGAACTCGACGCGGACAGTCAAGAACTGTGGGTCGCCGGGCAATAGGCAGCCGCCGCAGACAACATCTCTAGTCTTGACAAGAAATACTTTCGGTGAGACGGTGGCCGCATGATCGAGGTCACCGTGATCGAGGACCCCGCCGCGGCCGAGGTCTCCCTGGACCCGACCCGCGCCCGGCTGCTCGCCGAGCTCGCCGAGCCCGCCTCCGCCACCATGCTGGCCACCAGGCTCGGCCTGGCGAGGCAGAAGGTGAACTACCACCTCCGAGCGCTGGAACGGCACGGCCTGGTCGAGCTCGTCCAGGAGCGCCGCAAGGGCAACGTCACCGAGCGGCTGCTGCGCGCCACCGCGACCTCCTACGTGATCTCGCCCGCCGCGCTCGCCACGGTCGCGCCCGACCCCACCAACGCCCCCGACCGGCTGTCGGCGCACTGGCTGCTGGCGCTCGCGGCCCAGCTCGTCCGCGACGTCGGCGAGCTGCTCACCGGCGCCGGCAGGGCCGGCAAGGCAGTGGCCACCTTCGCGCTCGACGGCGAGGTGCGCTTCGCCTCGGCCGCCGACCGCGCCGCCTTCGCCGAGGAGCTCGCCGGCGCGGTCACCACCCTGGTCGCCAGGTACCACGACGACACCGCAGAGCGTGGCCGCGCCCACCGCGTGGTGGTCGCCCTCCATCCCAGCATCACCACCAAAAAGGAGCCCTAGCGATGCCCCACGAGATCGAAATCCGCAAGCAGGTCGAGCTCGCCGCCACCCCCGAGCAGGTCTGGGAGGCGATCGCGACCGGCCCTGGCCTCGACTCCTGGTTCATGGGGCGCAACCAGGTCGAGCCCCGTGAGGGCGGCACGACGCGGCTGACCGTCGGCGAGATGGTCTCGGTGAAGACCGTGACCGCCTGGGAGCCGCCGCACCGGTTCGCCGTCCGCGGCGCCACCGGCGAGGACGGATCGTTCATGGCGTTCGAGTACCTCGTCGAGGGACGTGCCGGCGGCGGCACCGTGCTCCGGCTGGTGCAGAGCGGCGTGTTCGGCGGCGACGACTGGGAGGCCGAGTACGACGCGCTGCAGCAGGGCTGGGACATGTACCTCGCCACGCTGGCCTCCTACCTCGAGCACTTCGGCGGCCGGACCGCCACGCCCGTCTCCGCCTGGGGACCGCAGCAGCCCGACCAGGAGCACGTCTGGGAAGGGCTCAAGCGTGGGCTCGGGCTGACCGGCACCGTCGCCGAGGGCGACCGGGCACGCTTCACCCTGCTCGGGTCCGCCCCGGTCGAGGGGGCGGTGGACTCGGTCCTCCCCCCGAGTTTCCTGGGCGTGCGCAGCAGCGACGCGTTGTACCGGTTCGTGGGCATGGGCGGGATGGTGGGCGTCGGCCACCACCTCTTCGCCGACGGCGTCGACCCGACCGAGGCCGAACGGGCCTGGCAGTCCTGGCTCACCCAGCTGTTCGCCTAGCGACCCGGAAGCAGACGACTCCGTACCACCGAAGTGGGATCGCGCTCCATACAGATCAAGCGGCGCTGGCGGCGACCGTCCCACGGGTGCGCGGTCGCTGCTGTGGCTGGGGGAGGCGGTCGAATGCCGCTGCCACCATGGCCGCGGTTGCGGCTCCGAGGATGGAGCCGAGCACCACGTCGCCCGGGTAGTGCACGCCGGTGTGGACGCGCGAGTAGGCCACCCCACCCGCAAGCAGCCGGATCGGCAGGCCCAGCCCGGGTAGGTGCCGGCCGACGGCGTAGGCGAACGCGAACGCCGACGCGGCATGCCCGGAGGGAAACGAGGTCGATCCCGGCATCGGTACCTGGCGGGCCGGGAACTGCCCGGGTTCGGCGCGGTCCGGACGCCGCCTCCTGGCAAGGGGCTTCACGCCGAGGTTGACGGTCGCCGAGGTCACGCCGATCGCGACCACGCCCTCCAGCGCCGCCCGACGCCCCCGCCCGCCGCCAACCAGCGCGAT
>DASUZB010000094.1:0-21152 GCA_036377075.1 Actinomycetes bacterium | reverse complement strand
CTTCGTCGCGCAGAGCCACGCCAGCTTCAATGGAATCCGCGAGGGCGGATGGGTCAAGACCGAGGAGGACCCGTTGGAGGTGGTGGAGGGGACGAAGGCGATCAACCACCTCGAGGACGTCGTCGTCAGGGCTGGTGGCGCGGCCCTGCGCTACGGCGCGTTCTACGGGCCGGGCGCCAACGACGATCAGGTCAAGTTCGTGCGCAAGCGGATGTTCCCGCTCGTCGGGGGTGGCACCGGCTACGTCTCGTGGGTGCACGTCGACGACGCGGCGAGCGCTACCGTCCTGGCGGTGGAACGGCAGGCGAAGGGCGTGTTCAACATCGTCGATGACGAGCCGGCACCGGTCAGCGAGTGGCTTCCCTATCTCGCGGAGTGCGCCGGGGCCAAACCGCCGCGGCGGGTCCCAGCGTGGCTGGCCCGGCTGCTGGCCGGCGAGATGGTGGTGGGCATGATGACCGAGGGGCGCGGTTTCTCCAACGCCAAGGCCAAGCGGGAGCTCGGCTGGGAGCTGCGCTACCCCTCGTGGCGCGACGGCTTCAAGGAAGGGTTGGCGTGACCCGGGCCGAGGAGTTCGAGGAGCTGCGGCCGCTGCTGTTCGCGATCGCCTACCGGATCCTCGGCAGCGTGAGTGAGGCCGAGGACGCGGTCCAGGAGGCCTGGCTGCGATTCGAGACCTCTCCGACGCAACCCACCTCGACCAAGGCCTTCCTCTCGGCCGCGGTGACCCGGATCTCGATCGACGTGCTGCGCTCGGCCCGCGTCCGGCGGGAGAAGTACGTCGGCCAGTGGTTCCCCGAACCGCTGCTCACTGATCCCTATGAGGACCCAGAGCGGTCGGCTGAGTTAGCCGACTCGGTGTCGATGGCCGCCCTGTTGCTGCTCGAGCGGCTCAGCCCGCTCGAGCGGGCGGTCTTCGTGCTGCGCGAGGTGTTCGGGTTCAGCTTCCCCGAGGTCGCATCGGCCGTGGAGAGGTCGGAGGCGGCGTGCCGCCAACTCGCGGTGCGGGCACGGCGCCACATGGACGCGGGGCGCCCTCGGTTCGAGGCGGATCGCCGGGAACGGGATGAGCTGGCGGCGCAGTTCTTCGACGCGCTGCGCGAAGGCGACGTCGACGGCCTGCGGGACCTGCTCGCCGCTGACGTTCAGATAGTCGGGGACGGCGGCGGCAAGGCCCCGCAATGGGCCAGGCCAGTCATCGGCGTCGAGAACGTGGCCCGCGCGCTTGCCTCGATCGTCCCTTGGCTGGTCCGGATCGGAGTGGAGGTGGATCCACACGAGGTGAACGGCCAGCCGGGCGCGATCTTCCGCGATCGGGACGCCAAGGTGCTCAATACCTTGACGCTTGACGTACTGGACGGGCGGATCCAGACGATCCGTTCGGTGCAGAACCCCGACAAGCTCGGGCACGTGGGTCCGGTGGCGGACGCCTGGGCGGTCGCTCGCGAGCTGAACCAAGCTCGCCGGCCCACGGATTGACCGGATGAGCCACTTGTGCTGGGCCTGAGGAGACCTGCCTGAAGCGCGCGAGGCCCGTCGGGGTTCAGGACCAGCGCCGCGCCTCGGTCGCCTCGTCGGCCGGGAAGAAGCTCTCGATGCGGAGCTCCTGCGCGGTCACGTCCTGCGGCGTGCCCACGGTCGTGACCATGGAGACGTAGCTGACGTCGAGCCCGTCCTTGCGGAACGCCACCGGGATCACCGGCACCGGCGCCGCGCTGAAGTCACGAACGGGCGCAGCCCAGCCGGTCGAACATGAGCCGCAGGACGTTGGCCGGCTGCTCCGACCGCTCGCCGCCGAGCAGCCAGGCGAACATGGCCGCGAGTCTAGGCGGTCCTCGGCGCAGCGCACTTCCCTGCGAGGGAATTGAGGCGTGGCGACGCCGCGCGCATCGTGCCGGTCGAGGCGCGGGCCACCTACCGACCGGCCCGCATGGCAGAGGGAGCACGATGGACGAGTTCACCATCCACACCGCTGGGTGACGATCAACTGAACGACCGCGCCCGTGGCGGCGGTCATCCCGTGGCCGCCGCCACGGCCCGGCGGGGGAGCGCGCCGAGCTGGCGCAGCATGGCGAGGTCGTCACGGACCGCCCAGTGCTCGATGCCCTTGCCGTCCTGGAAGCGGACGACGTGCGCCTGGCGGACGGCGATGGAGCGGCCGGTCGGGGCCAGGCCCATGAACTCCCCGGTGTGGCGGCCGTGGAAGGTGCAGTAGACGACCACGGTGTCACCCTCGCCGACGACCTGGTGGACCTCGTAGCGCCGGTCGGAGAACGCCCGCCCCAGCCAGCGCATGGTCTGGGTCATCCCGTCCAATCCCTGCGGCGCGCCGGGCGGGGCCTCGTGGTTGACCACGTCGGCGTGCACCACCTCGGCGAGGGCGGCGGCGTCGCCGCTGGGGAAGATCTCCTCCAAGGTCCGCCGTGCGATGGCCTTGAGGTCCTCGGCCATGACGGGCTCCTTCCTCGCCGTGACCGGGCCACGGCGCCCCCCGGCCCTGCTAGAATTAGCTAGAGCGAGCCTGATTTGATGTCATGAGGATGCTACTGAATGAGTGAGGGTGTCAAGCCCCGCCGCCGCTACGACTCCCGCCGCCGACAAGCCCAGGCGGCCCAGACCCGCCACGACATCCTGGTCGCCGCCCACGAGCCGTTCCTGCAACGCGGCTACGCCGGCACGACGCTTGCCAGCATCGCCACGGCCGCCGGCGTGGTCGTCGAGACCGTCTACCGCGCCTACGGCAGCAAGGCGGGCCTGTTCAAGGCCGTGGTGGAGGCCGCCGTCGCCGGCGGCGCGGCACGCGCGGAACGGCCGCCCGACGAGCGGCCGGCCATCCAGGCCGTCATCGCCGAGACCGACCCGCGGCGCCAGCTCGAGCTGTACGCGGCCACCCAGCCCGGCATCCACGCCAGGGTCGGGCCGCTGCTGCGCGTCCTGGGCGAGGCGGCCGCGGCCGAGCCCGAGCTCGCCGAGGTGGCCAGGCAGCTGGAAGCCCAGCGGCTCGCCGGCATGGGCCGCTTCGCCCAACTGCTCGCCGACCGCGGCGCCCTGCGGCCCGACGTCCCGGTCCAGGAGGCCCGCGACGTGCTGTGGACGCTCAACGCCCACGCCGTCCACGACCTGCTCGTCACCCAGCGCGGCTGGTCCCCCGAGCGCTACCGCGACTGGCTCGCCGACACCCTCGCCCGGGCGCTCCTTCCCTGAACGCCGCCTGCGCAGCCGGGGCGGCCCGGCCGAACCGTCGACGGCGCCCTTACCCGGCGGCCGCGCTCGGCGTGGTGAGCCACTCGATCTGGTTGCGGAGGCTGTCCTTGGCCGGGTGACGACGCAGGAACTCGTCCAGCGCGGCCACCATGCGGCCGATCGCGTCGACGTGCCTGGGAAAGCTCCTGTCCGAGGTGAGTAGGATGCCGGAGTGCCCGTCGCCATCCGCTGCCATGCGGCCGGTGAGGGGCACGAAGTCCTTGACGTTGTTGGTCAAGATCGTCCGCTCTTCTTGCGCCATCCGCCGAAGGAGCTCCTCGTCGGCGAGGCCGATCAGGTCCGGGCGCTCGACGACCGCGACGACGTCGTGGTCGCGGGCGCGGAGCTGGCGCGCGATCGCCGGTGAGAAGTGCTCGTCCAGCAACAGCCTCATGCCAGTGCCTCACCACGGCGGCGCCAGCGTTCCTCCTCGCGCTCGGCGATCGCGCGGGAACGTTCGATCCAGTCGTCGATCTCCTCACGGTAGTCGGCGTAGTAGCGCAGGCACGCTTCCACACGGTCGAGGGGAAGTTCGAGGTAGGCGGCGGTCCGCTCCACCGAGTTGCCGTTCTGGTGGATCGTCTCGACGACGTCGGCGACGTCGAGGCGGGTGCCGAGCAGCGCCGGGCGGCGGCCGGCGGCGCCGTCGCGGAAGTAGATCAACGGGTGCTCGTCCATCCGCAGACCCTCTTCGATGTAGCGCTCGGCGAGGGCTGTCTGCGGCTGGCCCGCCTCGCGGGCCCGGCGTCGCAGATGCTCCAGCGTGGCTGGCAGGACCCGGAAGGCGAGCGGCTGCTTCGCAGCGGCAGAGTGCGCCATTGCCAGTCCTCTCAAGGGAGCTAACGATGTATGACGATGTTATCAGATGTCGGCGCCTGAACCGGAACCGACGTCTTCTTCATCCCGCATCGGGCCTGGGCGGGAGGCACGCCACCGCCCTCGGGGTGGTGTCAGCCGTCCAGGAACGCCAGGACGTCGTCCTCGAACCGGCGCTTGCGGGTCTGCCGACCGGGTGGCCAACGCCCTCGTACAGCCGCAGCGTGGCGTTCGGGACCCGTTCGGCCGTCTCACGAACGATCGGCTCAGGGTAGAAGAAGTCCTGGGTCCCGGCGATGACGGGCGTGGGCGCGTCGATCCTGGGCAGTGCCTCGGTCGCGTCGTGCGCCAGGTCCGCGTCCAGCGTCGCGATGTAGTCCGAGGGGTCGCCGGGTTCCTTCATCATGCGCTTACCGAGCAGCCGTACGAGCCCTCCACCCAGCCGCCCAAAGTCCATGTGCGCGGCGACGTCGGCCTGCGCCCCGGCCGCCCTGCCGCGTGCGGCCTTGTCGCGGGCGGCACGCAGCAGCGCCTTGGCGTCCTCGCCCAACCGGCATCCGGTGTCGCTCAGCACCAGCCTGCCAACCAGCTCGCCATGGTCGGCGGCGAGGTACTGGGCAACCTCCCCACCGGTCGAGAAGCCGACGACGTCGACCGGGCCGTCGAACCTCCCCTGCGTCCACCGCGCGGAGTCGCCGGCCATGTCGCGGGTCGTGGCACCCGCCGGCAGGCCGGACCGCCGCCCTACCTGGAAGACGGTATGGCTGGGCAGGTACCGCTTGTACGCCCACCGCAGCAGCCGCAGCGCACGGCCGCTCGGCGCCTTGTTCTCCAGGGTGAGGCCCTGGAGCACCAGAAG
This sequence comes from Actinomycetes bacterium, assembly GCA_036377075.1. Lineage (GTDB taxonomy): Bacteria > Actinomycetota > CALGFH01 > CALGFH01 > CALGFH01 > DASUZB01. The sequence goes on along the minus strand of DASUZB010000094.1, from coordinate 16,234 downwards.
CGTCCTGGGGCCGCCCGCAAGGCGGGCATGCGGCAGCTCCACCACGGAATGACCTGCCGTCATCCGATGACCTCCTGTCTCGCTGCGAATCGACACCCTCAGCCTGGACGGGGACGCAAAGGCCCAGACGCCGGTTGCTGGCCCGGTCCCGGCGCGCCGACGACCACCTCGAGGGTGCGGGGGCCGTGGACGCCCTCGACCCGGATCAGCTCGATGTCGCTGGTGGCGCTCGGGCCGCTGATCCAGGTCAGGGGCCGGGTCGGGTCGAGGCGGGCGACCCCCTGCGGGACGGTGGCGACCACCTGGTCGGCGGCGACCACCACCAGGTGGTAGTCGGGCACCAGGCTGAGCGCGCGGCGGCCCTGGCCGGGGCCGGCGTCGAGCACGATCGTGCCGGTCTCGGCGATCGCCAACGCGCAGGTGGTGAGGACGCCGTCGAGCCGGTCGAGCTCGGCGGCGGCCAGCGGCGGATCGTCGCCGACCGGCTCCACGCCGTCGCCGGTCGCAGCGAGCCACTCCCGCGGGAACCCGTCGGGGACCACCACGCGGCGCGCCCCGCGCTCGGCGAGTGCGGCGGCGACCGTGCCGGCGACCTCGGCGGGGGTGCAGCGCCGCACCAGGGCGCGGTAGTCGACCAGCCGGTCGACGAGCAGGTCGAGCAGCTCCTCGGCGGCCAGCCCCGGCGCCCGGTCGGCGGTGCGGTAGTCGCGCCGCGGCGCCTCCGGCGCCGGGCCGTCGCCGAGCGCGCCACGCACCCGGGCGAGGATCTCGTCGCGGGCGTTCACCCGGCACCCCCGTCCTCCGGCACGGCTTCGCCAGGTCCCCTGCCGGAGGCCTCCGGGCCGCCATCCGGCTCCCCCGTATCCGCGGCGGCGTGGGTGCGCGTCCACCAGTCGCGGAAGGTCTCGCGGGGTGGGACGGGCAGGTCACGGGTTGACGTCCAGGCGGCCAGCGGCGGCGGCAGGGACGAGATGCGGCCCCGGCGGCCGGCCAGCAGGCGGCCGGCGCGGGCGGCGCGCAGCGCCGCGCCCCAGCGGCCGGGGCTGGCCATGGCCCAGGCGGCGGACGCGGCGAGCAGCCGCTCGGGGGTCGGCAGGCGGTGCTGCTCGCGCTTGGCATCGACCACCCGGGCGCGCAGGTGCACCAGCATCGAGGGGATGTCGATCGCCACCGGGCAGGCGTCCAGGCAGGCGCCGCACAGGGTCGAGGCGAACGGCAGGGACGGGTTGTCGGCCACGCCGGTGAGCTGCGGGGACAGCACCGCGCCGATGGGCCCGGGGTAGACCGAGCCGTACGCGTGCCCGCCGGTGCGCTCGTAGACGGGGCAGACGTTGAGGCAGGCGGAGCAGCGGATGCAGCGCAGCGCCGCACGGCCCTGCGGGTCGGCGAGCGTGGCGGTGCGGCCGTTGTCGAGCAGGACCAGGTGGAACTCCTGCGGGCCGTCGCCAGGGGTGACGCCGCTCCACATCGAGGTGTAGGGGTTCATCCGCTCGCCGGTCGACGAGCGCGGCAGCAGCTGCAGGAAGACCTCCAGGTCGCGCCAGGTTGGCAGCAGCTTCTCGATGCCCATCACCGTCACCAGCACGCGCGGCAGGGTCAGGCACATGCGGCCGTTGCCCTCGGACTCGACCACCACCAGGGTGCCGGTCTCCGCCACGGCGAAGTTCGCCCCGGAGATGGCCACCTCGGCGTCGAGGAACTTGCGCCGCAGGTGCAGCCGCGCCGCCTCGGCCAGGGCGCGGGGCTCGTCGCTCAGTCCCTCGGGGGCGGGCACGCCCACCGCGGCCATCTCCCGCAGGAAGATCTCGCGGATCTCGGCGCGGTTGCGGTGGATCGCCGGCACCAGGATGTGGCTCGGCGCGTCGTGGCCGAGCTGCACGATCAGCTCGGCGAGGTCGGTCTCCCAGGCGGCGATGCCGGCGCCGGCGAGCGCCTCGTTGAGCCCGATCTCCTGGGTGGCCATCGACTTGACCTTGACCACCGAGCGCGCCCCGGTCGCGGCGACGATGCCGGCGACGACGCGGTTGGCCTCGGTCGCGTCGCGCGCCCAGTGGACCACGCCGCCGCGCGCGACCACCTGCTCCTCGAGCTGCACCAGGTAGCGGTCGAGGTGGGCGAGCACGTCGTCCTTGATGGCCGCGCCGGCGGCGCGCAGCTCGGCCCAGTCGGGCAGCTCCCCCACCACGGCGGCCCGCTTGGCGCGGATGGTGGTGGTGGCCTTGCCGAGGTTGCGCCGCAGCTGCGGGTCGGCCAGGGCGTCGCGGGCCGCCTCGGGGAAGGGCCGCGAGCCGCGCAGTTGCCCGACGCCGGGCGGCGCCGTCGGCATGCCGAGGAAGGTCCGGGTCATGCGGGCACCCCCGGTTCGGTGGAGGCGAGGATCTCGGCCAGGTGGACGGTGCGCACGCCGGTGCGCAGCCGGCTCAGCCCGCCGCCGATGTGCATCAGGCAGGAGCTGTCGCCGGCGCTGCACACCTCGGCGCGGGTCGACAGCACGTGGCGCAGCTTGTCGGCCAGCATGGCGGCGGAGACGTCCGGGTTCTTCAGCGAGAAGGTGCCGCCGAAGCCGCAGCACGAGTCGGCGTCGGGCAGCTCGACCAGGTCGATCCCGCGCACCTCGCGCAGCAGCCGCAGCGGCCGGTCGCCGACCCGCAGCAGGCGCAGCGAGTGGCAGGTCGGGTGGTAGGTGACCCGGTGCGGGTAGTAGGCACCGACGTCGGTGACGCCGAGCACGTCGACCAGGAACTCCGACAGCTCGTAGGTGCGCGAGGCCAGGTCGGCGGCGGCGGCCGCCAGGCGCTCGTCGCCGGCCTGCTCGGCGAGCCAGGCGTGCTGGTGCCGCACGGACCCGGCGCAGGAGCCGCTCGGCACCACCACCGCGTCGTAGCCGGCGAACGCGGCGACGTGCCCGCGCACCAGCGGCAGCGCCTCGCGGGCGTAGCCGGTGTTGATGTGCGCCTGGCCGCAGCAGGTCTGCGCGAGCGGCACCTCGACCCGCTGCCCGAGCCGTTCGAGCAGCCGCACGGTCGCCTTGCCGACGTCCGGGAAGATCCCGTCGACCAGGCAGGTCACGAACAGGGCGACGCGCATGCTCAGCTCCCCGTGGTCGGCTCGTGGCGGCGCAGCTCCTGGGTGGCGCGCAGCAGCGCCCGCAGCGCGGTGAGGTCCCCGTCGACCGACCCGTGCGCGCGCGCCTGCACCAGGACGTTGCCGAGCGCGCTCGCCTCGACCGGCCCGGCCTCGACGGGCAGCCCACAGGCGTCCGCGGTGAGCTGGCACAGCAGCGGGTTGCGCGCGCCGCCGCCGACCAGGTGCACGACCTCGACCCGGCGGCCCGAGAGGCGCACGGCGTCGCGGACGGTGCGGGCGAAGGCGGCGGCGAGGCTGTCGAGGATGCAGCGGACGGTCGCGGCCTGGCCGTCGGGGACCGGCTGGCCGGAACGCCGGCAGGCCTCGCCGATCCGCGCCGGCATGTCGCCCGGCGGCAGGAAGGCGGGGTCGTCCGGGTCGACCAGCGGCCCGCCGCGTGGCAGCTCGGCCGCGGCGGCGAGCAGCCGGGGCAGCTCGGCGGGCAGCCCGGCGCGCCGCCACACCCGCAGCGACTCCTGCAGCAGCCAGAGGCCGGTGACGTTGCGGAGGTAGCGGATGCGCCCGTCGACGCCGCCCTCGTTGGTGAAGTTCGCCGCGCGGCTCGCCTCGGTCAGCACCGGCTCCTCCAGCTCGACGCCGACCAGCGCCCAGGTGCCGCAGGAGACGTAGGCGAAGCGCTCGCCCTCGGCGGGGACGCCGACGACCGCCGAGGCGGTGTCGTGCGAGCCGACCGCGGTGAGCACGGTGGACGGCGGCAGCCCGGTCTCGGCGACCACCTCCGGCAGCAGCCGGCCGAGCACCTCGCCCGGCCGCCGCAGCGGCGGCAGCAGCTCCGGGCGGATCCCCAGCGCCTCGAGGACCTCGCCCGACCAGCGCCCGGCGCGGACGTCGAGCAGCCCGGTGGTGGAGGCGTTGGTCGCCTCGGCGCCCGTGCGGCCGCTGAGCCAGTAGCCGAGCAGGTCGGGGATGAGCAGCAGCGTGGCGGCCACCTCGAGCTGCGGCGTGCCGCCCGCCGCGGCGAGCTGGTAGACGGTGTTCAGCGGCAGGAACTGCAGCCCGGTGATGGCGTAGTGGTGGGCCGGCGGGAGGCGGGCGGCGACCTTCTCGACCATCCCCTCGGTGCGGGCGTCGCGGTAGTGGTACGGGTTGCCGAGCAGCGCCCCCGACGCGTCGAGCAGCCCGTAGTCCACCCCCCAGGAGTCCACCGCGACGCTGGTGATCTCATCCTGGCTGGTTGGCTGCAGCGAGCTGGCCCCGCCGGCGGCCGCCCCGAGCCCGTCGAGCACCTCCCGGTACAGCCGCAGGACGTCCCAGTGCAGCCCGTCGGGGAGGCGCACCGGCACGTTGGGGAAGCGGTGCGCCTCGGTCAGCTCGAGCGTTCCCGGCCCCACCCGCCCGACGATGACCCGCCCGCCGGAGGCGCCGAGGTCGACGGCGGCGTAGCTGGCAGGCTGGCTCATCGGGCACCCCGTGCGGACTCGGCGCTGACCGTCATGGCGCCAACCATCATCGCAGGAAGGCGGCGGCGACTCCGGCGTCGACCGGGACCAGCAGCCCGGTGGTGCGGGACAGGTCGCCGCCGGTCAGCGCGAACACCGCGGCCGCGACGTGCTCGGGCAGGACCTCGAGACCGAGCAGGGTGCGCCTGGCGTAGAAGGCGCCAAGCTCCTCCTCTGGCACGCCGTAGAGGGCGGCGCGGCTGGCGCCCCAGCCACCGGCGAAGATGCCGGAGCCCCGCACCACCGCGTCGGGGTTGACGCCGTTGACACGGATGCCATGCTCGCCGAGCTCGGTGGCCAGCAGGCGGACCTGGTGCGCCTGGGCGGCCTTGGCGGCGCCGTAGGCGAGGTTGTCGCGGCCGGCGAACACGGCGTTCTTGCTGACCACGTAGACGATGTCGCCGCCGAGTTCCTGGCTGGTCATGATCCGCGCCGCCTCGCGGGAGACCAGGAACGAGCCGCGCGCCATCACGTCGTGCTGCAGGTCCCAGTCGGCGGTGGTGGTCTCCAGCAGCGGCTTGGAGCGCGACAGCCCGGCGTTGTTGACCACCAGGTCGACGCCGCCGAAGGCGAGCGCGGCCTGGCGGAAGGCGGCGGCGACCTGGTCCTCGTCGGTGACGTCGGCGGTCACCGCGAGCGCCACGTCACTCGGTGCGGGCGCGCCCTCGCCGAGCTCGACGGCGACCGCCGCGGCGGCGTCGCCGTCGCGGTCGGCGACCACGACGCAGGCGCCCTCCGCCGCCAGCCGCCCGGCGACCGCCCTGCCGATGCCCGAGCCACCGCCGGTGACCAGCGCGACCCTGCCCGCCAGCGGCCTCGGCTTCGGCCTGCGGGCCAGCTTGGCCTCCTCGAGCGCCCAGTACTCGATGCGGAACTTCTCCGACTCCGGGATCGGGGCGTAGGTGGACAGCGCCTCGGCGCCGCGCATGGCGTCGACCGCGTTGACCCAGAACTCGCCGGCCACCCGCGCGGTCTGCCGGTCGGCGCCGAAGGTGAACATGCCCACGCCGGGCACCAGCACGATCGCGGGGTCGGCGCCGCGCATCGGCGGGCTGTCCGGGGTGGCGTGGCGCCGGTAGTAGGCCCGGTAGTCCTCGCGGTAGGCGGCGTGCAGCTCGCGCAGCCGCTCGACCACCCGCGCCAGCGGGACGGTGACCGACAGGTCGAGCACCAGCGGGCGGACCTTGGTGCGCAGGAAGTGGTCGGGGCAGGAGCTGCCGAGCGCCGCCAGTGCCGGGTGGCCGGCGCGGGCGAGGAAGTCGAGCACCACCGCCGCGTCGGAGTAGCAGCCGACCTGGCGCCGGTCGGTGCTGGCGAGGCCGCGCAGGACGGGGAACAGCTCGGCGGCGCGGGCGTGCCGCTCCGCCTCGGGCAGGGGCCGGTAGCCGTCGAGCACCGGGCCGAACGGCTCGGCCCGGCCCCGCTCGGCGATGAAGCGCTCGGCGGTTCGGATGATCTCCAGCGAGCGCGCCTCGCACTCCTGGGAGGTCGACCCCCAGGCGGTGATGCCGTGGCCGCCGAGCACCACCCCGACCACCTCGTCGCTGGCCTGCTGGATCGCGGCGACGTCGAGGCCGAGCTGGAAGCCGGGCCGGCGCCACGGGACCCACACCACCCGGCCGCCGAAGCACTCCTTGGTGAGCGCCTCGCCGTCGGCCGCGGTGGCCAGCGCGATGCACGAGTCGGGGTGGAGGTGGTCGACGTGGGGCGCGCCGACGAGGCCGTGCATGGCGGTGTCGATCGAGGGCGCCGCGCCGCCCTTGCCGTGCAGGCAGAAGTCGAACCTGGCCTGCATCTCGTCCTCCCGCTCGACCCCGGGGTAGACGTCGACCAGCGCCCTGAGCCGGTCCAGCCGCAGCACCGCCAGGCCCGCCTCGGTGAGCGTGCCGAGGTCGCCGCCGGAGCCCTTGACCCAGAGCAGCTCGGCGTCCTGGCCGGTGACCGGGTCGGAGGCGCGCGCCTTCACCGAGGCGTTGCCGCCCGCCCAGTTGGTGTTGCGCGGGTCCGACCCGAGGCGGTGGGAGCGGTCGAGCAGGTCGCGGACCTCCGGCAGGGTCATGGGGTCACGCCCCCCAGCCGGCCTGGGTGCCGCCGACCCGCTCGGCGGCGATCCGCTCGGCGTACCCGGAGCGGGCGTAGGCGGCCATCGGGTCGGGGTCGAGGCCCATCTCCTGGCGCACCTCGGCCAGCAGCGGCCGCACGTCGGTGTCGTACGCGTCCATCAGCACCGCGTTCGCGCCGAGCACGTCGCCGGCCCGCTGGGCGGCGTCCAGCGCGGGCGCGTCGACCAGCAGCGCCTTGGCGGTGGCCTCCTGGGCGTTCATCACCGAGCGGATCTGCCCGGGGATCTTCGGCTCGATGTTGTGGCTCTGGTCGAGCATGAACGCGATCCCCGCCTCCGGGGCGTAGCCGCCACCCTGGACGACCTCGTGCATGATGCGGAACAGCTGGAACGGGTCGGCCGCCCCCACCATCAGGTCGTCGTCGGCGTAGAAGCGGGAGTTGAAGTCGAACCCGCCGAGCCTGCCGGCACGCAGCAGCATCGCCACGATGAACTCGATGTTGGTGCCGGGCGCGTGGTGGCCGGTGTCGACCACCACCAGCGCGCGCTCGCCGAGCGCCAGGCAGTGGACCAGCGCGGTGCCCCAGTCGGGCACGTCGGTGGCGTAGAACGCCGGCTCGAACAGCTTGTACTCGAGCAGCATCCGCTGCCCCGGCCCGAGCCGCTCGTAGGTCTCGGCCAGCGCCTCCGCCAGGCGCTCCTGCCGCGCGGCGATCGAGTCCTGCCCCGGGTAGTTGGTCCCGTCGGCGAACCACAGCTTCAGGTCGCGCGACCCGGTGGCGTCCATCACGTCGACGCAGGCGAGCAGGTGGTCGACCGCCTTGCGCCGCACCCGCGCATCGGGGTGGCAGACGCTGCCGAGCTTGTAGTCGTCGTCCTGGAAGACGTTGGCGTTGATGGTGCCGATCGCGACGCCCTGGTCGGCGGCGTGCTTGGCGAGGTCGGCGTAGTCGTCGACGGCGTCCCAGGGGATGTGCAGCGCCACGCTCGGCGCCACCCCGGTGTGCGCGTGGACCTGCGCCGCGTCGTCGAGCTTCTCGTACGGGGTGCGCGGCACCCCCGGCTGCGCGAACACCTTGAAGCGCGTCCCGGAGTTGCCGAACGCCCACGAGGGCAGCTCGATCCGCTGCTGTTTGAGCGCGGCCTTGACCGCTGGGAGGTCAGTCATCGTGCACCCGCTTCCCGTCGCCCGGCGACACCGTCCATTGTCATGGCAGGTGGAAGACCTCCTCCAGTGGCCGCATGCGCTCGTCGGGGCGCTGGCCGCCGAGCTCCGCGAAGAACTCCCCCATCTCGGCCTGCCAGCGCCGGTTCACCTCGGTCGCCTCCATCGCCGCCCGGGCCGCGTCGAAGTCCTCGCATTCCAGGTAGCCGACCAGCAGCCCGTCCTCGCGCAGGAACAGCGAGTAGTTGCGCCAGCCCGCCGCCTGCAGCGCCTGGCGCATCTCCGGCCAGACCGCCTGGTGCCGCTCGCGGTACTCGGCGACCCGGTCGGGCCGCACCTGCAGCAGGAAGCACACTCGTCGCGTCACCGCGTCACCTCGGCTGGAACGGCCCCGGGGTGCGGGTGGTGGGGCGCGCCGCACCCCGGGGCCGTGGCCCTCAGAAGTCGAACTGGTCGATGTTGGCCTTGTCGAACACCTGCGGCGGGCCGAGCAGGACCTCGCCGTCCTTGCCGACCTTCTTCTCGCCGAGCTCGCCGGCCTTGAAGGCCTCGCCGTCCTTGCCGGTGATCTGGCCGGAGGCGAGCGCCGCCGCCGCGTAGGCGGCCAGGTAGCCGAGCTTGCCCGGGTCCCACAGCTCGAACGACTCGACCGTGCCGTCCTTGACGAACTTGCGCATCTGGTTGGGCGTCCCCAGCCCGGTGAGCGCCACCTTCCCCTTGTAGGACGACTTCGACAGGTAGCGGGCGGCGGCGGAGATGCCGACGGTGGTCGGCGAGATGATCCCCTTCAGCTTCGGGTAGGCCTGCAACAGGCCCTGGGCCTGCTGGAACGAGGTCTGGTCGTCGTCGTTGCCGTAGGCGACCTTGACCAGCTTCATGTTCTTGTACTGCGGCTTGGACAGCTCGTCCTTCATGAACTTGATCCAGGTGTTCTGGTTGGTCGCGTTGGCCGTCGCCGAGAGGATCGCGATGTCGCCGGTGTAGTTGATCTGCTTGCCGAGCACCTGGACCTCGCTGCGGCCGATGTCCTCGGAGGTGGCCTGGTTGACGAAGATCGTGCGCGCGTCCGGCGCGGCGTCGGAGTCGTAGGTCACCACCTTGACGCCCTGCGCCATGGCGGCCTTGAGCGCCGGGGCGATCGCGTTGGCGTCGTTGGCGGAGACGACGATCGCGTCCTGGTGCTGCTGCGCCAGCGTGTTGATGTAGGAGACCTGCGAGGAGGCGCTCGCCTCCGAGGGGCCGACCTCCTTGTACTGGCCGCCGAACTCGCCGATCGCCTTCTTGCCGCCGTTGTCGGAGATGGTGAAGTAGGGGTTGTTCACCTGCTTGGGCAGGAAGGCGATCTTGAGGCCCTGCTTGATCGGGGCGTTGGGGTTGGCCTGGCCGGCGGCGGCGGTGGTCGCCGTGCCGCCGCCGGAGCTCTCCTTGGTCGTCCCCCCGCAGGCGGCCAGGATGACCGCGCAGGTGGCGGCCACGGCAAGTCGCCCGACCCACTTGGGGTACCCCAGCACTGTTCCTGGGTGCATGGCGTTCCTTTCTCTCGGCGCCGCGGCCGCGGCGCGACCTGGACGGCTCAGCCGGCTGGCTTCTCGGATGCGGTGGGGGGCGGGGCTCGCCGCGGGCGCGCGACCCGGGCCGCCGCCCTGACGGTGCTCGGGGCGACCACGCTGCCGATCAGCAGCAGCCCGGTCACCACGTTGAGGGTGTCGTTGGAGACGTCGTTGAGGATCAGCGCGTTGCGCACGCCGCCGAGCAGCAGCACCGCGGCGACCACGCCGCCGAGCGTGCCCTTGCCGCCGAAGATCGAGACGCCGCCGAGCAGCACCGCGGCGACCACGGCCAGCTCCAGCCCGGTGCCGTTGTCGGCGCGCGCGCTGGCGAAGCGCAGCGTGTAGACGATCCCGGCGAGCCCGGCCACGGCGCCGCTGAGCACGTACAGGACCAGCTTGATCCGCCTGACGCGGATGCCCGAGAAGAAGGCGGCCTCGCGGTTGGCGCCGATGGCGAACACCGCCCGGCCGAACGGCGTGGCGTGCAGCAGCACCGCGAAGGCGAGCGCCAGCACGGCGAACAGCGCCGTCGGGTAGGGGACGTGGGTGCCGGGCAGCGGGGTGGTGCCGTACCTGGTGTAGCTGGCCGGGAAGTCGGCCACCGCCTTGTCGCCGAGGATCACGAAGGCGAGCCCCCGGTACAGCGCCAGCGTCCCGATGGTGACCGCCAGCGAGGGCAGGCCGAGGCGGGTGACGAGGAAGCCGTTGAAGGCGCCGGCGACCGCGCCGGCGAGCACGACCACCGGCAGGATCGTCTCCAGCGGCACCCCCGCGTCCCACAGGTAGCCGATCAGGGCGCTGGCAAGCCCGAGGATCGAGGCGATCGAGAGGTCGATCTCGCCGGCGACGACGATCAGGGTGAGCGGCAGCGACAGCAGCGCCACCTCGCCGATGTCGAGGCCGAGGTAGAACAGGTTGGTGCCGCTGAGGAAGTCGGGCGAGGCCCAGCGGCCGGCGACCGCGACGAGCACCAGCAGCAGCACCAGGGTGGTGTCCCAGCGCAGCAGCCCGGCGCGGCGGGCCTCGGCGTCAGCCACGGCGCACGCTCCGCTGCCTGAGCGCGGAGGCGACCCGCAGGCCGACCAGGCGGTCCAGGGCGATCGCGCCGATCAGCAGGGCGCCGTCGACCGCCTGCAGCCAGAACGACGGCACCTTGAGGACGACCAGGGCGCTGCCGATGGTCGACAGCAGCAGCGCGCCGAGGGCGGCGCCGGCCACCGAGCCGCTACCGCCGAAGATGGCCACGCCGCCGACCACCACCGCCGCGATCACCTGCAGCTCGAAGCCCGTGCCGGCGGTGGCGTCGACGGTGCCGAAGCGGGCCGTCCACAGCGCCCCGGCGAGCCCCGCGACCGCGCCGCTGGCGACGAACGCGGCCAGCACCCGGCGGCCGACGGGGATGCCCGCCAGCACGGCGGCGTCGGGGTTGGAGCCGATCGCGTACAGCTCGCGGCCGGAACGGAATGAGCGCAGCGCGTAGGCCGCGACCGCCACGCCGACGACGGTCACGGCGACCAGGTACGGCACCCCGAGGAAGCTGCCGCTGCCCAGGCCGAGCAGGCTGTCGGGCAGGTTGGCGGCGTTGACCTGGCGGCCGCCGGCCCAGGCGTAGTCGAGCCCGCGGAAGACGTAGAGGGTGCCGAGCGTCACCACCAGGCTCGGCACCCGGGCGGCGGCCGTCACCACGCCGTTGGCGGCGCCGCAGGCGGCGCCGAGCCCGAGCCCGGCGAGCAGCGCGACGGCCACCGGGAGCCGCTGGTGGCCCGCCATCAGGTCCGCGGTCGCAAACGCCGTGAGCCCCAGGACCGAGCCGACCGAGAGGTCGACGTTGCGGGTGATCACCACCAGCGTCTGGCCGACCGTGAGCAGCGCGACGATCGACGCGTTGAGCAGCAGGTCGCGGATGCTCTGGGCGCTGACGAAGCGCGGGTTGTAGGCGGTGGTGACGGCGACGACCAGGGCGAGGACCAGCAGGATGCCCAGCTCGCGGAAGCGCAGCGCCGCGTCGACCAGGACCGCGCGGCGGCCGCGCCGCGCGGCGGCCGCGCGCTCGGCAGCCCGGTCCACCGGGGGGCTACCGCTCGGCCCTGCGTGGCCGCCCGCCGCCTGGGCTCCGGCCTCGCTCTTGAGCCCCCCGGACCCCCCGCCGACGCTCATCCGCCGGCTCCGCCGGGCGCGTCGCTGGTGGCGGCGAACATGATCCGCTCCTCGGTGGCCTCCTCGCGCGGCAGCTCGGCGGTGAGGCGGCCCTCGTGCATCACCAGCACGCGGTCGGCCATGCCGAGGATCTCCGGCAGCTCGGAGGAGATCATCAGCACCGCGACGCCGTCGGCGGCCAGGTCGGACAGCAGGCGGTGGACCTCGGCCTTGGTGGCCACGTCGATGCCGCGGGTGGGCTCGTCGACGACCAGGACGGTCGGGCGGCGGGCGAGCCACTTGGCGAGGACCACCTTCTGCTGGTTGCCGCCCGACAGGGCGGCGACCGGGTCGCCGAGGCGCGCGTACTTCAGCCGCAGCCGCAGCGCCCAGTCGGCGGCGAGGCGGCGCTCGTCCGCGGCGCGGATGAGCACGCCGCGCCGCAGCCGCCCGAGCGACGCCAGGCTCGCGTTGCGGGCGATCGACAGGTCCATCACCAGGCCCTGCTCGCGGCGGTCCTCGGGGACGTAGCCCATGCCGGCCGCCATCGCGGCCGTCGGCGAGGCGGCCGGGAGCCGGCGGCCCTCGACCACCACCTCGCCGGCGTCGCGGCGGTCGATGCCGAACACCGCCCTGGCGACCTCGCTGCGCCCGGCGCCGACCAGGCCGGCGAGGCCGACGATCTCGCCGTGGCGCACCTCGAAGCTGACGTCGGTGAAGACGCCCTCGCGGGTGAGCCGCCGCACCGACAGCGCCACCTCCCCGCGGGCCGCGCCCCGCTTGGGGTACATCGCGCCCAGCTCGCGCCCGACCATGCGGCGCACCAGGTCGTCCCTGGTGAGCCCGTCGAGCGGGCCGCTGAACACCTGGCGGCCGTCGCGCATCACGGTGACCCGCTGGCAGAGCTCGAGGACCTCGTCGAGCCGGTGGGAGACGAACAGCACCGCCGCGCCATGGGCGCGCAGCGCCCGCGCCACCGCGAACAGCCGCTCGACCTCCGCCCCCGAGAGCGCGGCGGTCGGCTCGTCCATCACGATCACCCGGGCCTCGAACGACAGCGCCTTGGCGATCTCGACGATCTGCTGGTCGGCGATGCTCAGGCCCCTGGCCGGGCGGGAGGGGTCGAGCGGCACGCCGAGCCGCGCCATCAGCGCCTCGACCCGGCGGCGCAGCTCGCGGCCGTCGATGCGCCGGCCCGCCGCCAGCGGCTGGCGGCCCATGAAGATGTTCTCCGCGACCGAGAGGTCGGGGAAGAGCGTCGGCTCCTGGTAGATCACCGCGATGCCGGCGGCGCGTGCGTCCGCCGGACCACCGAGGCGGAGCTCCCCGCCGTCGAGCAGCAGCCGGCCGGCGTCCGGCCGGTACACGCCGGCGAGGATCTTCACCAGGGTGGACTTGCCGGCGCCGTTCTCCCCCACCAGGCCGTGCGCCTCACCGGCGCGCAGCTCGATCGACCCGTCCTCGATGGCGCGGACGGAGCCGAACGACTTGGCGGCGTGCTCGAGCGCCAGCAGCGGCGCCTGGGTCGCTCCCGCCGCTGACGACGGCTGCCGCGCGTCGTCGGCCTGGGCCACCGCGAGCCTCCCGGTCCCATGCGACTGAATGAATCGTTTCAGTTACACTACGACGACGCTAATAGCCGCTCCGCGCGGCTGTCAAGACCCCAACCGGCCCCCTGCGGCCGGATGGTTCACGCGCTTGCTCGATACGGTTCAAGATCATGGGGCGCGCCGGCTCACAGCGAGCGGAGGAGGTGGCGGTGCGGGCACCGGAAGGCACCAAGAGCATCCGCGACGTGGCGGCGCACGCCGGCGTGTCCGTCGGCACGGTGTCCAACGTGCTGAACCGGCCCGAGGTGGTCGCGCCCGCCACGCGCGCCAGGGTGGAGCAGGCGATCGCCGCGCTGGGGTTCGTGCGCAACGAGTCGGCCAGGCAGCTGCGGGCCGGCCGCAGCCGCACCCTCGGGCTGGTCGTGCTCGACGTCTCCAACCCCTTCTTCACCGACGTCGCCCGCGGCGTGGAGGACGCCGCCGCGGCGGCGGGGCTGGCGGTGATCCTCTGCAACAGCGACGAGAAGGCCGAGCGCGAGCGCCGCTACATCGACCTGCTCGAGGAGCACCGGGTCCACGGCATCCTGATCACCCCGGTGAAGGGCGTGAGCGAGCGGCTGCGGCAGATGCAGCGTCGCGGTACGCCGGTGGTGCTGCTCGACCGCTGGGCGTCGACCCGCAACCACTGCTCGGTCTCGGTCAACGACGTCTACGGCGGCGAGCTGGCGGTCACCCACCTGGTGGAGCGTGGCCACCGGCGGATCGCCTTCGTGGGCGGGCCGTTCGGCATCAAGCAGGTCCACGACCGCCACGAGGGGGCGAACCGCGCGCTGCTCGCGGCCGGGCTGCCGGCGTCGGCGCTGACCGCGGTGGAGACCCCGGCGCTCAACTTCTCCTCGGGGCTCGCCGCCGGCGCGCAGCTGGCCGAGCTGCCGCCCGAGCGTCGGCCGACCGCCGCGTTCTGCGCCAACGACCTGCTCGCCCTCGGGCTGCTGCAGGAGATGACCCGCAGGCAGCTGCGCGTGCCCGGCGACCTCGCCATCGTCGGCTACGACGACATCGACTTCGCCGCCGCGGCCGCGGTGCCGCTGTCGTCGGTGCGCCAGCCCCGCGACCAGCTCGGCCGCGTGGCCGCCGAGCTGCTGATCGAGGAGGCCGCCGAGGGCACGGGGCACGGCCACCGGCAGATCGTCTTCGAGCCGCAGCTGGTCGTGCGCGACTCCAGCGACCACAGCCCCGGCCCGTGAAACGTTACAAACCCCACCGCGCGCCGCTCCGACGGTGTCATCCTGGTCCCCGCTGCGCCGCAAGCCAGGCCGGGCGGCCGCTTCAGCCCTCGACGACGCGGAGCACCACCTTGCCGCGCTTGCCGCGCGCCATCACGCGCTCGAAGGCGGCGCGGGCCTCCGCCAGCGGGAACACCGAGTCGACCGCCGGGACCAGCGCTCCGTCGTCGGCCAGCCGCGCGAGCTCGACCAGCTGGCCGCGGTTCGGCTCGACGACGAAGTAGTACGAGGAGGCGTCGGACGGTGGCGGCTCCTCGGCGACCGACACGAGCCGGCCGCCCGGCCGCACCAGCGCCGGCGCGCGCCGCAGCGGCTCGCCACCGGCCGTGTCGAAGACGAGGTCCACCGGCTCGCCCGGCTGCTCCACCACCTCCGCGCCCCGGGCCCGCGCGAGCTGGACGGCGAGGTGGCCGACCCCGCCCCGCGCGCCGAGGACGAGCACGCGCTGGCCCGGCTCCAGCCCGCCGTGGTCGAACAATCCTTGCCAGGCGGTGAGCCCGCCCATCGGCAGCGCCGCGCTCTCGACGTGCCCGAGCGCCTTCGGCTTGGGCGCGAGCACGGCGGCGGGGACGACCGCGAGCTCGGCGGCCACGCCGTCGCGGTCGAAGCCGGTGAGCGCGAAGACCGCGTCCCCGGGTGACAGCTCCGCGACGCCGTCGCCGAGCTGCTCGACGACGCCGGACAGCTCGTAGGAGGGGATCGCCGGCAGGCGGTCGGTGGGCCAGTCGAGCTCGTCGCGGGTGATCGCGGCGGCGTGGACGCGCACCAGCGCCTCTCCCTCGCCCGGGCTCGGGACCGCGACCTCCTCGACGGCGAGGTTCCCGATCCCGCCCGGCGGGTGCAGGCGGACGGCGTTCATGGGCAACCCGGCACCTCCCGATGTCGATCTGGAAAGAATCTTGCTGGAAAGATTCTAGCATGGATCCTATACTGGAGCGGTGAGCCCCGACAGGACCGACCACGTCGACGAGATCGTCGCGCAGTGGCACCGGGAGCGGCCCGACCTCGACACCGGGCCGCTGGCGACGCTCGGCCGCCTCTTCCGCGTCGCGGAGCTGGCACATCCGCTCCTCTCCGCCCCACTCCGGGAGCTCGGCCTGCAGCCCGGCTGGCTCGACCTGCTCGCGGCGCTGCGCCGCGCCGGCGCGCCGTACGAGCTCAACCCGACCGAGCTGATGCGCGCGACCATGCTCTCGTCGGGCGGGATGACCAAGCGGCTCGACCGGCTCGCCGACGCCGGCCTGGTCGAGCGGCGGCCGGACCCGGGCGACCGCCGCGGCACGCTCGTCCGCCTGACCGCGCGGGGCAAGGCGACGATCGACCAGGCCATCGGCGTGCACGTCCGCAACGAGGCGCGGCTGCTCGACGCCCTCACCACCGCCGAACGGCGCGCCCTCGACCGGTCGCTGCGGGCGCTCCTGGCCGGCCTCGAGGGCGAGCGCCCGAGTGCCGGTGCGCGCACCGGCGGCCGCGAGGAGCGCCCGGGAGCCGCGCGACCGGCGCGCGGACCCGGCAGGAAGGTGGGCTGACCATGGCGCTCCCGCTCGTCAACGTCGCCGTCATCGGTGCGCGCCGCGCGGCCGCCCGCGGGTGACGGCGGGCGGTCACACCTCCGGGTGGCGGGCGAGCACGGCGCGCAGCGACTCCAGCGCCCGCAGCAGGTTGCGCTGGTCGGCCGCTGGCAGCTCGGCGAAGAGGCCGGCGAGGGCGGCGCGCTGCTCGGCGAGCAGCTCACCGGAGACGCGCTCCCCCGCGGGGGTTTGGTGAGCGGCGCGCTCCTTACGGTCGGCATACGGCCGCTCCCCTCCGGGCACGGATTGTTGGGGGGGACCTGTACCGTGGTTGGAACCGCTGCCGATTGAGTGGCAAGGCAGCCCGAGGGGTGCGGGAGGACGTCAT
>DASUZB010000093.1:0-11352 GCA_036377075.1 Actinomycetes bacterium | reverse complement strand
GGGCGTGCGCCCGCGCAGGCTGGCGGTTGACGAGGAATTCAGGCGGCGGGAGGGGCACGGATCGCGGCCGGGCCGGCCGCGAGCCTGGAGGCGCGGACGGCGACGACCGGCCGCGGGACGGGCAGGCGCCGCCGCCGAGGTGGCGGCGCCGGGCGCAGCGCGCGGCCGACCGCCTCGGCGGCACGGGCGAGGACCACCAGCACGGTGGCCACCGCGACCGCGACCAGAACCTGGACCGGAAACCCGAGGAGCAGGAGCTGCTCGTGCGCCACGCTGGCGAGCGGCAGCCCGGCCATGAGCCGCTCGAGCAGCTCCTGCACCACGTAGATGCCGACCTGCAGGGCCGCAAGGCGGACCGCCAGCCGCCCGAGCGGGTCCCCGTCGGCCCGGGAGGGCCAGCCGGCCGCGGCCCCACGGCGCAGCCCGCGCCGGAAATGGCCGCCGACGGTGGCGGCGGCCGCGGCCGCGCCGAGCACCAGCGCGGCGGCCAGCGCCCACGACCAGTAGCCGTGCCCGCTCTCGGCGAGGACGGCCGCCCTCGCCTTGGTGTCGGGCACCGCGACCAGGTAGAGCAGCGTGTGCGCGACCGCGGCACCCGCCGCGGCCGCGCCGGCGAGCCGCAGCCGGCTCAGCCCCCGATCGTCCATGGCCAAAGCATATGGCCCACCCGACCCCGGGGCCAGCGAGGCTTCAGCCGGCCGGCGGTACCGGCAGCAGCAGCTCCACGGTGGTGCCCATGCCCGGCGAGCTCGCCACCTTGCACGAGCCGCCGACCATGGCCGCCTGCTCGCGCATGCTCACGATGCCGAGGTGCTCGGGGCCGGGCTCGGCCCGCCCGATGTCCGGCAGGAAGCCGACGCCGTCGTCGCTGACGCGCAGGTGCAGGCCGCCCTCGTCGGCCTCGTCCAGCCAGATGGTGACCCGCTGGGCGTGGGCGTGGGCGGCGACGTTGGCGAGCGCCTCCTGGGCGATCCGGTAGGCGACCTCCCGCAGCACGGCCGGGAGGTCGCGGTCGAGGTAGTCCTCGACGTGCACGCGGAACCCGGCCTGCTCGCCGACCGACCTGGCGTACTGGCCGAGCGCCTCGGCCAGCCGGATCCGGTCCAGCGGCGGCGGGCGCAGCTCGAAGGCGAGCTGGCGCAGGCGCCCGAGGCTCTCGATGATCGCCCCGCGGAGCCCCTCGACGAGCTCGACCTGGTCGGGCCGGTCCAGGCTGGCGCGCAGCCGGTCGAGGCCGGAGGCGGCCATGCGCAGCCTCGGGTCGACCTGGCGCAGCTGGCCGGCGAGCCGGCGCCGCTCCCGTTCCTGGCGGCTGACCAGGCGGCCGAGCAGCCAGCGCCGCTGCTCGTCGAGCCGGACCAGGCGGTCGTGGGCGCGCTGCCGCTCGGTCACGTCCCGCAGCACCACCACCCGACCGGTCTCGCGGCCACCCCGGTCGCGCAGCGGCGTGGAGGTCAGCTCGTGGCGGCGGGCGCGGAGAACGACCTGCCCGGGCCCGCCCCCGTCGAGCAGGGACGGCTCCACCGCCAGCAGCGCCTCCGCCTGCCGGCCGACCGCCTCGGCGGTCGGTACTCCGAGGGCGCGCTCGGCCGCCGGGTTGAGGTTCACCACCCGACGGTAGGGGTCGAGCACCACCACGCCGTCCTGGATCGTCTCCAGGACCGAGCCGCGCACGATCGGCGCCAGGTCCAGCAGGCGGAAGCGGAAGATGCCCCACACCAGCACCGTCCCGGTCAGCACGAACAGGAACGGGGTGGGCTCGACCCGCCCGAACGGGCCCAGGTTGAGGTTGTGGACCACGTTGGCGACGCTCGGCAGCAGCACGGTGACGATCAGCAGCAGGCTCTGCCGCCAGTAGAGGCGCGAGACGTGCGTGAGGGTCCAGACGAACAGCGCCGTCGAGCCCCAGACGACCAGGTCGGCGTAGACCAGGAAGGGCCAGAACAACGGGCCGACCTGGGCGATCGCGTCGGGGTCGCCGACCGCCGACGGCGGGTAGTAGCGCACCAGGTCGTGGGTGCCCTTGTTGGCGAGCAGCACGATCACCCCGACGGACGGGATCAGCAGCGCGGTGATGGTGTAGCGGTTCACCCAGCGTCCCCTGCCGGTGTACTGCATGATGAAGGCGAACCAGGCCGGCGGCAGCAGCGCGATGCCCAGCCACTTGGCGTCGCCCCAGAAGAGCTTGGTGGACAGCCGGCTGGCGCCGAGCTCGATGGCGTAGGCGAGCCCCCACCAGCCGGCCGCGGCCAGCACCACCGCCAGGCTGGCCCCGGCGGACGCCCGCCGGCGACGCCAGACGTACAGCGCGTAGGCGGCCACGCAGGCGCCGCCCGCCAGGGCGAGCGCGCTGAAGTACCAATGCCAGCGCACGCCGCCGCCCCTTCAAGGGGATGACCGACTTCGACCAGTAGCGAATCATATGGTATTCGGGGAAGTCAGGAAAACGCGGTCGTCAGCGGTCGGCAAGGGCGGCCAGCGTGCCTGCCAGGTCGCGGACGGCGGCGCGCAGCTCGTCGGGGCGGCGCACGGTGAAGCGCCAGCCGAGCGAGGCGAGCATCCGCGCCGCGCCGTCGAGGCGCTCGGCCCGCGCTCGCAGCAGCACGCCCCCGTCGGCCTCGGCGAGCTCGGCGGCGGTCGCCGGGATGCGCCGGCGCGCCTCGGCGAGGGTGGTCTCCAGCAGCACCTCGACCTCGTGGGTCCACGGCACCCGGGCGAGCGAGCGGGTGACGTGCTCGACCGCGTCGAAGCCGTCGGGGACGGCGACGCGCTCGGGCCGCAGCTCGGCGGCGGCCACCCGGTCGACCCGGAAGGTGCGCGGCTCGCCGTGGCGGTGGTCGAAGGCGGCGAGGTACCAGCGGCTGGCGTGGAAGACCAGCCCGTACGGGTCGAGGTCGCGCTCGCCCTCCTCGCCTTGCCCCGAGCGGTAGCGGACCCGCACGCGGCGCCGCAGCCGCGCCGCCTCGGCCAGGGTGAGCACGGTCGCCGGTTCCAGCGGGGCGGCCGGGCGACGCCCGGCGCCGGTGAAGCCCATCGTCTCCTCCAGGGCACGGACGCGCCGCCGCAGCGCCACCGGCAGCACGCGGTAGAGCTTGGCCAGGGCGCCGTCCACCGCCGGGGCGGCGGTGGCCATGCCGAGGTGCCGCGCCGCCGTCAGGCCGAGGACGACCGCGACCGCCTCCTCGTCGGTGAGCATCAGCGGCGGCAGCTTGTACCCGGGGCGCAGGCGGTAGCCGCCGTAGCGGCCCCGCTCGGCCTCCACCGGGTAGCCGAGGTCCTGCAGCCTGGCCGCGTAGCGCCGCACGGTGCGCTGGTCGACGCCGAGCCGCTCGGCGAGCTCCGGGCCGCTGACGCGACCGCGGTCCTGCAGCGTCTCGAGCAGGGTGAGGACGCGGGTCGTCGGCCGGGACACGGCTTCCTCCCCCGAGTTCGTAAATCAGGACCGAAACTGTCCAGATTCTAGCTTACGCTGGCCCTGCCGGGCCGACCGGCCCGGGCAGGACGTGAACAGGGAGGAGCAGGCGGATGGCGACCTTCGTGCTGGTCCCGGGCGCGTGGCTGGGCGGATGGGCGTGGTCGAGGGTGACGGGGCCGCTGCGGGCGGCCGGGCACGCGGCGTACCCGGTGACCCTCACCGGGCTCGGCGAGCGGGCGCACCTGGCCAGCCCGCAGGTCGACCTGGAGACCCACCTCACCGACGTGGTCAACCTGATCGAGTACGAGGGGCTCGACGACGTCGTGCTGGTGGGCCACAGCTACGCGGGCGTGGTGGTCACCGGCGTCGCCGACCGCGTCCCCGGCCGCCTCGCCCAGGTCGTCTACGTCGACGGCGGGCCGGTCGCCGACGGCGACGCCTACCTCGACATGCTGGCGCCCGAGGCCAGGGCGCAGCAGGAGAAGACCGTGGCCGAGCGGGGCGACGGCTGGCGGCTGCCGATGCCGTCGTGGGAGGAGCTGGAGAAGGTCGCCGGCGCGAGCCCGGCCGGCCTCGGCGAGCGGGAGCGGGACCTGATCCGCTCGCGGGCGGTGGCGCAGCCGTTCGGCACCTACACCCAGCCGCTGCAACTGCGCGACCCCGCCAGGGAAGAGCTGCCCCGCGCGCTGATCTCCTGCAGCTTCCCGCTGGCGCAGGTGCGCGAGCTGATCGCCGCCGGCCACCCCTGGTTCGTGGACCTCGCCGGGCCGCGCTGGACCCTTCACGAGCTGCCCACCGGCCACTGGCCGCTGCTGTCGCGCCCGGACGACCTCGCCCACCTGCTCGGTGAGGTCGTCCCCGACCGGCTCCGCGCGTGACCGGTCAGGAGATCGGCACGCCCCAGAGCGCGAACCAGCGGGTCAGGTCCGACTCGATCGGCAGCTCGCCGCCGAGCACGGCGCGGACGTTCAGCTCCGTCTCGTTGTCGCGCCGCTCGCCTGGCCGCGGGGCGAACGGGTAGAAGGTCCCGCGCTTGTACAGGTACACCAGGTGGCAGGCCGACTGCCCGCTGCCGAAGCCGAACACCGAGCAGAGCAGCTGGGGGCCGAAGCCGTGGTCCTGCAGCGTCGAGTTGACCAGGTGGACGCTGGTGACCAGGTCCTCGAGGTCGGGGTCGCCGAGCACCACCCAGCGGTAGCCGTACTGGTCGTCGGTGACCTCGAGCTTCGAGCCGGCCTCCTGCACCGCCATCTGCAGCAGCTCGGTGAGCTCCTTGCTGGTGGCGGCGAAGTCCTGGCCGGAGGCCGGCTTGAAGCAGACGGCGGCCTGCCCCGAGGGGCGCAGCCCGGCCCCGGCCTCCAAGGTGATCGCCGCCGAGCTGACGGCGAACAGCGCGTCGAGGTTGGCCTGCTTCGGCTTGCTGCGGCCGAGCAGGACGTCGAACAGCTTCACAGCGGCCGCCCCAGCTCCCGCTCGAGGCGGGCGAGCTGCTCCAGCCGGCGCTCGAGGCTCGGGTGGGTGGCGAACAGCGAGGAGAAGCTGAAGCCGGGGGCGAGCGCCGGCGCGAAGAAGAACGCGTTCAGCGGCTCGGCCGCGCGCAGGTCGCGGGTCGGAATGCGGGCCATCTCGCCCGACACCTTGGTGAGCGCGGAGGCCAGCAGCGACGGGCGGCCGATCAGCATCGCGCCGGAGCGGTCGGCCGACAGCTCCCGGTAGCGGGACAGCGCCCGGGTGAGCAGGAAGCTCAGCGCGTACACGATCGCCGAGGCGAGCACCACCAGCAGGATCACCGCGCCGGTGTTGTCGCGGTCGTCGCGGCGGCCGAAGCCGCCGCCGAAGGCGCCGGCGTAGAGCGAGGAGCGGACCACGAAGCCGGCGAGGATGCCCAGGAAGCTCGCGATCGTCATCACCGCGACGTCGCGGTGGGCGACGTGGCTGAGCTCGTGGGCGAGCACCGCCTCCAGCTCCTGCTCGTTGAGGCGGCGCATGATGCCGGTGGTGGCGCACACCACCGCCGCCCGCTGGTTGCGGCCGGTGGCGAACGCGTTGGGGATGTCGGACTGGGCGATCGCCACCTTCGGCTTGGGCATGTCGGCGAGCGCGCACAGCCGGTCCACGATCGCGTGCAGCTCGGGTGCCTCCTGCGGCGACACCTCCCGGCCGCCGAGCGAGAACAGCGCGATCCTGTCGGAGAAAAAGTACTGGACGAACAGGAAGCCGCCCGCGATCACCAGGATGAAGATCCACGGGATCCGCAGCGCGACCAGCACCGCCACGAAGGCGACGTAGAGCAGCCCGAGCAGGAACATGGTCACCAGCATCCTGGTGGACAATCCCGCGTCGGCCGGGTATCGGGTCCTGCGTGCCATGGTCATCAGCCCAGGTCGGGGCCCCTTCTGGTGCGGCGCTTCCTGACACGATCAGCATAGCCGCTGCTACGCGCGAAGATGGCCACGGCGGCGCGTCGCCGCTCTGACCGACCGCCAGCGCCAGGCTGAGCGTCGTGGTGGCGGCGCCGAGGGCCAGCAGGAGCAGCAGCGCCTGACCGGGCCGGTGGCGCAGGTTGCGCGAGGAGTCAAGCGGTTCAGTAGCGGATGTCCAGCGCGTAGCGAAGCGCCCGGTCGAGGTGGGCTCGCTCAACCTCGCCGAGGCGCCCGAGCGGCGCGGGGTCGAGCGCCGTCTGGGGGATCGTCAGCCACGGGCTACCACTCCGGGGCGGTCTCGGCGGCCAGCCGAGCGGCCGCGACGACGACCGTCGGATCCTGGGGTTGCCGCCGGTAGGCGTCAACGAGCTGCCGGTCGGACTCGACGATCTCGGCGGCGTCGAGGACCGCGAGCGCGCCGCGCCGCAGCAACTCGGAGCGACTCACTCCATGATCGGCAGCGAGCTCGTCCAGCCGACGGACGAGGTCGTCGTCCAGCTGGACGAGCACTTCCTTACGAGCCATGACCATCTGCTAGACCATATGACACCCTGACCAGCAGATCGAGCCGCCCGCGAAGATCTGTGGGTAACGCCGTCACCTGCCGGCGAGGCAGTCGACCACCGGGGCGAAGCGCTCCATGTGCTGGTCGGAGACGACCAGGTAGGAGATGCCGAAGCGCTCACGCTGCCGCTCCACCTGCTCGACGATCTGGTCGACCGAACCGAGCAGGAGGGAGGGCATCCGCTCGACCAGCGGGCCGGCCGCCGCTCCCCAGCCGTTCCTGGTCGCAACCTGCTCGGCAGCCTCGCGATGGTCGTCCGCCACCTTGACGCCGACCATCATGCTGAGCTCGACCTCGCCGGCACGGTCCGCGGCCGCCTCGCGCACCCACTCCACCTTGCGGGCGAGCGTCTCAGGCGAGCGCTCCTCCAGGTCCTCGGAGATGCTGCCGTCTGGTAGCGCCTTCGGCAGGATGCCGACGACGTCCGCCTCGCGCCCGGCGATGCCGAGCATGCGCCGGCTCCCCGCGCCGACCAGGATCGGCGGGTGAGGCCGCTGCACCGGCCGCGGGAAGGTCTCGATCCCGTCGACCGAGTAGTGCTTGCCCTGGAAGCTCACCGCCGACCCGGAGAGCAGGCCTTTGAGCAGCCGGACCGACTCCTCCAGCCGCCCGACCCGCACCCCCGGCGGGTCGAACGGGATGCCGGCCCGCTCGTACTCGTCGCGCAGCCACCCGGCCCCGATCCCCAGCTCGAAGCGACCACCCGAGAGCACGTCGAGCGTCGCCGCCTCCTTGGCCAGCAGCACCGGGTGCCGGTAGTCGTTGTCGAGCACCAGGCTGCCGACCCGCAGCGTCCGAGTCGCGGCCGCCGCCGCGGTCAGCGCGACCATCGGCGCGAGCTGGTCCCCAAACGGCTCCCGCACGAAGTGGTCACGCAGCAGCAGCGTGCCGTAGCCCAGCGCCTCAGCCCGCCGCGCCACCTCCAGCAGCTCCTCACCAGAGCGGATGCCCTCGCCTACCACACCGAACCGGAACGGCCGCGCCGTAGCCGTCATCAGCCTCCCCTTCCCTCAGCCCTCGTGCCTCCAAGAACCAAACGGCCGGGCCAGGAACGACGTGAGGACGCCCTGCTCAGGTGCTCCGACGGCCCAGCGCTGGAGCCCGGTCGGACCCCCGCTCTCCGCTCCGAGGAAGGGCAGTCGCTGCGAGCGGGGGTCCGACCGGGCCACCACGGCAACCACCGGCCGGCGAGGCCAAACTCCCAGACGGTTGCCTTGACAACCACAGCGCACGACTATAGAGCGCGTCCTCGGATGGCGTAGGCAGGGAGGAGAGGCGCCGTGAGCAGCGCAGCGACAGGAACGGCCAAGTCCGAATACCGCCAGTTCATCGCCGGACAGTGGGTGGACGCCGCCGACAGCGGCAGGTTCGACGACCTCAACCCCTACACCGGCGAGGTGGTCGCCACCGCCCCCGCCGGGACGCGCGAGGACGCGCGCCGCGCCGTCCAGGCCGCGGCTGACGCCTTCCCCGCCTGGTCGCAGGTGCCGCCGGCGGAGCGGCAGCGGATCTTCCTGAAGGCGGCGGACCTGCTGGAGCAGCGCGGCAACGAGGTCGTCGCCCTGCTGGCCAGCGAGACCGGCAGCAGCTTCGGCTTCGGCATGTTCCAGCTGGGTTTCGTCGGCGGGCTGCTGCGCCAGACGGCCGGGACCGCCTACGCGCCGATCGGCCAGGTGCTCCCTTCGGACGTGCCGGGCGCCTTCGCCATGGGGATCCGCCGGCCGGTCGGCGTCGTGGGGGCGATCGCGCCCTGGAACGCGGCGCTGATCCTCTCGGCCCGCTCGATCGCGGCGCCGCTGATGCTCGGCAACACCGTGGTGTCCAAGCCGTCGGAGGAGTCGCCCTTCGTCGGCGGCCTCCTCTGGGGCGAGATCTTCGCCGAGGCCGGGCTGCCCGACGGGGTGCTGAACATCGTCACCCACCGGCCCGGCCAGGCCGGCCCGATCGGCGACGAGCTGGTTGAGAACCCGAACGTGCGCCGCATCAACTTCACCGGCTCCACCGCCACCGGCCGCAAGCTGGCCGAGGCCGCCGGCCGCCACCTCAAGCGCGTCGTCCTGGAGCTCGGCGGCTTCAACCCGCTGATCGTGCTCGCCGACGCGGACATCGAGTACGCCGTCAACGCGACCGCCTTCGGCGCCTTCCTCCACCAGGGCCAGATCTGCATGTCGGCGCGGCGCATCATCGTCGACCGCCCGGTCGCCGAGGAATTCGTCGGCCGGCTCGCCGCCAAGACCGCCGGCCTCAAGGTCGGCGACCCGAAGGAGCACGACACCGTGATCGGGCCGCTGATCAACCAGCGCGCGCTCGACACCGTGGCCGGCCGCGTCGCCGACGCGGTCTCCAAGGGCGCCCGCGTGCTCGCCGGCGGCGAGCGCGTGGGCCGCTGCTTCCAGGCCACCCTGCTCGCGGACGTGCCCGCCGACAGCGAGCTGGCGCGCCTGGAGACCTTCGGCCCGGTCGCCGCCGTCGAGGTCGTCGACGGCGAGGACGCGGCGGTGCGCAGGGCCAACGACACCCCCTACGGGCTGGCCGCCGGGATCATCACCAGCGACCCCGACCGGGGCCTGGCACTGGCCGAGCAGCTGCAGTCGGGCATCGTCCACGTCAACGACCAGCCGGTGCACGACGAGCCGCAGATGCCCTTCGGCGGCGTCAAGGACAGCGGCTGGGGCCGCTTCGGCGCGACCGCGGCGGCGGACGAGTTCACCGAGCTCCGCTGGGTAACGGTCCAGAGCGGCACCCGCCCCTTCCCGTTCTAATCGCCAGTCGCAGTTGGGGTCCGGCGGGCTCGAGTAGCGAAGCGGTAGCCCCCGGTCGACAAAGGAGGACGATGCCGTGCGCGAGACACCGCCGTTCCGTGCGGACCACGTCGGCAGCCTCCTGCGCCCGCCGGCGTTGCTGCGGGCGCGGGAGCAGTTCGCCGCCGGTGGCATCACGGCCGACGAGCTGCGCGCCGCCGAGGACGACGCCATCCGTGACGTGGTCAGGATGCAGGAGGAGGTCGGGCTGCAGTCGGCCACCGACGGCGAGTTCCGCCGCACCTCCTGGCACATGGACTACATCTACCAGCTCGGCGGGATCCACAAGGCGGACGAGAACCTCACCGTCAGGTTCCGCAACCCGCAGGGGATGATCGAGTTCACCTCCGCCGCGCTCAAGATCGACGACAAGGTGCGGCTGACCGACACGATCTTCGGCGACCACCTCAGGTTCCTGCAGTCGCTGGTGACCACGACCACGCCGAAGCTGACCATCCCCTCGCCCAACATGGTCCACTACCGCGGCGGCCCCGCGGCGATCGACCCGAGCGTCTACCCCGACGTCGAGGAGTTCTGGAGCGACCTCGCCAGCGCCTACGCCGAGGAGGTCGCGCGGCTCGGCGAGCTCGGCTGCACCTACCTCCAGTTCGACGACACCAGCCTGGCCTACCTCAACGACCCGGCGCAGCGCGCGATGGTCACGCAACGCGGCGACGACGCCGAGCACCTGCACCTGCGCTACATCAAGCAGATCAACGCCGCGCTGGCGCGCAAGCCGGCGGGCATGACCGTCACCACCCACATGTGCCGCGGCAACTTCCGCTCCTCGTGGGCGGCGGAGGGCGGCTACGACTTCGTCGCCGAGGCGCTGTTCGGCGAGCTCGGCGTCGACGGCTTCTTCCTCGAGTACGACGACGAGCGCTCCGGCGGCTTCGAGCCGCTGCGCTTCGTCCCCAAGGGCAAGATGGTGGTGCTCGGCCTGGTCACCACGAAGCGGGGCGAGCTCGAGTCCAAGGACGAGCTCAAGCGGCGCATCGACGCCGCCGCCAAGTTCGTCCCCCTGGAGCAGCTCTGCCTCTCGCCGCAGTGCGGCTTCTCCTCCACCGTCGAGGGCAACGTCCTCACCTACGACCAGGAGGTCGCCAAGCTGCGCCTGATCGTCGAGACCGCCAGGGAGGTCTGGGGCTGAGGCAGGAGCTTGACGTAGCCGGGCGTGGGCGGCGCTCCGGCGACGAGGTCGAAGTCGGCGCCGTTGAGGTGGGCGTTGCCGCGGCCGTCCACCACGACCTCGTTCGCGCTCACCCACGCTGACCCGCTCCGACCAGCCGACACGCCGCACCGGCTCGCCGACCTGGCGCCATCCCCGACCCCCGGTTCAGGTGGGCAGGGGCGTCACCTCCTTGCGGCACCTACGCCGCGCACGCGGCGGTGGAGCTCGGCTGGATGGCGACATCGCGCCTGGGACAGCCGATCACGGCTCATCGCCCAACCGGTCCCCATGTCACAGACGGCCGGGGCTGTCTCGTCTCGGGGCTGAGGGTCAATTCTGGAAATCAGGAAGGTGATGGTCGTGCGGGTGTTCGTGGCTGGCGGGTCCGGGGTCCTCGGTCGGCGGCTGGTGCCGCAGCTCGTGGCCCGGGGCCACCAGGTGACGGCGACGACGACGAGCGCGGCGAAGTTGGGCTTGCTGACGCGGCTGGGCGCAGAAGGCGTCGTGATGGACGGGCTGGATGCGGTGGCGGTCGGCGAGGCGGTGGCCGCGGCCCGGCCGGACGCGATCGTGAACCAGATGACGGGCCTTTCCGAGGCGCACGCCGGCAAGCCCAACCTGAGGAAGGCCGACCGCTTCTTCGCCACCACCAACCGGCTCCGCAGCGAGGGGACCGACCATCTGCTGGCCGCTGCCGAGGCGACCGGCGTCTCCCACTTCGTCGCGCAGAGCCACGCCAGCTTCAATGGAATCCGCGAGGGCGGATGGGTCAAGACCGAGGAGGACCCGTTGGAGGTGGTGGAGGGGACGAAGGCGATCAACCACCTCGAGGACGTGGTCGTCAGGGCTGGTGGCGCGGCCCTGCGCTACGGCGCGTTCTACGGGCCGGGCGCCAACGACGATCAGGTCAAGTTCGTGCGCAAGCGGATGTTCCCGCTCGTCGGGGGTGGCACCGGCTACGTCTCGTGGGTGCACGT
>DASUZB010000092.1:0-3737 GCA_036377075.1 Actinomycetes bacterium | reverse complement strand
CGACGTCGTGGAGCCGGTGGACATCGCCAGCGACGACGGCCGCTACATCTTGCGGCACTCCACGGCGCACGTCATGGCGCAGGCCGTGCAGGAGCTGTTCCCGCAGGCCAAGCTCGGCATCGGGCCGCCGGTGGAGAACGGTTTCTACTACGACTTCGACGTGGACAAGCCGTTCACCCCGGACGACCTGAAGGCGATCGAGGCCAGGATGCGCCGGATCGTCAAGCAGGGCCAGCGGTTCTCCCGCCGGGTGGTGACCGACGAGCAGGCCAGGACCGAGCTCGCGGACGAGCCGTACAAGCTCGAGCTGATCGGCCTCAAGGGCCACCCGTCCGATGACGACGGCGAGTCGGTGGAGGTCGGCGGCACCGAGCTGACCATCTACGACAACCTGGACCCGGGCAGCGGCGAGCTGTGCTGGAAGGACCTGTGCCGCGGCCCGCACCTGCCGGTCACCCGGGCCATCCCGGCGTTCAAGCTGATGCGCACCGGCGGCGCCTACTGGCGCGGCAGCGAGAAGAACCCGCAGCTGCAGCGCATCTACGGCACCGCCTGGGAGACCAGGGACGCCCAGGACGAGTACGTCAGGCTGCTCACCGAAGCCGAGAAGCGCGACCACCGCAAGCTCGGCGCGGAGCTCGACCTGTTCTCGTTCCCGACCGAGATCGGCAGCGGCCTGCCGGTGTTCCACCCCAAGGGCGGCATCATCCGCCGGGTGATGGAGGACTACTCGCGCCGCCGCCACGAGGAGGCGGGGTACGAGTTCGTCAACACCCCGCACCTGACCAAGGAAGACCTGTTCATCACCTCCGGGCACCTGGAGTGGTACTCCGGCGGCATGTTCCCGCCCATGGAACTGGACGGGGCCACCTATTACCCGAAGCCGATGAACTGCCCGATGCACATCCTGATCTACGCGGCGCGCGGGCGGTCCTACCGCGAGCTGCCGCTGCGGCTGTTCGAGTTCGGCACGGTGTACCGGTACGAGAAGTCCGGCGTGGTGCACGGCCTGACCCGGGCCCGCGGCTTCACCCAGGACGACTCGCACATCTTCTGCACCCCGGACCAGCTGCAGGACGAGCTGGCCTCGCTGCTGGCCTTCGTGGTCGGGCTGCTGCGCGACTTCGGCCTCACCGAGTTCGAGGCGGAGCTGTCCACCCGGCCCGACAAGTACGTCGGCGACCTCGGGGAGTGGGCCGTCGCCGAGGCGGCGCTCAAGCACGCGCTCGATGAGTCGGGCCTGAAGTACGTGATCGCCGAGGGCGAGGGCGCCTTCTACGCGCCCAAGATCGACGTGCACGTCAAGGACGCGATCGGCCGCCGCTGGCAGCTGTCCACCCTCCAGGTCGACCTGCAGGAGCCGGGCCGGTTCGGCATCGAGTACCAGGCCGCGGACGGCTCACGGCAGCGTCCGTACATGATCCACCGGGCCCTGTTCGGCTCGATCGAGCGGTTCTTCGGCATCCTGGTCGAGCACTACGCCGGCGCGTTCCCGCCCTGGCTCGCCCCGGTCCAGGCGGTCGGCATCCCGATCGCCGACGCCCACGTGCCCTACCTGGAGAAGATCGCGGCCAGCCTGCGCGAGCAGGGCATCCGCGTCGAGGTGGACGCGAGCGACGACCGGATGCAGAAGAAGATCAGGACCGCGCAGCGGCAGAAGGTGCCGTTCATGCTGATCGCCGGGGACGATGACGTGGCCGCCGGGGCGGTGTCGTTCCGGTACCGGGACGGGTCGCAGAAGAACGGCGTCCCGGTGGCGGACGCGGTCGCGGAGATCGTCACCGCGGTGCGCGACCGCGTCCAGGTGTAGGCCCGTGCCCGACCCCGACGACGTCTTCGCGGGAGTCCCCGACGCCTTCGGCCGGCTGTGGACGCCGCACCGCCTGGCCTACATCAAGGGCGAGAACAAGCCGTCGGGCTCGGGTGAGGACGAGGGCTGCCCATTCGACCGCGCGCCGAAGCTCAGCGACACCGAAGGCCTGATCGTCGCGCGGGGCGAGCTGGTGTACGCGGTGCTCAACCTGTACCCGTACAACGCGGGCCACGTGCTGATCTGCCCGTACCGGCACGTGGCCGACTACACCGGCCTGACCCAGGCCGAGACCGCCGAGTTCTCCGAGTTCACCAAGCGCGCGGTCGGCGCGCTGCGCCAGGCCTCCGGAGCCCAGGGCTTCAACATCGGCATCAACCTGGGCTCGGTGGCCGGCGCCGGCATCGCCGCCCACCTGCACCAGCACGTGGTGCCCCGGTGGGGCGGCGATACCAACTTCATGCCGGTTACCGGGCACACCCGGGTGCTGCCCCAGCTCCTGGCCGACACCCGCAAGCTGCTCGCCGACGCCTGGCCGTCCTCCTCGTAAGCCGGCCGGCCCTAGCCGGGCTTGGACTCGGCCGCGACCTTGCTCGCCAGGTGCGACGGGAGCGGCTCGTGGCGCAGGTAGGAACGGGTGAACGAGCCCGTGCCGTGCGAGAGCGAACGCAGCTCGATGGCGTACCTGGTGATCTCGAGCTCAGGGATCTCGGCCTTGACCAGGGTGCGGCCCACGCCGATCTGCTCGGTGCCGAGCACCCGGCCGCGGCGGGAGGGCACATCGGACATGATCGCGCCCACGTAGTCGTCGGGTACCAGCACGCTCACCTCGTCGACCGGCTCGAGCAGCTTGGGCTGAGCCTTGTCCACGGCGTCTCTGAGAGCCGCCCGGCCGGCCTTCTGAAAGGCCATGTCAGAGGAGTCCACCGAGTGCGCCTTGCCGTCGTACAGCGTGACCCGGATGCCGATCATCGGGTAGCCGGCCACCACGCCCTGCTCCATCTGCCAGCGGACGCCCTTCTCCACCGAGGGGATGAACTGCCGTGGCACCACGCCGCCGACGATCTTGTCGACGAACTCGAACGCGGACGCGTCCGCCAGTGGCTCGATCTCGATGTGGCAGATCCCGTACTCGCCGTGGCCGCCGGACTGCTTGACGTTCCGGCCCAGCCCCTGGGCCTTGCCCGCGACCGTCTCCCGCAGCGGCACCCGCAGGTCGGTCGTTTCCACCGCGACTCCGTAGCGGTGCGCGAGCCGGTCCAGCAGCAGGTCGGCGTGCGCCTCGCCCATGCACCACAGCACCAGTTGCCTGGTCTCGGCGTTGTTCTCCAGGCGGAGCGTCGGGTCCTCGGCGACCAGCCGGCTCAGCGCCTGGGACAGCTTGTCCTCGTCGGCCTTGGACTTGGCTACGATCGCCACCGGCAGCAGCGGCTCCGGCATCGACCAGGACTCCATCAGCAGCGGCTGTTCCTTATCCGAGAGCGTGTCGCCGGTCTCGGCCGTGCTGAGCTTGGCCACGGCGCAGATGTCGCCGGCCACGCACTGGGTGACCGGGCGCTGCTGCTTGCCCAGCGGCGAGGTCAGCGCGCCGATCCGTTCGTCGTCGTCGTGGTCCTCGTGCCCGCTGGCGGCGCGGCCGTGGCCGGACACGTGCACGGAGGCATCCGGGCGCAGCGTGCCGGAGAACACCCGGACCAGGCTGATCCGGCCCACATAGGAGTCGGACGTGGTCTTGACCACCTCGGCCAGCAGCGGGCCCTTGGGATCGGAGGACAGGCCCGTGACGGGCT
Source organism: Actinomycetes bacterium (assembly GCA_036377075.1). GTDB lineage: Bacteria > Actinomycetota > CALGFH01 > CALGFH01 > CALGFH01 > DASUZB01. The sequence continues at coordinate 137 of DASUZB010000092.1, read as the reverse complement.
TGCCGTCCGGCGTGGTGACCGACGGCAGCGGGTGCTCGGCGGGGGACGGGAACGCCTCGGTCATCACCTCGAGCAGCTCGAGCATGCCGATCTTCTGCGGTGCGGAGGCGACCAGCACCGGATAGAAGCTGCCCCGG
>DASUZB010000091.1:0-13528 GCA_036377075.1 Actinomycetes bacterium | reverse complement strand
GACAGCGAAGTCGAAGCTGGCGTCGACCCCGTGACATTGGGGGCCGACGAGTGGCTCGCCCGGCTGGCGGCACTGCCCCTGGCCTTCCAGCCGGGCGAGGGCTGGCGCTACCACCACTCCTTCGGCATCCTCGGAATCCTGCTCGCTCGAGTGGCCGGCCGGCCGTTGCAGGATCACCTGGCCGACGACCTGCTCGGACCCCTCGGCCTGCGCGACACCGGACTGTGGGTGTCCGCAGGCAGCGTCGCCCGGCTGCCGGCCAGCTACCGGCACGCCGACTCCGGCCTGGTGGAACTCGAACCGGCCGCCGGTGGCTTCTACGCCGGGCACCCGCCGTTCGACGTGAGCCACGCCGAGCTCGTCTCGACAGTCCGCGACTACGCCCGCTTCGCCCGGATGCTGGCCGACGGCGGCCGGTTCGAGGGGCGGCCGGTCGGGTCGGAGGAGCACCTCCGGCTGATGACCAGCGACCAGGTGCCGGCCATCGCCAAGACGCCGGACGGCTTCTTCCCGGGCTTTTGGGACGGTACCGGCTGGGGCCTCGGCGTCGGTGTCGACACCGAGGGCGGGCGGGCCGGCCGCTACGGGTGGTCCGGCGGGCTGGGCACCAACTTCTTCGTCGACCCTGACGGCACCGTAGGTGTCCTGCTGACCCAGGTAGAGATGGGCGAACGGATGCAGGTCCTGCTTGACGAGTTCCAAGCCCTGCCTGAAGCAGCATGACGCTCGAAGACGTCGGACCAGACAACGCCGGGCCCTGCGACCCACCGCCGCGGCATGACCGCCCCGAACGCCGTCCCTGATCGCTACTCGAGATCAGGGACGGCGTTCTCACGCCCCGGGGAGACCGGACTGCGAATCACGGGGACGAGGTACCGTCGCGGTCGGATCGCTCACCACTGGCGTAGCAGAAAGTCCTCGAAAGAAGTCTGGGAGGCGGTGTCGGATCGGGCAGAGGTGTTCGTAGCAGGGGTGGGCGGCCGCCCTGCGGGGGGGCGCCCCAAACCACAGGAGATGATCCGAGATGCAGTACCTGGTTTCCGTGATCGACGACAAGACCGGCTCCGCCACCCCGTCCGAGATGGCTGCCATCGACGCGTTCAACGACCGGCTCGAGGCGGAGGGCCACTGGGTCTTCGCCGGTGGCCTCGCGTCGCCCAGCTCGGCCACCGTCATCGACAGCCGGGGTGGGGAGGCGCTGTTCACCGACGGGCCCTTCCTGGAGTCCAAGGAGTACCTCGCCGGCTTCTGGATCATCGAGGCCGCCGACCTCGACGTGGCGCTCGAGCTCGCCGCCGAGGGGTCGAAGGCCTGCAACCGGAAGGTCGAGGTGCGGCCGTTCCTGTGAACAGGGTCGACGTGCGGGAGGCGATCACCCGGGCCCACCAGGAGGAGTGGGCGCGGGTGGTCGCCGCCCTGGCCCGGCGTTTCGGTGACCTCGACATCGCCGAGGAGGCCGCGGCGGAGGCGTTCGCGGCCGCCGTCGAGCGGTGGCCGGCCGTCGGCGTACCCCCCAACCCTGGTGCCTGGCTGACCACCACCGCCACCCGCAAGGCCATCGACCGGATCCGGCGCGAGAACCAGCGCGGCGACAGGCAGAAGGAGGCTCAGGTGGTGTACGACGACGACCCGCCCGAGCCTCTCGGCGCCATCGACGACGAGCGGCTCCGGCTGATCTTCACCTGCTGCCACCCGGCGCTGGCGATGGAGACCCGCGTGGCGCTGACGCTGCGCATGGTCGGCGGTCTGACCGTGCCCGAGATCGCCCGTGCCTTCCTGGTGCAGGAGACCACCATGGGGCGGCGGATCACCCGCGCGAAGGCCAAGATCAAGGCGGCTCGCATCCCCTATCGGGTGCCGTCCGCGGAGGATCTCCCGGCGCGCGTCTCTGGCGTACTCGCCGTCCTGTACCTCGTCTTCAACGAGGGCTACCTGGCGACCGGCCCCGACACCGATCCCGTACGTCACGACCTGACCGCCGAGGCGATCCGGCTCACTCGCCTGGTCCGTGCCCTCATGCCGGAGGACGGTGAGGTGGCCGGGCTGCTGGCGCTGATGCTCCTCACCGAGGCCCGCCGCGCCGCCCGGGTTTCGGCGAGCGGCGGACTGGTCGCCCTCGACGAGCAGGACCGTGGGGCCTGGGACGCGGCGCTGGTCGCCGAGGGTCATCGGCTGGTGCGCGAGCGCCTGGCCGCCGGGGTGGCTCCGGGTCGCTACCAGATCCTCGCGGCGATCAACGCCGTGCACACCTCCGCCCGCGACGCACGCGACACCGACTGGTCGCAGGTCCTCGCCCTCTACGACCAGCTCGTCCGCCTCGACCCCTCGCCGATCATCGCCCTCAACCGGGCCATCGCGGTCGCCGAGCTTGACGGCCCGGAGGTGGCACTGGCGGCCGTCGACCGTCTCGAGGGCAAGTTGGCCGGCTATCACGCCTACCATGCGACCCGCGCCGACCTGCTGCGCCGGCTGGGCCGCAGCCAGGAGTCGCGCGCGGCATACGACAAAGCCATCGAGCTGGCGGGCAACACCGCCGAGACCGCCTACCTGACACGCCGCCGCGCCCAGCTGGGATAGTGCCCGTGCCAGATCGCCCAGATGGGCGATCTGGCACGCGGATCCCGGTCGAAACCCCGTGCAAAGCGGCGCCCGGCCCCGATGGACTCGCCCGGGTCATCGACGTGTTGGTGTCCAACGGAGACGCCAACGCGTCCCGGCAGCGGGTGACCCAGCGGCTTGCGGTCACATTCGCCATACTCGCTCGGGCGGTCTGATCCCGGCTGCCGGCCGCGGCCTCGGTGTGGCCGGGATCGGCGGAACGCGACAGCGTCGGCGGACTCAACCCGGAGTCCCTTGGAGCAGCACATCGAGGGCGTGGGCCAGATGCTCGTGCGGCTGCTGACCGGCAACTTCGAGGGGGCCGTGGCCGCGCGCAAGGAGGGGCGCCCGCCGCAGTTCCGCGACTGCCGGCGTAGGACGACCTGGCGGCCCGCCCGTGCGTCGGCGATGCTGTGACGCGTGGAGTACGTGTCCAGAGTGCCGCGACCGCCGCTGGACGGGCTGATCGACGACCTCTACTACCTGCAGGGCGCGCCGCCGTACCCCTGGCTGACGCTGCCGCCGATGCCGTCGGCGGTGCTCATCGTCAACCTCGGGGCGCCGTTCCGCATCCGCGCCGGCACCGACATCGAGACGGCCGAGCACGCCGACGGCTGCGTGGTCACCACGCCTACCCGCGCCTTGGAGTTCGGCTACCCACCGGGGACCCGGTCAGTCGGCGTGCACTTCAAGCCGTGGGGGCTGGCGCCGTTCCTGCCGATGCCTGCGGCCAAGCTGTGCGACCGGCCGGTGACGGTGGAGCAACTTCCGGACGTTCACGGGGCTGACGCCGACCCGGTACCTGGACGTCCGGCGGCGGTTCCTGCGCGAACATCCCGGCCATGCGCTCGACGTCGGACCGCTGCCAGCCGATTGATTTCTTACAAGACCGGCAACTCCCGACACGCCAGGATGGGCGTTCCCGAGCAGAGGAGAGAGAGGCCATGGGCAAGGTGGTCCTGTACAGCTCGGTGTCGGTGGACGGCTTCATCGCGGACGAGAACGACCAGCCCGGCCCGCTGTTCGACTGGATGTCCAGCGGTGACGTCCCGTTGGACGAGACCGGGGAGGCGAAGGTGTCGCAGGCGTCCTACGACTACACCCGGCCGTACTGGGACCAGATCGGAGTGACGATCGTCGGGCGCCACGTCTTCGACATGACGGACGGCTGGGCCGGGAAGCCACCGGGCGGGATCGACCACGTGGTCGTCGTGTCGCACCGGCCGATGCCCCAGGGCTGGGACCCCGAGGCGCCGTTCCACTTCATCGACGGCGTCGAGGCCGCCATGGCCAAGGCACAGGAGCTTGCGGGCGACCGCACGGTCGAGGTCGCCGCCGGCGACGTCGGCGGCCAGGTGCTGGCCGCAGGGCTCGTCGACGAGGTCGCCATGGACGTCGCGCCCGTGGTGTTCGGGTCCGGCAAGCGCTACTTCGGGTCGGTCGACGCACAGCACCTGTTGGAGGATCCTGACGTGGTGATCCAAGGCAACCGGGTGCTCCACCTGCGCTACCGGGTGCGCCGATGACCGGTCTGAGCCGAGCTACGCGCGCCGAGTGCGCGCCGCGAGGGATTCGAGCCCCCAACCACCAGATCCGGTAGCCAGCGTCGGCTTTGGTCCTCACCCGTCCTTGCGGCCCTTCCCATTCCTGTCTTCCCAGCCCAGCGCCGTGCCGCCGGGTCGAGTCGGGCGTCCGTCCCTACCCGTTCCGTGCCGTGTGGTCGCACTGCTGATTCGGAGCCATTGCCAGGTGGCTTCACGGCCGTGGGCGGACTTGGTTGGGAGCCACCAGTCGGAGCTCGACCCCGCGGTCCTCGGCATAGTTGCGAAGCCGGGCGAAACCGTCCATCTGCTCGTTCGTCGGCGTCACGGCGAGCTCGACGTGCAGCACGCGCTTGGTTGGGTTGACGACGGTGTACTGCACCGGCTCTCCGCCAACGTCCTGGCTGAGCGAGACGGCCCCGCCTCCCGGGTAGTCCGCGGCCACGTCGACCCACGGCTTCATGCTGCTGTAGGTGGACTCGGCGGTGGCGTAGCTCTTCGCCGCCGCCGCGTCGATCGCCTTGATGCTGATCGCCGTGCCACCTTCGATGCGTACGCCCTTCTTGAGCGCGCCGGCCCGTCCCTGGCCTGCCAGCACGGGCGTCACCGTGCCGCCTTGGACAGCGTCGAACGCGGGAAACGCGAAGGGCAGCGGCGTGACGTCGGGGCCGGGGTAGCGCCGGTTGATGATCACGGACTGGGCTTCCGTGCCATAGCGGGTCGTCCCCGGGGGAACGGCGACGCCGAGGGGCTCGTCGAGGCGCACGCGTGCCCCGGCAACGACCTGTTCGCCGCTCGGGGCCCGCACGAAGCCCGGGCTCGCCGGGGCACCACGCATCGGCTTCTTGTCGGGCCCGAGGATCACCGGGCCCTCGGCGGGTGGCGGCTTGGCCGCCGCGGCCTGCGGGCTGAGGACCAGCGGCGGCGGGGGCACCTCCGTGGCGCCACCCTTCGCCGGTCCGGCCTTCGCCGGCTGCCTGAACGGCCCAAGCGCCTTCTCGAACGCCGCCCTCTGCTCCTTGGTCCGCTGCTCGGGAAGTGGCTCGCCACGGCGCTTGCCCTTCTCGTAGACCCGCTGTCGTTCCGGGTTGACGAGTCCCACCGTCTTGCCCTTCGGCGCCACCGGCTTCTCGCCGACCACCCGGCCGCGCTCGTCGGTGAGTACGACGGGCTCCGTCGACGGCGTCGCGGAGGCCTCGGCCGTCGAGCCGACGACCTTGCCCTTGGGCTTGCTCGGCAGGATCACGGGTTCGCCGACGATCTCGGTGACCCCCGGCGGTCTTCGGCCCGGAGGACCAGGTGGCGCAGGCGCTTTGGCAGGAGGCTTGGTCGGCGGTACCGCCGTCGTCTGGGTGGAAGGGCGCTGCTGCTTGCCGCCGAACTCCTCGTGGTGGCTCTTGGCGCCCGTGGCGATGGCGATGCCGCTGTGGATGAGCTGGACGACCACCTTGCCGGCGGCCTCCTCCTTGGCCTGCGAGCTCATCTCCGAGGTGGCGATCTCGATGAGCCTTCCGATCTGTGCGCTCGCCTGCGCACCGTCGAGCAGGATGCCGATCCGCGACAGGGCGGCCGCGGTGGCCTGCCCAGCCTGGGTGCTGGACGTCCTCCCGGCCGCGATCGCCCCGACGACGTTGGCGGTGAGCTTGGTCACCTGCTCGAGGAAGGCGGCGTCCTGCAGCAGCTTGGCGAAGTCGACCGGGCCCTTCTCCTGCCGTTTGGCGATGATGTCGGCGATGGCGCTGGCCGAGTCGTTGATGCCCTTGAGGTTGGAGGCGATGCCGAACACCCGCAGCGCGCCCTTGACCCAGGCCGGCGCCGTCTTCCCCGAGCCCAGCATGACGAGCTGCCAGATGATGCCGCCCCCCGAGGTGCCGATCTCGGCGGCGCTCATGCCCAGGAAGAGCTTCTCGCCCGATTTCCATTCGGCGCCGAACATCACCTCCCCCGAGAAGTCGTACTGCTCTTCGAGCCAGGCGGCTGCCGACTCCGGGTCGGCGACGTCGACGCCCTGCGCCCGCAGCGCCTTGGTGACCGCCCAGGCGCCCTCGTCGACCAGGCCGGCCGCGCCGGTGCCCATTCCCTTCAGCATCCCCCAGAGGCCGATCGCCTCCTGCTTGCCGAGCACGCCCCACAGGTTCGCCGTCCGCTGGCTCAGCGGACCCGTGCCGGCTTGGGTCCTGCTCGTGGCCACGAGCTCCTTGAACGCCTCCAGCCGCTCGTCCTCGAGCTCGTACCAGAGGTCGTCGTACGCGCTCGCCCATTGCTCGACCCATCCGGAGCGGGCGGTGCTGCGCGAGTAGACGCGCCGCTTGAGCTCGGCAAGGAACCGGTCCAGGTGGCCGGTTTCCCCGTGGCCGGTCCGCTCGCGGTCCCTGGCGTCCGCCTCGGCCCACTTGCGGACCAGTCCCACGATCTCCCACTCCTGGGAGCTGGGCAGCACCTGCTGGCGGAGGCGTTCGACGATCCGCTCGACGTCCCCTTTCATCTCCTGGACGACCTGGGGTGCGATCTCCGGCGGCCGGCCCCGGGCCCGTTCGCGGGCGCTCGCGGCCTGCCGCTGCACGGCCGGAGCGCCGAGGGTGCCGGCGGTCACCGGGAGGGTGGGGATCGGCCCTGCCGCGACGCTGCCGGCTACCGCGTCCGCGGCGTGCTCGGCCTGCTCCGACGGGTCGACCCGCAGCCCGGCCGCCCTGGCGGCGCCAACGCCTGGGTGGTCTCTCTGCTGGACGGCGTGGGCGAGCTCGTGGGCCAGGAGCCGCCGTCCTTCGCTGGTCCCTGGCTCGTACCGCCCGGCACCGAAGACGACGTCGCCACCGACCGCGAACGCGTCCGCGTCGAGCGCCGCTGCCGCCGCGGCGGCAGCGGCGTCGGTGCGTACCCTCACGTGGCCGAGGTCGTAGCCGAGGCGCGCCTCCATGAAAGCCCGTAGGCCGGGGTCCAGATGACGAGCGCTGCCCGGTCGGAGGAGCTCGGCGATGGCACGGTTTCCCACCCTGCGCCGCAATTCGAGGAGCGGATCGACCCGGCCGCCGTCATGCCGGGCAGCGGGGCGGGGTTTCGACCAGGACGTGTCGTTGCGCCGGCGCTCGGCGAGCACGTTCCGCTCGACGTCCTTGGGCACGGGCGCTCCTGGTGCTCCACGACCGACAAGGATCTTCCGGTCAAGCTACACCATTGCCCAGAGGAAGCCAGACCCCGGCTTCGCTCCCTTACCGACGCAGCATGGGACGGCCTGGACCGTCTCCACGCACAGCGTTCATACTCCACCCATGTGCTGAATCCCTCAAAGGATTCGGAGCAGCCGCCGTGGGGGGCCGCATGCAACGGTCGGGGGAGCGGGCGGGACCGCCTGCATTGCAGCCTGAGACGTTGCTTCCAGCCTTACGACGGCTCGACGTGCTCCTCGGGCGGGCCGCGGCGGCCGTCGACGCAGCCTACGGCCTCGACGGGAACGCAGCGCGGTTCCGGGGCGTCTACGTCGACCATGACGAGGTCTTGCGCCTGCTGCAACGCGACCCGGGAACCTCCCACCTCCACCAGCCCGCCAAGCCCGATGCGGAGGCGACGCCAGCGTCGACGCAGCTCGGCTGGCTGCGGGACGCCTTCGGCCTGGGCAGCTTCGACGCCGACCTGCTCCTGGTCGCGCTCGCGCCAGAGCTGGACCTGCGCTACGAGCGGGTCTACGGCTTCCTGCAGGACGACGTGACCAAGCGCCGCCCCACCGTCGACCTGGCCCTCAACCTGCTCTGCTCGACCGCGGGCGACAAACTGGCCAGGCGGGCGCACTTCGCCCCGGCGGCGCCGCTGCTGCGGCGAGGGCTCCTCCACCTGGTCGCCGACCCGCAGGAGGTGGAGCCGCCGCTGCTCGCCCGCTACCTCAAGGTCGACGACCAGGTCGTCCGCTGGCTGCTCGGGGAGCCCGGCCTGGATGGCCGCCTGGCGCCCTTCGCGCAGCTGCTCCAGGCCTGCGAGGCCGACGAGCTGTCCCTGCCCGCCGACCGCCGGCGGGCGCTTCCAGCGGCCTGCGCGCAGGCCTGGCGGCGTGGGGAGCCGCTGCGGCTGTACTTCCGCGGACGGGCCGGTACGGGCAGGCGCCGCGCGGCCGAGACGCTCGCCGCCGTCAGCGGGGCGAGCATGCTGGTCGCCCGGCTCGGCGAGGCGCTCGCCGCCGGCGCCGACGTGGCGGAGATCCTGCGGCTGGCCTTCCGGGAGGCGTGGTACCGGGACGCCCTTCTGTACCTCGAGGGCATGGACGAGCTGCGCGCCGAAGCGGCCCAGCCGGCGCTCGACCTGCTGCTCGCGGAGCTGGCGCGCCACGCCGGGGTCGCCGTGCTGAGCGGGACCCGACCGTGGACGCCGGCCGCGACCGGCCCGCTCGGGATCGTCACCGTCGACTTCCCGGTCCACGGGTTCGCCGAGCGCCGCAGGCGCTGGCGGGACGCCGCCGCGGCCGACGGTGTCGCCCTGCGCCGGTCCGACCTCGACGTCCTGGCCAGCCGCTTCCGCTTGACCTCGCGCCAGATCGCCGACGCCGCGCGGTCGGCGACGGTGGCGGCCAGCCTGCGGGCGGGGGGCGGGCCCGGGTTGCCCGACCTGATGGCCGCGGCCAGGGCCCAGGCTGGCCACGGCCTGGCCGCGCTCGCGGTCAAGCACCAGCCCATGGCCGCCTTCGACGACCTGGTGCTGCCCGAGGACGAGCTGCAGCAGCTCCGGGAGCTGTGCTGGCGAGTTGCCCATCGCGAGCGGGTGCTGGACGAGTGGGGCTTCGCCGGCCGGTCGGCACTCGGCCGTGCGGTCAGCGTCCTGTTCACCGGCCCCTCCGGGACGGGCAAGACGATGGGCGCCGAGATCGTCGCCGGCGAGCTCGGCCTGGACCTCTACCGGATCGACCTGTCTCGCGTGGTGAGCAAGTACGTCGGCGAGACCGAGAAGAACCTCGACCGCGTCTTCACCGCGGCCGAGGACGCCAACGCGATCCTCTTCTTCGACGAGGCTGACGCCCTGTTCGGCAGGCGCTCCGAGGTCCACGACGCCCACGACCGCTACGCCAACGTCGAGGTCGCCTACCTGCTGCAGAAGATGGAGGAGTACGACGGTCTGGCCATCCTGGCCACGAACCGGCGGGACAACCTCGACGACGCGTTCGCGCGCCGGCTCGCCTTCACCGTCCACTTCCCGTTCCCCGACGAGGCCAGCCGCCGCCGGATCTGGGCGGGCGTCTGGCCGCCACGGACGCCGCTGGCCGACGACCTCGACCTGGACCTGCTGGCCCGGGAACTGAATGTCAGCGGGGGCAGCATCCGCAACATCGCGCTGGCGGCCGCGTTCCTGGCCGCCGAGGCCGGCGACGCGGTCGGCATGGCGCACCTGCTGCACGCGGCGCGCCGCGAGTACCAGAAGCTTGGCCGGACGCCACCGGCGGCGCTCGACCCACCCGCGGCGGCGTTCGTGCCTCGCGGGCCGGCCGGTGGCGCCCAACCCCGGACCCGCCGTGAACCGGGGCGAGCGCATGTTCGATGACCTCGACCGGACCCTGCGGGCGGTGCTCCACGACGCGGCCGCGCCGCAGGCCCTGCGCGACTCCGAGGTGGCCTTCGAGACCCCCGGCAAGAGCTACGCCCCTGGCCAAGCCACCCTGAACCTGTTCCTCCACCAGATCCAGGAGAACGTCGAGCTGCGGGACCCGGCGCCGATCGTGGAGCGGTCGGGCAACGGGTTCGTCCGGCGTCAGCCACCCCTGCGGGTCCGCTGCACCTACCTGGTCACGGCCTGGTCGGAGGCCGCCGCGGCGGCGGACAAGGTCAGCAGCGAGCACCGGCTGCTCGGGCTGGCCCTGGTCTGGCTGCGCCGCTTCCCCGTGGTCCCCGCCGGTTTCCTGCAGGGCGACCTGGCCGGCCAGCAGGTCCCGCCGCCCACCTTGGTCGCGCGGCCCGACGGCGCCAGGGACGTCGGTGAGTTCTGGAGCGCGCTGGGCATCCCGCCGAGGCCGGCGCTCGACCTGTCGGTGACGATCGGCATGGAGCTCGGCCTGGAGCAGCCCGAAGGCCCGCCGGTGGTAACCGCCGAGCTCCGCCTGCCGCCAGACGAGCCCGGCTTCCACGTCGCCGGGACGGTCAGGCGCGCCGACACGCTCACGCCGGTCGCCGGGGCACGGGTCGTGGTCACGGACACCGGCCTGGCGGCGGTGGCGGACGCGCAGGGACGGTTCCGCCTGTCCGGGCTAACCGCCGGCAGCCACACCCTGCGCACCAGCGCCGCCGGCCTTGCCACCACCGACACGCCCGTCGTCGTGCCCGCCACCGCCCCGACCGGCTACGACATCAGCCTCTCGCCCTGACCCTTCCACAGCCGAGGAGGACGAGGCATGCCGACCTACCTGTCACCAGGCGTCTACGTCGAGGAGGTGCCGCCGAGCGCGCGGCCGATCCCTGGGGTTGGTACCAGCACGGCCGGCTTCGTCGGCGTCGTCCCCGACGACGTCCCGATGCCGCTGAAGCCCGGGCGGACGGGATCGGGGGCCGACGACCGCTACACGGTGGCCAAGGCCGGAGCGCCCCAGCTCGTCACGACCTGGGAGGAGTTCCGGACACGGTTCGGCGACTTCCACAGCGGCAACCGCATCCTGGCCCACGCCGTCTACGGCTTCTTCAACAACGGCGGGAGCGCCTGCTGGGTACAGCGGGCCGCCAAGGACGACGACCTGAACGACCCGGCCACCGCCTTGGAGGCCTTCGAGGCGATCGACGACATCGCCATCGTCGCCATGCCGGGCGCGGTCACCGCGACGCAGCACGACAAGCTGATCGCGCACTGCGCCAAGATGAAGGACCGGGTGGCGGTCCTCGACGGCGCCCTGCCCGACGCCCTGGACGTGAGCAAGATCCGCCCGGTCGGCCGCAGCGCCGCGGGTAGCTACGCCGCCTTGTACTACCCCTGGATCACGGTGTACGACCCGGTCACCAACGCGCTGGCCGACCTGCCGCCGTCCGGGCACGTCGCCGGCATCTACGCGCGCACCGACGCCACCAGGGGCGTGTTCAAGGCGCCCGCCAACGAGGCCGTCATCGGCGCCCTGGGCGTCAGCCGCCTGCTCAGCCCCAGCCACCAGGACCAGCTCAACCCCGAGGGCATCAACGCCATCCGCTCCTTCAACGGGACCATCACCGTCTGGGGCGCGCGCACCTTGGCCGACCAGAACGCCGCGGAGTTCCGCTACCTCAGCACGCGGCGGTTCTTCAACTTCCTCCGCGAGTCGGTCATGGAGGGCACGAGCTGGGTGGTGTTCGAGCCCAACAGTCCGGGGCTGTGGCAGCGCATCACCCGCAACGTGGGCGACTTCCTGCTCGGGCAGTGGCGCGCCGGCGCCCTCTTCGGCGACACGCCCGCCCAGGCCTACTACGTCAGGTGCGACGCCACCACCAACCCTGCCGACGTCCGCGAGCTCGGGCAGGTGGTCACCGAGGTCGGCGTGGCGATCGTCAAGCCGGCCGAGTTCGTGATCTTCAGGATCGAACAGCTCACTGGCGCCTGAGCGCCCAGCCGAAGGGAGCAGGCCGCATGGCACGGATCGATCCCTACACCGGGTTCAGGTTCATCCTGGAGATCGACGGCATTGCCCAGGGCAGCTTCTCGCAGGTCAGCGGCTTCGGATCCCGGGTCGAGCCCATCGAGTACCGCGAGGGCGGCGACGCACCGACCGTGCGCAAGCTGCCCGGACGGGTCACTTACCCCGACATCACGCTGCGGTGGGGCGTGACCGACGACCTCCAGCTCTACCGGTGGCACAGGGCTGCCGTCGACGGGCACATCGAGCGCAAGAACGGCTCGATCGTCCTGCTCGGCGACGACGGCCAGGAGAAGGTCCGCTGGAACTTCTTCCAGGCCTGGCCCAGCGTCTGGGACGGCCCCGACTTCGACGCCACCGCCAACGCCGTGGCCCTCCACACGCTGACCATCAGCTGTGAGCGGGTGGAGCAGGCGTGAGCGCGCCCGAGACCGAGTTCCCCTTCGTCCTGCCGACGGGCTTCGTGGACGCCGGCGGGGAGGTCCACCGGGAGGGGCGGATGCGCCTGGCGACGGCCGCCGACGAGATCCTGCCGCTGAAGGACCCGCGGGTGCAGGCCAACCCGGCCTACCTGGTGGTCATCCTGCTGTCCAGGGTGGTCGTCCGCCTCGGCCACCTCCAGGCGGTGAACCCCAAGGTCATCGAGGGCCTCTTCGCCTCCGACCTGGCCTACCTCCAGGGCCTCTACAACCGCGTCAACGGCGGCAGCACGTCGGTCGAGGTCGTCTGCCCGCACTGCGAGCAGGCCTTCACGGTGGAGCCCGATCGCCCGGGGGAATTGTCGGCTACCCCCTCGACCAGCTCCACGAGGAGGTAGCCATCATCGCCCTCCACTTCCACTGGCCGTACGACCAGATCGTGCGGCTCGACCATGCCGAGCGGCGGCGCTGGGTCCACGAGATCGAGCGGCTCCTCGCCGGCGCGCCGGGAGGGTGAGGCGCGTGCCTACGGCCGCACCGGACCTGCCGCGCGGCGTCGGCGAGCGGCAGCGCTGGCTTCCGCCCGCGCTGCGCACGGTCCAGTCGCTCCTGCTCGAACAGGTCGGGCGCTGGGAGCGCATGACCGAGCGCCCCGCCGCGGCCCTGGCGTGGCACGCGAACCTGAGCCGGCGGGTATGGAGACCGCCGGCGGTGCCGGCCGACGGGCTTCCCCCGGCGCCCGCACCCGCGGTGCACCCGCAGCCCCCTGCCCCTCCGGGGCCCAACCCCCCTCCGAGCGGCGCGCCGCCGACGGTCCCCCAGCCGGCGCCCGGCGATGCGGGGCCGCGGGCCGCCACGGCGCCCCGGGGTGCCGGCGTGACCCCGTCCCGGCCGGCGGTCCCGCTGAGCGAGCTGCCCGGACCGCCCGGGAAGGTGCCGCCGCCGCGTGACCAGGGCGTGGGCGGGCACCGTGACGGACGCTTCGGCGCTGCGTCGCGCCCGCCAGGCTGGCCGCAGGCTTCCTGGACCGCTCCACCACCGTCTGCGCCCGCCCCGCCCAGGCGGCAGGCGCGCGCGACCGAGCCCTGGCGCCCGGCTCCGCCGGCGGCCGCCGGGAACGGCGCGGACGACCTCGGCGCCGGCGAGCGGGGCCACCGGGGCCAGCCGCCGCCCGCGCCGCGCTTCCCGCCCCCGACGGAGCGCGCCCTGGCGCCGGCAGCCCCATCCCCGCCCGGCGCGGGAGGACTGCTCGGCCGGCTGCTGGACGAGGTCGTCGAGCCGGTCGCCCTGCCGGGCCTCGCGTTCCGGCCGGCGCCGGCAGGCGCGCCGCCGGGTCCGGGGCCGGCCCGACCAGCCGAGCCGCCCCCTGCCGGGCAGGCACGGGAGGAGGCGGCGCCCTGGCCAGG
>DASUZB010000090.1:0-63356 GCA_036377075.1 Actinomycetes bacterium | reverse complement strand
AGAGCCGCTGGGCCATCGGCGCAGTCTGCCACGGCAGGCCGCGCCCCGCCGAGGTGCCGCCCGGGCCACTGGGCTTTTCGGGGGGTGTGCGGGGGGCGGAGCCCCCCCGCAGTCTTACGGCGCCGCCAGCTCGGCCGGCCCGGCCGGCCCGGCGGTGGTCACCAGGTTGGCGGGCTGGCCGCAGCGGCACTCCCAGGCCTCCGGGACCTCGGCCTCGGCGGCGAAGGGGATGGCGACCAGGTGCTCGCGGGCGCACAGGTAGGTGACCACCCGGCGGGGCGCGTAGGCGCTGGACGGCGTCTGGAGGCGGTCGAACTCCGCCGGGATGGGGTGGCCGTCACGCATGGTGGCTCCTTGGGGGACAAGGCAAGGGAGAGTATCCCTCGCGGTTGCTCCCGATTCCACCTTTTCTGCTGATCCTCACTAGGATCGTCATATGCCCCCCGCGCCGGTTCGACGCCTTGCCTTCTCGGTCCTGGTCGCCGCGACGCTGGCCGGCTGCGCAGGCGGTGGCGCGGGGTCACCCTCGGCGGCTTCCGCGGCCAGCCGGCGGTGGTCAACTTCTTCGAGTCCTGGTGACCGCAGTGCCGGGCGGAGCAGCCCGGCCTCGGGCAGGTTGCCCGGGAGTTCGCCGCCAAGGCCCACTTCGTCGGGGTGTCGCGCAACGACACGGTGCCCGCCGGGCAGGCCTACCAGCGCCAGTTCGGCGTGCCGTACCCGCTGGCCAACGACCGCTCCGGCCGGACCTGGGCGCACTGGGGCGTCCCCTACCAGCCGGTGACGGTGGTGGTGGACAAGCGCGGCCGGGTCGCCAAGCGGGTGCAGGGCGAGGTCGACGCCGAGACGCTCGCGGCGGTCCTGACCTACCTCACCGCCGAGCCCGCGTAGGCCCTCCCCCCCCGCACTGCTTGCCGGGGTCGCGCCGGCGTCACGACAATGGGGTCGTCACGCGACGACCAGGAGGCAACCATGGGCAACGCCACCGTCCGCCGCGCCCCCATCGGCGAGCTCGGCCTCGGGACCGGCAAGAAGGCGCGGCTGCACCGCATCCTCTACCAGCACGGGCTGCGCAACGGCAGCGCGATGTTCCTCCCCTACGACCAGGGGCTGGAGCACGGTCCGCGCGACTTCTTCGACAACCCCGCCTCCGGCGACCCCGCCTACATCGTCAAGCTGGCCGTCGAGGGCGGCTTCAACGGCCTCGCCATCCAGGTCGGCATGGCCGAGAAGTTCTTCTGGGACTACGCGGGCGAGGTGCCGCTGCTGCTGAAGCTGAACGGCCGCACCGAGATCCCGCCGGCCGACGCTCCCCGCTCGCCGCTCAACGCGAGCGTCGAGGACGCGGTGCGCCTGGGGGCCGACGCGGTCGGCTACACCCTGTACGTCGGCTCGGCGCAGCAGGAGGCCGACTTCGAGGCGTTCGCCCAGGTCCGTCGCGACGCCCACCGCTTCGGCCTGCCGCTGGTGGTGTGGTCCTACCCGCGCGGCAGCTCGGTGGACGCCAAGGGTGGCAAGAACTCGCTCTACGCGGTCGACTATGCCGCCCGGACCGCCGCGGAGCTCGGCGCCGACGTGGTCAAGGTGAACTTCCCCGAGCCGAAGGCGACCGAGGGCGTGCACAAGACCTACGCCAGGGAGGTCGGCGAGCAGGACGCGGTCAACGCCGTGGTGCGCTCGGCGGCGCGCACGCCGGTGCTGCTCAGCGGCGGCGAGCGGGGTGGCGACGAGGAGGTGCTCGACAAGGCGCGCATGGCCATGGAGGCCGGTGCCCTCGGCGTCATCTTCGGCCGCAACATCTGGCAGCGCGACCACGACGAATCCCTGAGGTTCGTCGGCCGCCTCCGTGAGCTGCTGGAGAAGTACCCCTCCTAGCTGCCTCATGGGCCAAGCCTTCGGACACGCGGTCCGGAAGCTCGTTGACACGCGTGCCTGCTTCGCCTAGAAAGCCCTGAGTCCTGACGTGCGAGGGGGTCGAGTGGACGGCAGGCGCGTGCTCTGGGTCGTGATCGTGGTGTTCTTCCTGGCGATGGCGCTCGCCGGCCCGGTCGCGATGGTGCGCGCGAGCCGTGCCTCCGGCGGCCAGGCCGCCGACTCCGGGCGGTACGGCGGCGGCGCGGTCGTGCAGATGAAGAACATCGCCTTCTCCCCGGCTACCCTCACGGTGGCGCCCGGCACCGAGGTGGTGTTCCAGAACCTCGACACCGCGCCGCACACGGTGACCGGCAAGACGCCCGGCGGGGTCGACTCCGGGACGCTCGCCCCCGGCAAGTCCTTCAGCCTGGTGGTCGACCAGCCGCTCGACTACGTCTGCAGCATCCACCCCAACATGACCGGCAAGATCCTGCTCTCCGGCTGACGAGGGCTGCGAAAGGGAGTACCCGGTTGGACATCATCGGCCTGCTCAACGACCTCACCGGAGGCAACCTGCTGCTCTGGAAGGTGGTCGGCACCTCCATCGTGCTGCTCCTCGCCGGGGTGCAGGTGCTGCTCGCAGCGCGCTTCTGGGGGGTGAGCACGGTCCCGCCGATGACCGTCGGCAGCGCCGCGCGCTGGCACCGCATCGTCGGGCGCGCCTCCCTGACGGTCGCGGTGCTCGTCGCGGTCTCCTGCATCGCGGGACCGGCGGGGCCGACCTCCCCGACCCGGGTGCTGCTGCACTCGGTCTTCGGGACGCTGGTGTTCCTGATCCTCGCGGCCAAGTTCGCGCTCATCCGGGTGCTGCACTCGGGCGACCGGCTGCTCCCGTGGATCGGCACGGCGCTCTTCCTGGTGTTCGGCGCCATCTGGGCGACCAGCGTGGCGGACTACGTGACAGCGAGGTAGCGAAGGATGCGACTGCGACGCGCGAAGCTGCTGCTCGTCGGGGCGGCCGGCCTGCTGTGGGCGTTCGGCTGGCTGTGGATCGGCTCCATTGGGGCTAGCGCGCTGCAGCGTTCCAGCCTCGCCGCCCAGGGCGCCGAGACGCAGGCCGCCAAGATCGTCGACTTCGACTACCAGCCGAACCCGCAGAAGGTCGCCGTCGGCACCACCGTCACCTGGACCAACACCGGGTCGCGGCCGCACACGGTCACCGACCGCGGCGGCACCTTCGACACCCGCCCGATCCAGCCCGGCAAGAGCGGCTCGGTCACCTTCAGCGTCCCCGGCCGCTACGCCTTCTTCTGCCGCATCAACCCGGCCAAGATGAACGGCGTGATCGAGGTCACCGCCGGCGCCCAGCCGTCGCGGGTCAACCGCATCCAGGCGGTCGACCCGGCGCTGCCGGGCGAGAAGCTCCGCTTCGACCCGGCCGAGCTGACCGTCCAGGCCGGCTCGACCCTGCTGGTGGCGAACATCGGGGGCAAGCCGCACACGCTCACCGCCGACGACGGCCAGTCGTTCGACACCGGCACGATCACCCCGGGCCCGGAGGGCGGCCGCTTCGCCGGCACCAACGCCACCCTGACGCTGTCCAAGCCGGGTCGCTTCCCGTTCCACTGCGAGGTCCACCCCAAGGCGATGCGAGGGGTCCTGACGGTCGTCGGGGAGGGCGGCGCGAGCGGCGGTGCGGCGGCCGGCGCCGCGGCGGCGTCCAACGCCCCGCGCCAGGCCAGCGTCGACATGAAGGACTTCGCCTTCGACAAGCCGGAGGTCTCGCTCGCGCCCGGCGGCCAGGTGACCTGGAGGAACACCGGGCAGGCGCCGCACACCGCCACCTTCGACGACGTCCAGCTCGACACCGGCAACGTGGCGCCGGGGGCGCAGGGCAAGCTCACCGCGCCCGACAAGCCGGGCAGCTACAGCTACAAGTGCAGCGTCCACCCGGCCAAGATGCGCGGGGTGCTGGTGGTGGTCGGCGCCAACGCCGCCGACCCGACGCAGCCGCTGGCCGCCGCCCCGGCGGCGCCGGTCGCCGCGACCGGTGGCGGCGGCGGCAACGGCCGCAACGCCCTCTCCTACCTGGCGCTGGTCTCCGCCGCGGTGGGCGCGTTCGTGGCCGGCTTCGGCGTGTCCGCCTTCGCCCGCAGCCGGCCCAGGCCCGAGGAGTAGGCCTCGCGCACGACGCGCACCCGCGGGCCGGTGGTGCCGGCCGGGCTGCTGGTCGGCATCGTCGCCATCTCCTCCTCGCCGGTGCTGGTCCGGCTCGGCCACCTGCCCGCGCTCTCGCTCGCCTTCTGGCGCTGCCTCGCCGGCGCCGTGCTCCTGGCGCCGTTCGCCTGGTGGCCGCGGCGGCGCCGGCCGCTGCTGGCGCGGCGCGAGGCCACCCAGGTGCTGGCGTCCGGCGCCTTCCTGGCGGTGCACTTCGCCCTGTTCAACGCGTCGCTCTCGCTCACCACGGTGGCCTCGTCGGCCGTGCTGGTCAGCTGCTCGCCGCTGTTCGTCGGCCTGGGCGCGGCGCTGACCGGGGAGCCGCCGTCGCGCCGGGCCTGGCTCGGCATCGCCCTGGCCACCGCCGGCGCGGCCGTGATCGGGCTCGGCGACGTCGGCGCCGTCGACCTCGGGCCGCGGGCGCTGCTCGGCGACGCCATGGCCTTCGGCGGGGCCGCCGCCTTCGCCGGCTACCTGCTGCTCGGCCGCTCCGCCCGGCGGAAGCTGCCGGTGGCCGCCTACGCCACCTCGGTCTACGGCACCGCCGCGCTGCTGCTGCTGCCGGCCTGCCTGGCCACGGGCGCCGCGCTCTACGGCTACCCTTCCCGTTCCTGGCTGGTGGTCGCGGGCGTGGTCGCCGGTCCCCAGCTCCTCGGCCACACCGTGTTCAACGGCCTGCTCGCCACCGTCACCGCGACCGTGGTCGCGGTGGTCACCCTGACCGAGCCGGTGGGCGCCTCCGCGCTCGCCTGGCTGCTCTTCGCCGAGCTGCCGCCCGTCTGGCTGTTCGTCGGCGCCCCGCTGGTGCTCGCCGGGGTCTGGCTGGTCATCACCGAGTAGGCATCGGCCAGCGGACAGCCGGGCGGTGCCGGAGGCATAGACTTGGGGGCCGTCCCGCCGCCACCGAAAGGAAATTCAGTCATGCCCGGCACGATCCTGGTCGGCGCGCAGTGGGGGGACGAGGGCAAGGGCAAGGCCACCGACCTGCTCGCCGACCGCATGGACGTGGTGGTCCGCTACCAGGGCGGCAACAACGCCGGCCACACCGTCATGGTCGGCGGGCGCACCTTCAAGCTGCACCTGGTCCCCAGCGGCGTGCTCTACCCGCACACCGTCCCGGTGATCGGCAACGGCGTGGTGATCGACCCGGGCGTGCTGCTCGCCGAGATGGCCGCGCTCGACGCCCAGGGCATCTCCACCGCCAAGCTGCTGGTCTCGGCGAACGCGCACCTGATCATGCCGTGGCACAAGGAGCGCGACCGGCTCACCGAGCGCTTCCTGGGCTCCAACCGCATCGGCACCACCGGCAGGGGCATCGGCCCCGCCTACGGCGACAAGGTCGCGCGCCTCGGCGTCCGCGTGCAGGACCTGCTCGACCCGAAGATCCTCAGCCAGAAGGTCGAGGTGGTGCTCAAGGAGCGCAACCTGGTGCTCGCCAAGGTCTACAACCGGCTGCCGATCGACCCCGAGGCGGTGGTGGAGGAATACGCCACCTACGCCGAGGCGCTGCGCCCGCGCATCGTCGACACCTCCCTGTACCTGTGGAAGGCGCTGCGCGAGGGCAAGCAGGTGCTGTTCGAGGGCGCCCAGGGCGCCATGCTCGACGTCGACCACGGCACCTACCCGTTCGTCACCTCGTCCTCCCCGGTCGCCGGCGGGGCGCTGTCGGGCGCCGGGGTCGGTCCGCGGGAGATCGAGCGGGTCATCGGCATCGCCAAGGCGTACACCACCAGGGTGGGCTCCGGGCCGTTCCCGACCGAGGTGGCCGACGGGGCGGGGGAGGTGCTGCGCCGCGAAGGGGACGAGTTCGGCGCCACCACCGGGCGGCCGCGCCGCTGCGGCTGGCTGGACACGGTGGTGCTGCGCCACGCCGCCCGCGTCAACGGGCTCACCGAGCTGTTCGTCACCAAGCTGGACGTGCTCTCGGCCTTCGCGCGCATCCCGGTGGCGGTCGCCTACAAGGTGGACGGCGAGGTCACCGACGAATGGCCCATGACCCAGACGCAGGTCCACCACGCCGAGCCGGTCTACGAGCAGTTCGAGGGCTGGCGCGAGGACATCAGCGGCGTGACCGACTACGCCGACCTGCCACGGGCGGCGCGGACCTACGTCGAGGCGGTCGAGAAGCTCTCCGGGCTGCCGGTGACCGCGGTGTTCGTCGGCCCGGGGCGCGAGCAGACCCTGATCCACGAGCCGGGGCAGTAGCGTGCGCGTCGCGGTGGTCGGTGGCGGTGGGCGCGAGCACGCGCTGGCCGCGGCACTGGCGCGCAGCCCCGGCGTCGAGCGGGTGTTCGCCGTTCCTGGCAACGCCGGCACGCGCGCGGT
Organism: Actinomycetes bacterium; assembly: GCA_036377075.1. Classification (GTDB taxonomy): domain Bacteria; phylum Actinomycetota; class CALGFH01; order CALGFH01; family CALGFH01; genus DASUZB01. Next base: position 56,963 of record DASUZB010000090.1, on the reverse strand, counting down.
GGCCGCGAACGTCCAGGGCGTCGACCCGCTCGACGGCGCCGCCCTCGCCGCCTGGGCCAAGGCCGAGCGGGTCGACCTGGTGGTGGTCGGCCCGGAGGCGCCGCTGGTCGCCGGCGTGGCCGACGAGCTCGCCGCCGCCGGGCTGCGGGTATTCGGCCCTGGTGCCGCCGCCGCCCGCATCGAGGGGTCCAAGGCCTTCGCCAAGGAGGTGATGGCCGCCGCCGGCGTGCCGACCGCGCGGTCGGCGGTGTTCAGCGACCCTGGCAGCGCCGTGGCGGCGCTCGGCGACTTCGGGCCGCCGTGGGTGGTCAAGGCCGACGGGCTGGCGGCCGGCAAGGGGGTCACGGTCACCGACGATCCCGCCGCCGCCCGCGCCGCGGTCGAGGCCGCCCTGGTGGAGGGCGTCCACGGCCGGGCCGGCGCCCGGATCCTGCTGGAGGAGCACCTCGCCGGCCCGGAGGCGAGCCTGTTCGCGGTCAGCGACGGCCGCGCGGTGCTGCCGCTCGCGCCAGCGCGCGACTACAAGCGCGTCGGGGACGGCGACCGTGGCCCCAACACCGGCGGCATGGGCGCCTACTCGCCGCTGGGCGACCTGTCGGGCGCCGAGGTCGGGGAGATCCGCTCGAGCGTCCTCGAGCCGGTGGTCGCCGAGCTGGCCCGCCGCGGCGCCCCCTACCGGGGGCTCCTCTACGCCGGGCTGGTGCTCACCGTGGACGGCCCCAAGGTGCTGGAGTTCAACTGCCGCTTCGGCGACCCGGAGACCCAGGCGCTGCTGCCGCGCATCTCCGGCGACCTCGCCGGCCTGCTGGCGGCGGCGGCCGCCGGCGACCTGACCAGGGTCGAGGTCGGCTGGGACCCGCGCGCCTGCGTGACGGTGGTGCTCGCCTCCGGTGGGTACCCCGGCCCGTACCGGTCCGGCCTCCCGATCGGGGGCCTGGAGGACGCCGCCGCCTGCGGCGCCGAGCTCTACCACGCCGGCACCGCGCTGGACGGCGACGGCGGCGTGGTGACCGCCGGCGGCCGCGTGCTCGCGGTCAGCGCCCTCGGCGCCGACGTGCCGGCGGCCAGGAAGCTGGCCTACGAGGCCGCCGCCCGGGTGCGCTTCGACGGGGTCCACTACCGGCGCGACATCGCCGCCGGAGTCGATTGAGCGTGGTCGTGACGTGCTGCTTTGCCCTCCTCGGCGCAGTCGAGATACATGGACGCTCTGTGCCGTAGCTGCCACCATGGCAGGCACCGGATCGCCAGGAGTACCGATGTCCCGAGAACCCGACCTCGACGAGCAGGCCGCCACCGCCTCGTCGCCGATCGAGTGGTACGACCGTGTGCCGATCCAGGTCCGCGAGTACGACCCGGAGGCGCCGCGGCTCGCGCGCCGGGTGATCGGGTTGATCGCCGGCGTCCGTTCTGGCGCGGTCGCCGAGCACGTGGGCAGCTCGGCCGTGCCCGGCCTGGCGGGCAAGGGCATCATCGACCTGCTGCTGCCGACCGCGCCGGAGGACATCCCCGAGGTCGCCGACGCCCTGGTCGCCGCCGGCTTCCAGCGGCAGACGATCCCCGACGCCTTCCCGCCCACCCGCCCCATGCTGCAGGGGGCAATCCACCACTGCGGCACCCTCTACCGCCTCCACGTCCACGTGGTGCCGGCCGGCAGCGGCGAGGTGGCCGCCATGCGCGGGTTCCGCGACGCCCTGCGCGCCGACCCGGCCCTGCGCGACCGCTACGTCGCGCTCAAGCGCGACATCGTCGCCAGGGGGCTGACCGAGCCGGGGGCCTTCACCCACGCCAAGCGCGACTTCATCACCGCCGCCCTCGCCGACCTCGGGCTGCCGACCGAATACTGAAAAGTGCCGTACAAGGGCATTTTGAGATTGTTCGTTCACTTCGTCTGGGTGTAGAAGAAGAATTGCTATGCCCATGATTTCCCGCCTGCGCCGTTGGCTCGCCGTCCAACTGCGCGGCCAGCGTCCCCGCGCCACGCCGCCCGCCGGCGACGGCGGCGCGCACGCCTGGGAGCTGGACCCGGCGGGGGGCCGCTACGAGAACCTGGGCTGGATCCGGCCGCGCGAATGATGCCCGCAACGGCCCGCCCGTGCGCATAGAATGCGCCGTCTGAACGTGCCGACCCGAGGAGGTCGTATGGGTCAGCCACGGGCCGGGATCGTCCTCGGTTCCAGCTCCGACGAGGAGAAGGCCCAGGCGGCCGCGGTCATGCTGGAGAAGTTCGGCGTGGAGTACGCCCTGGACGTGCTCAGCGCCCACCGCAGCCCGCGCGACGTGGCCGACTACGCGGCCAGCGCCGAGGACCGCGGGCTGGAGGTGGTGATCGCCGCCGCGGGGCGCTCCGCCGCCCTCCCGGGGGTGATCGCCGCCCACACGATCCTGCCGGTGATCGGGCTGCCGATCTACACCCCCCAGCTCGGCGGCGCCGACGCCCTGTACTCGATCGTGCAGATGCCGGCGGGGGTGCCGGTGGCCACCGTCGGGCTGGACGCCGCCGCCAACGCCGGCATCCTGGCCGTGCAGATCCTCGCCGTCGGCGACCCCTCGCTGCGCAAGCAGCTCCACGACTTCAAGAAGCAGCTCGCCGAGGGCTTGCGACTGTAACGGCAGCGCCGCGCGATACCCTGTCCCCGCTAGGCCCCCTTCGAGAAGAGTCGGCCGTGATCCCTCGTTACGTCCTGCCGCAGATGGGCGCGATCTGGAGCGAATCCAGCCGTCTGGAGCTGCTCGCCCGGGTCGAGCTGGAGGTGGTGCGGGCCAGGGCGCGCCGCGGGCTGGTGCCGGCCGACGACCTCGCCGCCATCGAGCAGGCGCCGCCGCCGACGGCCGACCGCGTCCAGGCGCTCGACCGCGAGCTCCACCACGACGTGATCGCCTTCCTGACCGCCTGGGGGGAGCGCATCGGGCCGGCCGCCCGCCACGTGCACTACGGCATGACCTCCTCCGACCTGATCGACACCACCCTGGCGGTGCAGCTCGTGCAGGCCGCCGACCTGCTGCTCGGGCGGCTCGACCAGCTGGTCGAGGTGCTGCGGGAGCGCGCCTTCGAGCAGCGCGACACCCTCTGCCTCGGCCGCACCCACGGGGTCGCGGCCGAGCCGACCACCTTCGGGCTGAAGCTCGCCGGCCACGCCTTCGCGTTCGACCGGGACCGGCGGCGCCTGGCCGCCGCCCGCGATGCGGTCGCCGTCGGCACCGTCTCCGGCGCGGTCGGCACCTACTCCGCCCTGCCCGCCGAGCTCGAGGCCGAGGTCCTCGCCGAGCTCGGGCTGCGCGCGGAGCCGGCCCCGACCCAGGTGGTCGCGCGCGACCGCCACGCCGAGCTGCTCAACGCCATGGCGCTCGCCGGGGCCGACCTGGAGCGGCTCGCGGTCGAGCTGCGCCACCTGCAGCGGACCGAGGTCCGCGAGGTGGAGGAGCCGTTCGCCGAGGGCCAGAAGGGCTCCTCGGCCATGCCGCACAAGCGCAACCCGATCGTGTCCGAGCGCATCACCGGGCTCGCCCGGCTGCTGCGCGGCTACGCCGTGAGCGGGCTGGAGGACGTCGCCCTGTGGCACGAGCGCGACATCTCCCATTCCTCGGTCGAGCGGGTGGTCCTCCCCGACGCCTGCTGCGTCCTCGACTACGCCCTCGACCGGGCCGTCTGGCTGGTCGGCGGGCTGGGCGTCTTCCCGCGGCGGATGCTGGCCAACCTCGACGCCGCCGGCGGGCTGGCCGGCTCGTCGGCGGCGCTGCTGGCACTGGTCGACGCCGGCTGGGCCAGGGAGCGGGCCTACGCGGCGGTGCAGCGCGCCGCCATGGCCGCCTGGGAGGGCGCCGGCGGCTTCCGCGACCTGCTGCTGTCCGAGCCGGGCGTGGCCGACGCGCTCGCCGGGCTGGACGGCGGGCTCGACCGCGCGCTCGACCCGGCCCGCTTCGTGGCCGGCGCCGGCCCGGTGTTCGACCGGCTCGCGGCGCTGGGCCGTCCCACGGCCGAGCACGACCGCCCCATGGCCGCCTCCTCGCCGGGGCCGGGCCGGTGAGCGGCCACCAGCCGGAGGGCCTGCGCCAGGTCGCCGCCGGCAAGGTGCGCGACCTCTACGAGGTCGGCGCCGACCGCCTGCTGCTGGTCGCCTCGGACCGGATCTCCGCCTTCGACGTGGTGCTCGACGACCCCATCCCCGGCAAGGGCGTGGTGCTCACCGCCCTCACCCAGTACTGGCTCGGCAAGCTGGTCGACCTGGTGCCCAACCACCTGGTCGGCTGGCGCGCCGGGGAGCTGCCGCCCGGCGCGCGCCACCTGGCCGGCCGGGCGATGCTGGTGCGCCGGCTCGAGATGATCCCGATCGAGTGCGTGGCGCGCGGCTTCCTGGCCGGCTCGGGCTGGAAGGAGTACCAGGCGGGCGGCAGCGTCTGCGGCGTGGCCCTGCCCGCCGGGCTGCGCGAGGCCGACCGCCTTCCCGAGCCGGTGTTCACCCCCGCCACCAAGGCGACCACCGGCCACGACGAGAACATCACCGAGGCGCGCATGGCCGAGCTGGTCGGCGCGGACCTCACCGCCCGCCTGCGCGAGCTGACCGTCGCCACCTACCGGCGCGGCGCCGAGCACGCCGCCAGGCGCGGCATCCTGGTGGCCGACACCAAGTTCGAATTCGGCCTCGACGGCGACCGCGTGGTGCTGGCCGACGAGGTGCTCACCCCGGACTCGTCCCGCTTCTGGCCGGCCGGTGGCTGGGAACCGGGCCACTCGCCGCCCTCGTTCGACAAGCAGTACGTGCGCGACTGGCTGGAGACCCAGGCCTGGGACAAGACCCCGCCGGCGCCGCGCCTGCCGCCCGACGTGATCGCCGGCACGGCGGCCCGCTACCGCGAGGCGTACGAGCGCATCACCGGCCTTCCCCTGGACGACTGGCTCGCCGAGGCGCGCTCGTAGGGCGCGGCTCCGGGAGGCATCGTGCAACCCTACGAAGACGTGGACCTGGACGCCGCCGTCGGCTTCCACCGGCGCTGGGCGGGCCGCTGGGGGCCGTACGAGCGGCACCCGGCGCTCGAGGTCGACCCGGAGCGGCTGGCCGCCGCATGGGCCGAGTACGCCAAGCGGCTGGAGGACAACTACCCCTTCTTCCACCCGCGCTACGCCGGCCAGATGCTCAAGCCGCCCCACCCGGTGGCGGTCGCCGGCTACCTGGCGGCGATGCTGGTCAACCCGAACAACCACGCGCTCGACGGCGGCCCGGCCACCGGCGCGATGGAGAAGGAGGTGGTCGCCGAGCTGGCGGCGCTGTTCGGGCTGCCCGGCGAGTCCCTCGGGCACCTGACCTCGAGCGGCACGATCGCCAACCTGGAGGCCCTCTGGGTGGCCAGGCAGCTCCACCCCGGCCGGGCGGTCGCCTTCAGCGAGGAGGCGCACTACACCCACGAGCGCATGTGCGGCGTGCTCGGGGTCGACACGGTCAGGGTGCCCGCCGGCGAGGACGGGCGCATCGACCTTGACGCGCTCGAAGGCCACCTCCGCGGCGGCGGGGTGGGCACGGTGGTGCTGACCGCCGGCACCACCGGCCTCGGCGCGGTCGACGCGGTCGACCAGGCGCTCGCGCTGCGCGACCGCTACGGCTGCCGCCTGCACGTCGACGCCGCCTACGGCGGCTTCTTCGCGCTGCTGGGGGGGTCCGGGGGGCTCAAGAGCGAGGCCGGAACCACGGCGGCGGGCGGCCACTTGGAGCCGAGCGGTAGCCCCCCGGTGGATCAAGGTACTCACCTGCTCGACGGTGAGGCCGGCAGGGCGTTCCGGGCGATCGCGGAGTGCGACTCGGTGGTGGTCGACCCGCACAAGCACGGCCTGCAGCCGTACGGCTGCGGCGCGGTGCTGTTCCGCGACCCCGCGGTCGGCCGCCTCTACCGGCACGACTCGCCCTACACCTATTTCACCTCCGACGAGCTGCACCTCGGCGAGATCAGCCTGGAGTGCTCACGGGCGGGCGCGGCGGCCGGCGCGCTCTGGCTCACCCTGCGCCTGTTCCCGCTGCGCGCCGACGAGGGCCTCGGGCCCGTGCTCGCCGCCGGCCTGCGCGCCGCGCGGGCCTGGGCCGCCCGCCTGGCCGGCTCGGAGGAGCTCGGCCTCTACACCGAGCCGCAGCTCGACATCGTCACCTTCTGGCCGCGGACTCCCGAGCGGTCGCTGGCGGCGGTCGACGCCGCCTCGGCGGCGCTGCTGCGCGCCGCCATGACCGACCCGTCCCCGGTGTACCTGTCGACCCTGCGGGTGACGGCCGAGCGGCTGCGCCGCCGCGACCCCACCCTGGCGGCCGACGCGCCCGCCGCCCGCATCCTGCGCAGCGTGCTGATGAAGCCCGAGCACGAGCTGTACGTCGAGGACCTGCACGCCGCGGTGACCCGCTTCGCCCGCCAGGTCGTCTAGGGGGCCGGTCATGTATCGGTGCCGCGCCGCCAGTCAGTTGCGCGAAGGTAGCGGGTAACGGCGCGCACCGCGGGTACGTGACCGGCCCCCTACGGGGCCTGACCTCAATCCGACGCGGGCAGGCTGACGACCACCTCGAGGCCGCCGTCGGGGAGGGCGGTCGCGTCGACCTCGCCGCCGTGGGCGAGCGCGACCGCGCGGACGATCGACAGGCCGAGGCCGCTGCCTTCGCCGCTGCCACCGGCGCGCCGCGGCGGCGTCCTGGCACGGCCGGCGAGCCGGTGGAACGGCTCGAACAGCGTGGCGACCTGGTCGGGCGGGATCCGCTCGCCGCTGTTGGCGACGCGGACGAAGGCGCGGCCGTTGCTGCCGGTGACCACCGTCAGGTTGCCGCCGGGCCGGTTGTGGCGCACCGCGTTCTCCACCAGGTTGGCCACCAGCCGGCCGAGCAGGGCCTCGTCGCCGGCGACCGGGGCCGGCTCGAGGGTGGCGGCCAGCGACAGCCGCAGCGGCTCGGCCTCGCGCCGCGCGTGGGCCAGCGCCTCGCCGGCCGCCTCGGCCAGGTCGACCGGGTCACGGGCGTGCAGCTCGCGCTCGCTGCGCGCGAGGGTCAGCAGGCCGTCGATCAGGCGCTCGCAACGGCCGGCGGCGTCCCGGACCCGCTCCGCCATGGCGCGCAGGTCCTCCGCTGACGAGCGCCGGTTGGCCAGCGCCACGTCGACCTCGGTGCGCACGATCGTCAAGGGGGTGCGCAGCTCGTGGGAGGCGTTGGCGACGAAGCGGCGCTGGCCGTCGAAGGCCGCGTCGAGGCGTGCCAGCATGCGGTCGAAGGTGTCCGCCAGCTCCTTCAGCTCGTCCTCCGGGCCGTCGAGGTTGATGCGCTCGTGCAGGTTGCGGCCGGAGAGCCGCTTGGCGGTGGCGGTGATCTCCTGCAGCGGGTGCAGCACCCGCCCGGCCACCACCCAGCCGAGCCCGATCGAGACCAGGGTCATCAGGGCGAGCGCGATGCCGGACTGGGTGAGCAGCTCCCGCTGGGCCTTGGCCTCGACGTCGCGCCTGACGTCCTGGATCACGTCTCCGAGGGTGCTGCCGCCGGGGGTGACCGGCTGGTCGAACACCGCGGCGCCGCCCGGGCCGGGCAGGTCTTGCGCCGGACCGGCCTGGTTGAGGTTCACCACCACCGCTTGCCGGTAGGTGAACCTTGCGTGGACCAGGGCGTAGTTCACCGCCAGCAGGCCGGCGCCGGCGAGCAGGAAGAGCGCCCCGTACAGCAGGGTCAGCTTCAGCCGCACGGTGGGGCGGAACCAGGCGGGCCTCACAGCCGGTACCCGACCCCGACGACCGTCTCGACCAGCGGCGGCGGGCCGAGCTTGCGGCGCAGGTTCATGATGGTGACGCGGACGGTGTTGGTGAACGGGTCGGCGTGCTCGTCCCAGACCCGCTCCAGCAGCTCCTCGGAGCTGACCACCACGCCGTCGGCGGCCATCAGCACCTCGAGCACGCCGAACTCCTTGCGGGTGAGGCGGATCGGCTCGCCGCCACGGGTGACCACGCGCCTGGCCGGGTCGAGCCGGAGGTCGTGGCGCTCCAGCACCGGCGGAAGGGCCTCACGGGCGCGCCTGGCCAGCGCCCGCACCCTGGCCACCAGCTCGTCCCAGGCGAACGGCTTGCCGAGGTAGTCGTCGGCGCCGATGGTGAGGCCGTCGACCCGGTCCTCGACCGTGCCCGCGGCGGTCAGCATCAGGATGCGCGCGGGATGGACATGCTGGAGCGAGCCAGCCCCCCGGCCGTCGCTGAGGGTGCGGCACACCTCGTCGCCGTGGACCGCCGGCAGGTCGCGGTCGAGCACGATCACGTCGTAGCGGTTGACGCCCGCCTTCTCGATCGCGTCGGCGCCGTCGCCGCTGACGTCGACCGCCATGCCCTCGTGGCGCAGGCCCCGCGCGATCGCGTCGGCGAGCACCCCCTCGTCCTCCACGACCAGCACCCGCACGCTACGCTCCTGTACACCGAACGCACCGGAAGTTTGGACCGGTCGGCCCGAGCCGCGAGCCGGGTGAAGGGTTCGGGCTCGGAGCGACCGGCCCGACCACCCTGCTCCGGCCGGTGTAACGGGGGCGTAAGCGCCCTGGCGGCGGCTAGGCGTCCAGGTCGGGGTCGGGCACCAGGTGGAGGGTCTGCCCGAACGCCGCCTCCTGCTCGAGCGCGCGGGCGCGCGTCACCACCGAGGCGCGGAACTCGCGGACCTTGTCGATGACCTCTTCCAGGCTCTCCCTGATGACGAAGCGGGTCCCGTCGACCAGGGTCACGACCGTGTCCGGGTCCGCCTCGGCGCACTCGATCAGGTCGCAGTTGAGGGCCATGGAGCGCCCGTGGAAGCGGGTCACGACGATCATCGACGCAGGTCCTTGGTCCGTGGCGGCGGCCGTCGCCGCCATCCCCGAAGATCGGCAGGCCGCCGGCGGACCTGAGGCAACCGGCGACCTACTCGGGGGCCGCGCCCTCCACCACGGTGACGACCAGCGGCGACTCGTCGATGGCGAAGGCGAGCCGGCTGACCAGCCGGCCGTCGCCGGCGACGGCCGGTGCGCCCTCGCCCGCCACCTCGGGCAGGGACAGCACCGACGGGCCCGGCAGCAGCGCCTTGACGTTGCCGCCGGCCATGTTGGCCACCTCGCCGATGGCGTCGGCCAGCTCGGCGCCGTCCCGCGGCGCGCGGTCGAGCATGACCGTGGCGATGCGCGTGGCCAGGTCGCGGTCGCAGGTGATGCTCACCGTCCCGTGCCACGCCCCGCTGATCCGGACCAGGCCGACCAGGCGGCCGTCGCCCGGACCTGGCTCGGCCGGCTGCACGCTCAGGCCGAGCAGCTCGGCGAAGATGCTCTCCACGATCATGGTGATGTCGCCCTCGTCGACGTGAGCGACTGGCACGGTATCCATCAGGAGGCCCCCTTGCTTATCCCTGGCGTGGCCGGTAGCAGATGGTGCGGCCGAAGGTCATGCGCTCGATGGCGTCGTCGAGGCCGAGCAGGTTCTCCGCGGCGCCGAGCACGAGGTAGCCGTCGGGCTGGAGCTGCCGCCGCATGCGGCCGACGATCTGCAGCTTGGTGGTGGCGTCGAAGTAGATGAGCACGTTGCGCAGCAGCACCAGGTCCATGCGCTGCAGCGGCGGCCAGGTCGCGTCCAGGTTGAGGGGGCGGAACTCCACCGTGCGGCGCAGCGCCGCCCCCACCCGCCAGTGCATGCCCTCCTTGTCGAAGTGCTTGACCAGCATGGCGGCCGGCAGCCCGCGGTTGACCTCGAGCTGGCTGTAGCTGCCCTCGCGGGCGCGCGCGAGCATCGCGGTCGACAGGTCGGTCCCCAGGATGCTGACGTCCCACCCGGCCAGCGCGGGGAAGTGCTCCGCCAGCAGCATCGCCAGGCTGTAGGGCTCCTGGCCGCTCGAGCACGCGGCCGACCAGACGTTGAGGCGCCGCTCGCCGCGGCGGCGCTCGACCAGCTCGGGCAGGATCTCCTTGCGCAGCGTGTCCCAGAGCGGCGGGTCACGGAAGAAGAGCGTCTCGTTGGTGGTGATCGCCTCGACGACCTGGGTGTGCAGCGGGCCGTCGCGCAGGCCGCGGAGCTTGGCGACCAGGTCGGTCACGGTGCTCATGCCCTGCTCGCGGACCAGCCCGGCGAGCCGCGCCTCGACCAGGTACTCCTTGCCGTGGTCCAGCACGATCGCGGACTGCTCCCGCACCAGCTTGCGCAGGTAGTCGAACTCGACGGTGCTCATGGTCATGTCGCTTGCTCACCTCCGAGCAACCGCAGGGCCGCCCGCGCCCGTCCGTCCGGCCGCACCCGGCGGCACAGCTCGGCGGCGAGCTGGTCGAGCGGCACCACCTGGTCGGCCATGCCCGCCTCCGCCACCAGTCCCGGCATGCCCCAGACCACCGAGCTGGCCTTGTCCTGCACCAGCACCTGACCGCCGCCGGCGCGCAGCGCCGCGCTGCCGGCCACCCCGTCGCGGCCCATGCCGGTCAGCACCACCCCGAGCGCGGCGTCGCCGTAGGCGGCGGACACCGAGCGGAACAGCACGTCCACGGAGGGCCGGCAGGAGTTCTCCGGTGGTGCCTGGCTGGTGGCCAGCCGCACCACCCCCGCCTGGCGCTCGACCAGCAGGTGGCGCCCGCCCGGCGCGAGCCACACCTCGCCCGGGCGGAGCTCGGCGCCCGGCACCGCCTCGGCGACGGTCAGGGGACAGCCCGCGTCCAGCCGCTCGGCCAGCATGCGGGTGAACAGCGGCGGCATGTGCTGCACGATCAGCACGGGCGCGGGGAAGTCGGCCGGCAACCCGGCGAGCAGCTCGCCGAGCGCGTTCGGGCCGCCGGTGGAGGAGCCGACGGCGACCACCTCCACCCGCTCGGCGCGGTGCCGCGGCGCCGCCGCGGCGGGGACCGGGCCGACCGGCCGCGCCGGCCCGGCCTGCCAGCCGCGCGCCGGCGGCGCGCCGGCACCGGCCCGCGCCCGTTCGGAGCGGTCGCCCAGCACCCGCACCTTGGTGACCAGCTGCTCGCGGACCTCGTCGAGCACCGCGTCGGACGGGGACAGCGCCGGCGGCTTGGTGACGTAGTCGGACGCGCCGAGGGCGAGCGCCTCGAGCGTGGTGGCGGCGCCACGCTCGGTCAGGCTGGAGAACATGATCACCCGCACGTGGGGGTGGCGCTCGCGGATGGCGGCGAGGGTCGCCAGCCCGTCGAGCTCGGGCATCTCCACGTCGAGCACGACCACGTCCGGGTGGACCTGCGGGAGGACCGCCAGGGCGCGGCGGCCGTCGGCGGCGACGCCGGCCACCTCGATGCCCGGGTCCTCGTCGAGCAGGCGCGTCACCAGCCGGCGGACGACCACCGAGTCGTCCACCACCAGCACCCTCACCGCTCGGGTCATGCCGGGACCAGACCGAGCATGCTCAGCTTGTCGATCAGCACGTCCCGGGAGAACGGCTTCATGATGTACTCGTTCGCCCCGGCCGCGAGGGCGCGGACCACCTGGCCGCTCTCGGTCTCGGTGGTGACCATCACCATGGTGAGGTCCTCGTGGCCGCCCTGGCCGCGCACCTCGCGCACGAACTCGAGCCCGTTCATCTCCGGCATGTTCCAGTCGACCAGGGCGAGGTCGAACGGGCCCATGGGTCCGTTGAGGCGCTCCAGCGCCTCACGGCCGTCCGCCGCCTCGGCCACCTCGAAGCCGAGCTCACCGAGCAGCTTGCGCAGGATGATGCGGATCGCCTTGGAATCGTCGATCACCAGCGCGCGCACCCGTCACCTCCCTTCGCCGCCCGGCCACGATCGAAAGGCCCGCGGCTGCGGTCGTGTTGGGTCAGATCCTGAAATGGCCGACCAACTCCGTGAGCTCGGACGAGATTTGGGTCAGCTCCTGCGCGGCCTGCTGGGTGTCGACCGCGTGGCGGGTGGTGTCCTTGGCCGCCTCGGCCACCCCGGAGACGTTGCGGGCGATCTCCGAGCTGCCGGTGGCCGCCTCGTTGACGCTGCGACCGATCTCGTTGGTGGTCACTGTCTGTTCCTCCACGGCGCTGGCGATGGTCGTCTGCGTCGCCGCGATCTGGTCGATGATCTTGGCGATCCGCTCGATCGCGGTGACCGCCTCCTGGCTGTCCGCCTGGATCGCCCCGGTCCGGCCGATGATGTCCTCGGTCGCCTGGGCCGTCTGCTTGGCCAGCTCCTTGACCTCGCCGGCGACCACGGCGAACCCCCTGCCCGCGTCGCCCGCCCGTGCCGCCTCGATAGTGGCGTTCAGGGCCAGCAGGTTGGTCTGCTCTGCGATCGCGGTGATCGCCTTGACCACCTCGGTGATCTCCTGGCTGGAGGCGCCCAGCTTGGTGATGGTCCGGTTGGTGTCGCCGGCCATCCGCACCGCCGAGGTGGCCACCTCGGCGGCCTCGTTGGCGCTCTTGGCGATCTCGGTGATGCTGGTGCCCATCTCCTCGGCGCCGGACGCCACCGTCTGGATGTTCGCGCTCACCTGGTCGGCGGCCGCCGAGACGTTGGCCGCCTGGGCGGAGGTCTCCTCGGCGGTCGCGCTCACCTGCTGACTGACCAGCCGCATGCGCTCGGCCGCGCCGGTCAGGCCGCTGGAGCTCTGCGCGATGGTGGCGATCGCGCCGCGCATGCGCTCGACCGTCTGGTTGAGGGCGGCCGTCATGCGCCCGAGCTCGTCGCCGGAGCCGACCTCGGCGTGCTGGGAGAGGTCGCCGCCCGCCACCCGCTGCAGCAGGTCCTGGGCGCGCCGCACCGGCCGGGTCAGGGTGCGGACCAGCCACAGCGCCAGGCACGCCGCCAGCGCCACGGCCGCGACCAGCAGCAGGGCGGTGGTGTTGCGCGAGCTGCGGTAGGTCTTCGCGGCCGCGGCGGCGTCCTGGCGCATGTCCTCGATGGCCAGGTCGTCGAGCCGGCCGATGGCCGCGATCGTCTGGTCGGCGGCGTCCTCGGTCGGCTTCGTGGTGGCCGCCTGCCGGCCCGAGGCCCGCGTCCCCCGCACCTGGTCGAGGCCGTCCTTGAACGAGGCCCATGCCCGCTCCACCTCGCTCAGGGCGCTGGCCTCCTCGTCGCTCATCGCCTCGCCGCGCAGGCCGCGAAGTGTCTCGTCGCCGCGTCTGGTGGCGGCGACGAGGCGCGCTTCGAGCTGCGCCCGGTCGGCCTCGCCCCCTTCGAGGAGGTCGCGCAGCGCGTCGTGCGCGTCGAGCATGTGGCTGCGCGCCTGGTCGGCGCGCTCGACCCTGGGCAGGTCCCGGCCCACCAGCTCCTGCGCCCGCCCCTCGATCACGCCGAGGCGGGACAGCCCGTAGAGCCCGACGGTGGCGGTGACCGCGGTCACCAGCAGGAAGCCGCCCGCCAGCTTGGCGGCGAGGCCGAGCCGTGGCGAGGTCGTGGGGGTGGAGGTCATGTGGTCACCGCCGCGTCGACGTCGAGGGCGAGCAGGAGCCGGTCGGGGAGCTTCCAGGCGCCGGAGATCAGCTCCCGGGCGTCGCCGGTCATGGTCGGCGGGGGCGGCTCGAAGTCGTCCTCCGCCACCTCGAGCACGTCCCCGACCTCGTCGACCAGCAGGCTGACGGCGCCTTCGGCGCCGTCCACCACCACCTGGGCCGGGTCGTGCTCCTGCTCCTGCTGGACGAGCTCGAGGCGCCGTCGCAGGTCGACCGCGGTGACGATCTGGCCGCGCAGGTTGACCAGGCCGGCGACCACCGGCGGGGCCAGCGGCACCGGGGTCGCCGGGCGGGCGCGGAGGATCTCCTGGACGCGGGCGACCTCGATGCCCAGCCAGCGGTCGCCGACCTTGAAGGTGCACAGCCACACGGTCGCCACCTCACACCTCCGCCGGCTCGGGAGCGCGCAGCGGCCGGGGAGCGACCTTCGGCCGTCCCAGCAGCTTGTCCAGGTCGAGCAGCTCGGTCACCTGGCCGCCCAGGATGGCGCAGCCGGCCGACCAGGAGCGGCTGGACGGCTCGACCGGGCCGGAGCGCTGCTCGACCACGTCGACGATGCGCTCGACCACCAGCCCGGTCTGGCGGCCGCTGTGGCTGGTGACCACGACCGGGACCACCGTGCCCGTGGAGCTGGAGCCCTTGCCGCCCGGCAGGCGCACCAGCGGCATGATGCGGTCCTGGTACTGCACCACGTCGCCGTCCCCGCTGAGCTCCAGCGCCCCCCGCGGGAACTCCTCGAGGCGGTCGACCAGGATCAGCGGCAGCGCCACCCGGACGCCGCCGGTCGCGGTGACCACCAGCAGCCGCTCCAGGACGTCGCCGTCCGCCGCCGCATCGGCAGTCCCTTCGACCAGCATCCGCCCGCCGGCCTCGGCGCTCACCCCGGAGCGCCGTGCCAGCGCCGGCACGTCGAGGATGAGCGCCACCGCGCCGTCGCCCATGATGGTCGCCCCGGCGTAGAGGCCGACCCGCTTGACCGCGCCGGCGACCGGCTTGACCACGATCTCCTCGCTGTCGTCGACGTGCGCCACCACCAGGCCGAAGCGCTGCTCACCGGCCTGCAGCACGACGATCGCGCCGTCGGAGTCCGCCCCGGCCAGGTCCAGCTCCTGGCGCAGCCGCACGAGCGGCAGCAGGCGGCCGCGTAGCCGGTACACGGGCCGGTCGTGGACCAGCTCGACGCCGGCGTCCTGGCCTTCGAGGCGGACCAGCTCGACCAGGTTGGCCCGCGGGATGGCGAAGCGCTGGCCCGCGCACGTCACCACGAGCGCGGGCACGATCGCGAGGGTGAGCGGGAGCTTCACCAGGAAGGTGGTGCCGACCCCCTGGCGGCTCTCGACCTCGACGGTGCCGCCGATGCGCTCCACGTTGGTGCGGACCACGTCCATGCCGACGCCCCGGCCCGACAGGCTGGTGACCGCCTCGGCGGTCGAGAACCCGGCGAGGAACACCAGGTCGAGCGCCTCCCGGTCGCTCATCCGCTGGGCCTCTTCGGGCGCGACCAGGCCGTGGTCGGCGGCGCGCCGCCGCACCCGCTCGAGGTCGATGCCGCCGCCGTCGTCGGCGATCTCGATGTGGACCTGGCCGCCCTCGTAGTAGGCGCGCAGGACGATGCGGCCCTCGGAGGGCTTGCCGGCGGCGCGGCGCACGTCCGGGGCCTCGATGCCGTGGTCGACGGCGTTGCGCACCAGGTGGGTCAGCGGGTCCTTGATCGCCTCGACGATGGTGCGGTCCAGCTCGGTGCCGGCGCCGCTCAGGTCGATGCGGGCCTGCTTGCCGAGCACCAGCGCCAGGTCGCGGACGACCCTCGGCAGCTTGCCGAAGAGGTTGCCGATCGGCTGCATGCGCGTCTTCATCACGCCGTCCTGCAGCTCCGAGGTGATCAGGCTGAGCCGCTGGGCGAGCGCCGCCAGGTCCTTGTCGCGGTCGCTGCCGGCCAGGCGGGCCAGGCGGTTGCGGGCGAGGACCAGCTCGCCGACCAGGTTCATGAGGCGGTCGAGCACGGCGACGTCGACCCGGACGGTGGACTCCGACACCGCGCCGCCGCGCGGCTCCTGCTGCCGTACTCCCTCGTCCCCCGACTCATGCGCCCCACCACCCCCGCGCGGCGGAGCACTCGAGCCCCCCTCCTCCGCGCCAGTGGCGCCCCCAACCTCCGCGGCCGCGTCCTCCCCGCCGGAAGCAACCGCCGGCGCGGGAACCGTGCTCGGGTCGGCCGCGCCGGAGGCCTCGGTCGCCGGCTGCGAAGGCTCGGGAGCCGCCGGGGCAGGGGTGGGGTCGGGCCGCTCGGCGGGCTCCCGCGGCACCGCATCAGCCGTCGCGGTCCACGTGGCCGCCGCCTCGGGCCCCAACGCCCCCGGACTCGCGGCCATGGGGCTCGGGCCGCTGGGCTTCGCAGGATGGCTCCCCCCGGAAGCTTGGGTTTCGGGGGGTGTGCGGGGGGCGGAGCCCCCCGCAGTCTGCAGGTGGTCGAGCCTGGCGATCAGGTCGGCGTAGTCGCCCTCGCCCTCGAGGTTGGTCGACTCGATGTGGGACAGGATCTCCCGTACCGCGTCCACCAGGGCGAGCAGGCCCGAGATGATCTCCGGGGTCAGCGCGAGGCGCCCGTCGCGCAGGCGCGAGAGCAGGTTCTCGCCGCTGTGGGTGACCGACTCGAGGCGCGAGAAGCCGAGGAAGCCGCAGGTGCCCTTGATCGTGTGGATGGTGCGGAAGACGCTGGCCAGCGTCTGCCGCGAGGCGGGGTCGGCCTCCAGCACGATCAGGTCCTGGTCGAGCCGGTCGAGGTTCTCGTAGCTCTCCACCAGGAACTCGCGGATGACGTCCTCGAGGTCCTCCATGCAAGGGTCTTCGCCAGCCAGGCGGCCGACCTTGAACGCCGGTGGGCTGGCACGCTGCAGCGAGCCGCACCCGTCCCCGCCGCCGGGCGGGCTCAGGCCCGGCCGTACACCGGGACGGCCGCCCCGCTGGTCGGGGCCGACTCGGCGCCGGCGAGGAAGCGGATCACGGCGGCGACCTGCGCGGGCGGGACCCACCTGGCGTGGTCGGCGTCGGGCTGGGCGGCCCGGTTGGCCGGCGTGTCGATCACGCTCGGCAGGATGGCGTTGCAGCGCACGCCCTTGGCCTTGTAGTCGGCCGCGACCGCCTGGGAGAAGGCGAGCACGGCGGCCTTGGCGGTGGCGTAGGGGACGGCGCCGGCGAACGGCTGCAGCGCGGCGCGGGCCGAGACGCAGACGACCGCGCCGCCGCCCGCACCCAGCAGGTGCCGCAGGGCGGCGCGGGTGACCAGGAAGGTCGGGCGCAGGTTCAGCGCCAGCAGCCGCTCGAACTCCTCCAGCGGCGTCTCGTGCAGCGGCGTCCCGGCGGCGTAGCCGCCGACGAGGTTGACCACGGCCCGCAGCGGCGCGGCGGGGTCGGCGGCGGCGTGCGCGACCGCCCGCTCGACCGCCGCCGGGTCGGTCAGGTCGGCCTCGACCACCTCGGGCTGCCCGGCGGTGCCGGGAGCGGCCACGGCGGGCTCCGACTCCCGCAGCGGCGTCACCACCCGCCAGCCGTCGGCCAGGAACGCTTCGGTCACCGCCGGCCCGAGGCCGCCACGGCCGCCGGTGACGAGCACGGTCGCGTCCACGTTGGGCTCCTCTCGATGATCGGGTCGGGGTCGCTCGGTTCGAGCGCAGGGGCCAAGTGTGGCACCCTCACCTCGCCTTGTTTTCCGGTCGGTTCGTCCAGCTCGTTACGGCGCGGCCGGATCGGGTAGCCCAACGCTCGTGCGCAAGTGAGGTGAGGTAAGGATGAGCGAGCGGACCGAGCAGGATTCCCGGTCGACCGTGGAGCTGGTGCAGCGGCTCACCGACCAGCTCTCCCAGCTGGTACGGCAGGAGCTGCAGCTCGCCAAGCTCGAGCTGGCGGAGAAGGGCAAGCGCACCGCGCTCGGGGCCGGCCTGCTCGGTGGTTCGGGGGTATTCGCCGTCTACGGGCTCGCGGCGCTGGTGGCCGCGGCCATCCTCGGGCTGGCGACGGTGTGGCCAGCCTGGCTGGCCGCGCTGGTGGTGGCGCTGGTGCTCTTCGCCCTCGGCGGCCTGTTCGCGCTGGTCGGCCGCGGGCAGCTCAAGCGTGGCACCCCGCCGCTGCCCGAGCAGGCCGTCGCCGGGATCAAGGCTGACGTCGAGGTGATCAAGAGGAGGGCAGGCCGATGAGCGGCACGACGCGGGACGGCGAGGTGGCAGCGGCCACGACCGATCCGAAGGCGCTGCGGGTGGAGATCGAGCGGACCCGTGCGGAGCTGGGCGATACCGTCGCCGCGCTGGCGGCCAAGGCGGACCTGCGCGCCCGCGCCGCGGAGCGGGTCGGCGCGATCACGGGGCGGGCCAGGCGGCGGGCCGCCGCCGGCGGCGATGCCGTGCCGGCGCGCGCGGCGTGGCCGCTGGCGGGCGTGGCCGCGCTCGGCGTGGCGGCCGTGGCGCTGGTCGTCTGGTGGCGCAACGGAAGGGGGCACCGGTGAGCAAGCTGCTCTACAAGCCGCTGAGCCTGGCCGCGGGCATCACCGGCGGGCTGATCGCCGGCATGGCGTTCAAGCAGGTCTGGAAGCTCGTGAGCGGGGCGTCGGAGGCACCCGAGGCGACCTCCGGCGAGTACGGCTGGGGCGAGGTACTGGCGGCGGCGGCCCTCGAGGGAGCGATCTTCGGGCTGGTGAAGGCGGCAACCGACCGCGGCGGTGCGGTGGCGCTGCGCCGCTTGACGGGCCGCTGGCCCGGCGAGTGAGCCGCGCGGGACGGCAGCGGTGAGGAGGTGCTGGCGATGGCCGGGGCGGAGAGCGGGACCGAACCTGAGCAGCAACAAAGGCGGCTGCGCGGCCGCCGCCGGCGCGCGGCGGAGCGGCCGACGCAACTGCCCGGAGGCTCGTGGTGGGCGGCGGTCAAGGGCACCGTCAGGGAGTTCCGGATCGACAACCTGAGCGACTGGGCCGCGGCACTCACCTACTACGGCGTGCTCTCCATCTTCCCGGCGCTGCTGGTGGTGGTCTCACTGCTCGGCCTCGCCGGGCAGCAGACGATCCAGGGGCTGCTGGACAACCTGGGGCAGGTCGTCCCTGGCACGGTCAACGGCATCCTGCGCCAGGCGATCGACAACCTGCAGCGCAGCCAGGGCTCCGCCGGCGTGCTCGCCCTGGTCGGGCTCGCCCTCGCGCTGTGGTCGGCCTCGGGCTACGTGGCCGCGTTCATGCGCGCCTGCAACGCCATCTACGACGTCCCCGAGGGCCGGCCGATCTGGAAGACGGTACCGATCCGCCTTGGCGTGACCGTGGTCGTCATGGTCCTGCTCGCCGCCTCGTCGGTCGCGGTGGTGGTCACCGGCGGGCTGGCCGACCGCGTCGGCGGGGTCCTCGGCATCGGCCCGGCGGCCGTCACCGCCTGGGACCTGCTCAAGTGGCCGGTGCTGCTGGTGGTGGTGAGCTTCCTGTTCGCGCTGCTGTACTGGGCGTCGCCCAACGCCAGGCAGGGGTTCCGCTGGGTCACCCCCGGCGGGACCCTGGCGGTGGTGGTGTGGGTGGTCGTCTCGGTCGGGTTCGCGCTCTACGTGGCGAACTTCAGCTCCTACAACAAGACCTACGGCAGCCTCGCCGGGGTGATCGTCTTCCTGGTCTGGCTGTGGCTGTCCAACACGGCCATCCTGCTCGGCGCGGAGCTCAACGCCGAGCTGGAGCGGCGCCGCGCGATCGCCGGCGGCCACCCGGCCGACGCCGAGCCCTACATGGAGCTGCGCGACACCCGCAAGATCCGCGAACGCGACGACCTGTAACGGGGCGGCAGAGCTACTCGAGCCAGAGGAGGGGCGAGATCTCCCGCGAGGCGCGGCGCAGGCTCGCCTCGGCCCGGTCCATCGCCTCCCACAGCTCCTGCACCTGGCGCTGGAGGGCGAGGAGCTCCTGGCTGTCGGTGACGCAGTCGTCCTCGCTGCGGACCAGCTCGTGGCGGTAGTCCTCGACGGCGCCCCGGAGCGAGAGCGTCTTGTTCGAGAGATTCCGGAGGTCGAGTGCCAACCGCCGAACGAGCATCGGGTCCGTCATTCGCGATCACCCTCTGAGACCCTGTCCTCACCGAGCGAGCGGAGCATATCTCGTACTTCATCTTAAGAGACGCCAAAACTACATAGACGTAGTGAAATGTTACAGATCAGGTACTAGTGCCGGCGACGGCCGCCGGGGGAGTCGGCCACCGAAGTCTAGATTGTTTCGTCTCAGATCGAGTGCCGGTTCTCGCCTGTTCCGCGCCCCTCGATATGAACGGGCCGATTGGGTAGGGGCGCGTACCGGATGATCCTGCCGAATAGCCATGACGATCAGGCCCCCGCCGCCACCAGCTCGCCGCCGCGCGGCGCCGGCTTGGGCTGTCGCGCCTCGGAGTCCAGCCGCGCCCGGTAGTCGGAAGCGGCGCCGATGGCCGCGTAGTAGGCGGCCTTGCGGCGCGCCACGCGGCCGCCCGGGCGGGCCTCGGCCGGCAACACGTCCGGGTCGAGGTGGGCGTTCAGCCCGTCCCGCAGCAGCACCAGGGCCTCGGAGCGGAGCTGGGAGACGCGCGACTCGGTGACGCCGAGCTCGGTGGCGATCTCCTGCATCGGCCGCTCCTCGAAGAAGTAGCCGGTGACCACCGTGCGCAGCCGCTCGGGCAGGGCGGAGATCGCGTCGACCAGGTAGGAGAGCCGCTCGCGCTTGACCAGCACCTGGTCGGGCGGCTCGCCCCCGGCCGGGAGCAGGTCCTCGATCTCGCCGTCGGTCACGATCGAGTCGTAGTTCAGCACCGTGGCGCGGTGCACGTCCTCCTCCAGTTTGCGTACCACGGCGGGCTCGACGCCGAGCTCGGCGGCCACCTCGGCCTGGCTCGGCGCGCGGCCGAGGCGGACGGTGAGCTCGTCGGTGGCCTGCTGCAGCTGGCGGCCGCGGGCGCGCACCGAGCGGCTGGCCCAGTCGGCCCCGCGCAGCTCGTCGAGCAGGGCGCCGCGCACGCGGTTGGCGGCGTGGTGCTCGAAGGCGATCCCCCTGGTCGGGTCGAAGGTGCGGGCCGCCTGGGCGAGCCCGAACAGCGCGGCCGACTCCAGGTCGTCACGGCTGACGTGCCGCGGGACCCGGCTGATGACCTCGCCGACAGCGTGCTGAACGAGCGAGAGGTGGTCGCGGACGAGCTGCTCCTCGACCGCTCGCTGGCTGGCCTGGACCGGGGCGCGCAGAGTGTTCATGGTCCAGGTGTCGACCACTCTGCGTGATTACTAGATCGGCTGAGGGGATGAATATCAACCGCTGTACGTGGTCGCGCGGGGCTACACGACCACGCTCAGGTGACTAGTCGGGGCCGCTGACCTGCGCCTCAAGGAGCGCCGCGAGGCGTCGACAACTCACTCGTGAACCCCTCGCAGCAGTGGCGCCGGGCCGTCGTGGTCGATGAATGGCCGCTGGTCAGGCTCGGTCTCGAGGTCGTCATGGGGGCACTGGGCGCGACCTCGACCCCCGCCGCCCTGGCGCGCGACGGGCTCAGGGCCGTCGCCGACGCCGAGGCCGACCTCCTCATCGTGGGCACGGTCACCGACCTCACTCCGAGTGAGCTCATTCGCCGAGCCAAGCAGCGCTGGCTGCCACTCACCGTGGTAGCGTTGGTCGGGCAGGTGAGCCAGGCCGAGGTCGGGCGGCTGCTCGGGGCCGGCGCCGACGCCATGCTGCGGCGCTCGGTCGGTGCCGAGGAGCTGGAGGACGCGCTGCGGCGGCTGGCGGCCGGCGAGCGGGTGCTCGCCCCGAGCCTGGTGCCCGCGCTGGTCGGCGCCGTCGACGGCGAGGGCGGGGCACAGGTCGGCGGCGGCCTGCTGACCGCCAAGGAGCGCGAGGTGCTGGCGCGGCTGGCGGAGGGGCGCTCGAACGCGGCGATCGCGGCCGCGCTGCACGTCACCCCGGCGACGGTCAAGACCCACCTGGCCCACATCTACGAGAAGCTCGGCGCCGGCGACCGCAACGAGGCGCTCGTCCGCGCCGTCGCCCTTGGCCTGCTGAACTGATGCCTACCGAGGTTGCTCCTGAGTACCGATCGTCTCGTAGCGATCTAAGAGCTTTATCCTCTTGAACGGTACAATCGCCGACGCCTTCCCGGGCGGCCCTACCGGCCACCAGACGCGCGCGCCCACCGGCGCGCGGCCGACCGACACGAAGGAGCGCTCGTGCTCGTCCTCACGCGCCGTGCCAACCAGCGCATCATGATCGGGCGCGACGTCGTCATCACCGTCCTGGAAGTCCGAGGTGACCAGGTACGGCTGGGCATCCGGGCGCCGCGCTCGGTCGAGGTCCACCGCGAGGAGGTCTTCCTCGAGCGCGAGCGCTCCGCCCTGGAGCCGCACCCCGCCCATGCCACCGAGGCGTAGCCCACCGTTCCCGGTGTAGCCTCCGAGCCGGGCCAGCACCGGCGACGGAAGGGGGCAGGGTGCCTCGGGTGGCGGTGGACGTCATGCTCAAGCGGGAGATCCTCGACCCACAGGGCCAGGCGGTGGAGCGCGCCCTGCCCGCGCTCGGCTTCGGCGGCGTCTCCGACGTGCGCGTCGGCAAGCACGTCGAGCTCACCGTCGAGGAGCACGACGCGGAGGCGGCGGCGCGGCGCATGGCCGAGGCGCTGCTGGCCAACCCGGTGATCGAGGAGTTCACCGTCCGCCTGCTCCCCTGAGGGACGCCGCCGTGCCAGCGCCCCAGCCCCGCCCGCTGACGGCGGTGGAGGCCGCCGCCATCAAGGCGCGTCCCTGGCCGCGCCTGCCCTGGTGGCTGTGGCTGGTGGTCGCGGCGACCAGCGCCCTGATGGTGACCGTGGCGATCTTGCTGGTGGCCGTGCACCGCTCGGCGGTGCCGCTCGGCGCCGACCGCTCGCCGCCGAGCGGGCAGTACTCCCACGACGTCGGCCAGGTGCGCGTGCCGGCGCTCGAGGAGGCCAACCGCGCCCGCGTGACCCGCCGCCACCCGGACTGCCCCCGCCTCGCCAACCTCTCCCTGGTCGGCACGCCCGGCGAAGTCGACCTGCTGGCCGCGGCGGCCGACCGCGTCTGCGGGCTGCGCACCACCGCACCGATCGACCGGGCGCGGCAGGCGCTCGACCGTGAGCGGGCCACGGTGGTCTTCGCCGAGTTCCGCGCGAGTGGCAACGAGTCCACCACCCGGTTTGCTCCCGACGGCCCGTCGGTGCTGGTCAACGGCAAGTTCTCGGCGGGGGAGGCGGAGCGCGTCGCGGTCCTGCTGGTCCACGAGGGTGCCCTGGTGGCCGCGGGCGGTCCGCCGGACGCTGCCGGCGAGCTCGCCGCGGTCCGCGCCCAGGCCGACGCCTGCCAGCGGCTCTTCGCCGACGAGGCGGGGCTCGGCCCGAACCGTAGCTGCCTGGCCGCGGCCCAGCTGCTGGCCGCCGGCGAGACCCGCGCGCTGGCCGCCCTGCGGGCGGCGGGCTACCGGTGAACGCCGCCGAGCTGGACTGGCCCGTCGACCGCGGGGGCACCGCGGTGGTCCACCCCGACCGCGTGGAGGCCGCCTGGCGGCCGGGCAGCGGCGAACACGACCAGTTCGCCGTCGCCTCGGTCACCAAGCTGCTCACCGCCATGGCGGCGCTGGCCGCGGTCGACGCCGGCCGGCTCGACCTGGACCAGGAGGTCCCGCTCGGGCACTGGGCGGCGGACAGCGACCACACCCCCACCACCCCGCGCCAACTGCTCGCCCACGCCTCCGGGCTGCCGCACGAGGTGGGCCGCAGGCGCCGGCAGGGCACCCGCCGGGTCTACTCCAACCTCGGCTTCCGCGTGCTCGCCGAGGCGGTCGAGGAGGCCGTCGGCCTCACCTTCGCCGCCTGGCTCGAGGACGCCGTCCTGCGGCCGCTCGGGCTCGGCGAGACCCGGCTCGGCAGCCGCCTCGGCGTACCCGAGGATCCTGCCGCCGGCGCCATCAGCACCATGGCCGACCTGGTGCGGCTGGCCCGCTGCCTGCTCGAGCGCGGCGCGCCGGTGGTCAGTGCCACGCTGTTCGCCGAGGCGACCAGCGTGCAGTTCTCCGGGATCGGCGGCCTGCTCCCCGGGGTCGGCCGCTTCGACCCGCTCGACTGGGGCCTCGGCTTCGAGCTGCACGACCGCAAGCGGCCGCACTGGATGGGCGAGCGCCGCTCCGAGGCCGCGTTCGGCCACTTCGGAGCGAGCGGCTGCTTCCTCTGGGTCGACCCCGAGGTCCCCGTCGCCGCCGTCGCGGTCACCAACCGAGCTTTCGACGACGACCGCTGGGCCATGGCCACCTGGCCCGCTTGGTCAGATTCGATTTGATCCGGGGGGAGCCCGGAGACAGCTCCCCCCCGGAGGCCCCCCATCGGGTTCCTTGGCGGGATCCCTGTTTGGGCCCAGGTCGCTGCGGCGGGATCCCTGCTTGGGCCCCAGGTGGCTGCGGCGGGATCCCTGTCGGCATCCGGGACTGGTCCGGTCGCTGCCGGCGCGCACGGCGGCGCGCGGCTCGGCGGTACTGCGTTCGCGGACCATATTGCGCGAGCGTCTCCCTCCTGTCGCCCTCCGATCTCGGCCGGGACACGATCCTGGTAGCCTCCGGGCGAGGCGGCGTCCCGTCGTGGTGGCCGGGCGGGCCGCCGGAGGGGCGGCGGCGGAGGCAGCGTGCGAATCGGAGTGGTGACCTTCCCGGGGTCGTGCGACGACCGCGACGCCCGGGCCGCGGTCGAGCACGTCGGGGGCGAGGCGCTCGCCCTCTGGCACGGCGACGACCACCTGCCGGCGGTGGACGCCCTGATCATCCCCGGCGGCTTCTCCTACGGCGACTACCTGCGCTGCGGCGCGATCGCGCGCTTCTCGCCGGTGATGGACGCGGTGCGCCGCTTCGCCGCCGACGGCGGCCCGGTGCTGGGCATCTGCAACGGCTTCCAGGTGCTCTGCGAGGCCGGGCTGCTGCCGGGGGCGTTGCTGCGCAACGCGGGCCTGCGCTTCGTCTGCCGCCCGGTGCGCCTGCGGGTGGAGTCGACCGCCACGCCCTGGACCGGCGCCTGCCAGCCCGGCCAGGAGCTGGTCATCCCCGTCAAGCACGGCGAGGGCCGCTACGTCCACCCCGACCCGGCCAGGCTCGCGGGCGAGGGGCAGGTGGTCTTCTCCTACGCGCCCGGCGAGAACCCCAACGGCTCCCTGGCCGACGTCGCCGGGGTGCGCAACCAGGCCGGCAACGTGGTCGGGCTGATGCCCCACCCGGAGCACGCGGTCGACCCGCTGCTCGGACCGACCGGCGGCCGCGCCCTGTTCGACTCTCTGCTCGCCCCCCACCCGACCCCTGTTCCCTCCGGGGCCGCGCCATGACCCAGGCGGTCGAGCCGGCGCTGCACCGCCAGCTCGGCCTGACCG
Organism: Actinomycetes bacterium; assembly: GCA_036377075.1. Classification (GTDB taxonomy): domain Bacteria; phylum Actinomycetota; class CALGFH01; order CALGFH01; family CALGFH01; genus DASUZB01. The sequence goes on along the minus strand of DASUZB010000090.1, from coordinate 32,196 downwards.
ACGACGAGCTCGCCCGCATCGTGGCCGTGCTCGGCCGCGACCCGAGCCTCGCCGAGCTGGCGACGTACTCGGTGATGTGGTCGGAGCACTGCTCCTACAAGTCGTCCAAGGTGCACCTCGGCGGCCTGCCGACCGAGGGTCCCCTGGTGCTGCAGGGACCCGGCGAGAACGCCGGCGTGGTGGACGTGGGCGACGGGCTCGCCGCCGTGTTCAAGATCGAGTCGCACAACCACCCGTCGTTCGTGGAGCCGTTCCAGGGCGCCGCCACCGGCGTCGGCGGCATCATCCGCGACATCCTCGCGATGGGCGCGCGGCCCCTCGCCACCCTCAACTCGCTGCGCTTCGGCGAGCTGGCCGAGGCGCCGCAGCGCCGCCTGCTCGACGGCGTGGTCGCCGGCATCGGCCACTACGGCAACTGCGTCGGCGTCGCCACGGTCGGCGGCGAGGTCGCCTTCGACCCCTGCTACGCCGGCAACCCGCTGGTCAACGCGCTCACCGTCGGGGTCGCGCCGGCCGACCGGCTGCTCCGCGGCCGCGCGGAGCGCCCCGGCGACCTGGCCGTGCTGCTCGGCGCGCGCACCGGCCGCGACGGCATCGGTGGGGCCAGCGTGCTCGCCTCCGCCGCCTTCGCCGAGGGCGACGCGGCCAAGCGGCCCAACGTCCAGGTCGGCGACCCGTTCCAGGAGAAGCTGCTGATCGAGGCGTGCCTCGAGCTGGTGGACGCCGGCCTGCTCGCCGGGCTGCAGGACCTCGGCGCGGCCGGGATCTCCTGCGCCACCGCCGAGGTGGCGGCCCGCGCCGGCATGGGCATGGAGGTCGACCTCGACGCCGTGCCGCTGCGAGAGCCCTCGATGGAGGCCTGGGAGGTGCTGATCTCCGAGTCCCAGGAGCGCATGCTCGCCCTGGTCGCTCCCGAGCGGCTCGACGCCGTCCTGGCGGTCTGCGAGCGCTGGGGCGTCGCCGCCAGCGTGGTCGGCCGCATGGTCCCCGCCGGCGAGGAGGGCGGCCGGCTCACCGTGCGCTTCCGCGGCGAGCTGGTCGCCGACGTGCCTTCCCTGAGCCTCGTGGACGAGGGACCGGCCTACCGGCGCCCGCTGGTCCCGCCCGCCGCGCCCGAGGCCGCCGCCGTGGTGCCGCTCGACGCCGACCCCGCCGCGGCGGTGCTCGCCCTGGCCGCCGACCCGACCTGCGCCTCCAAGCGCTGGGTCTACGAGCAGTACGACCGCTACGTCGGCCGTGGCACGGTGGCGGGCCCCGGCTCGGACGCGGCGGTGGTGCGCCTCCCCGGCAGCCGGCGGGCGCTGGCGCTGGCGACCGACGGCAACGGCCGCTACGCGCGGCTCGACCCGGTGGTCGGCGCGGCCCTGGCGGTCGCCGAGGCGGCCCGGAACGTCGCCTGCAGCGGCGCCCGGCCGGTGGCCACCACCAACTGCCTCAACTTCGCCAGCCCGGAGCGGCCCGAGGTGATGGGCGACTTCGCCGCCGCCGTGGCCGGGCTCGGCGCGGCCTGCCGCGTCCTCGGCGTCCCGGTGACCGGCGGCAACGTCAGTTTTTACAACGAGTCCGACGGCCGCCCGGTGCACCCGACGCCGGTGGTCGGCGTCCTCGGCCTGCTGGACGACGCGGCCAGGGCGGTGCCGTCGGGCTTCCCGCGCGCCGGGCTGGACGTGTGGCTGCTCGGCGAGACCAGGGCGGACCTCGGCGGCTCGGCGTGGCAGCGGCTGGCCACCGGCGGCCTGTCCGGCCGCCCGCCCGCCCTCGACCTGGGGGTGGAGGCGGCCCTGCAGCGCCTGCTCGTGGAGCTGGCCGCCGGCGGGCTGCTGGCCTCCGCCCACGACTGCTCCGAGGGCGGGCTGGCGGTCGCGCTGGTCGAGGCGGTGCTCGCCGCCGGCGTCGGCGCCACGGTCGCGCTGCCTCCGGTGGCCGGCGCGGCCGGCCTGCCCCCGCTGGCCGCCCTGGTGTCGGAGACCCCTTCCCGGGTGCTGCTGGCCGCCGGGCCGGCCGCCGGGCAGGCGCTCACCGCCGCCGCGGAGGCGGCCGGCATGCCCCTGCGCCGCCTCGGCAGCAGCGGCGGCGACGCCCTGGTCGTGCCCGGCCTGCTCGACCTGCCGCTGGCGCAACTACGCGACGCCTACGAGGGCGCCCTGCCACGCGCCCTCGGCGAGCCCTTCCCCGCCTCGTAGCCGCGCCTCCCTTACTCGCATCTCAGCCGACCCTGCGACCATAGTAGGGAGGTGGGCCGGAGCCGCGCGCTGGATGGACTTCAGGAGCGACGAGGGAAGCCAGCGCACGAAGCGGCGCAGGCCCACCGATCCGTTTGGGTAAAGGCGGTGGTTGGGTGGGCGGCAGGATCGGCGGGGTGCTGCTGGTGGTTGCGGCGCTGGCGGCCACCGCGGTGCCGGCCGGGGCCTCCCAGGAGCAGCCACGGACGAGCAACACCGAGCTGGTCGGCCACGCCGACCCGGGCGACGGCCCCTACGCCGACGTGTGGGCCTACAAGGACGTCGCCTACCTGGGCAGCTACCGCTCGGCGCGGTGCGCGACCGCGCCGAACGGCGTGTGGGCGGTCGACGTGCGCGACCCGGCGAAGCCGCGCCTGCTCGGCCAGTTCGGCGTCTTCAGGGGCAGCGACGACGAGGACGTCTGGGTCGGCACGGTGCGCACCCGCGCGTTCTCCGGCGACCTGGCCGCGGTCGGCATCCAGCCCTGCGAGCGGCGGCCCAGCTTTGCCGGCCTCGCCCTCTACGACGTCAGCGACCCGTCACGGCCCAAGGAGCTCGGCCGCCTGGCCACCGGGGTCGCCCGCGGCGTGCACGAGCTGGGCGTCGCCCAGCGCGCGGACGGCCGCCTGCTGGCCCTCGCCGCCGTGCCCGGCTCGTTCCCGCTGTCGAACGGCGCCAAGGGCGACCTGCGCGTGGTCGACATCAGCGACCCGCGCCACCCGACCGAGCTGGCCGACTGGGACGTGCGCCGCGACGGGCCGGCGCCGCTACGCGCCCAGCTCGGCGCGAGGGAGGACGTGTTCGACCACAGCGCCTGGCCGTTCGCGCACGGCACCAAGCTGTTCGCCTCCTGGTGGGCGGCCGGGGTGGTGTTCCTCGACATCAGCGACCCCAGCAGGCCGCGGTGGATCGGGCGCACCAGCTACAAGCAGGGTGACCGCGTCCAGGCGGCCCACTCCGGCTGGTTCAACCGCGACGAGACGCTGTTCGTGCAGAACGACGAGACCCTCGGCGTGAACCCGAAGACGCCCGGCGAGACCTGGACCTACCAGCGGATCTGGGACACCCGTGACCTGGCGCACCCGATGCTGGTGTCGAGCTTCGCGACCGAGGCGGCCGCGCCGGGCGCCGACGCCCGCATCGGCACCGACGGCATCTACTCGGTGCACAACGCGGTGATCGACGGGAACCTCGAGTACGCCTCCTGGTACTCGGACGGGGTCCGCGTGGTCGACCTGGCCGACCCCGCCCACCCGCGCGAGGTCGGCTATTTCGTCCCACCGGCCACCGGCACCGCGCCCGACGGCGTGAGCGCGCCCGGCGGCGGGAGGACCTTCCCGCTGGTCTGGGGCGTCTACCGGGCCAACGGCCTGGTCTTCGCGAGCGAGATGGGCAGCGGCCTGTGGATCTTCCGCTACCGTCCCGCCAGCGGCGGCAGCGCGCCGCCGGGCAGCAACGCGCTGCAGCAACCAGCCGCGCGCCGGGCGCCATCCGGCTCGGACTCCGGCGGCCTGCCGCCGGCTGCCGCCGTGGCCCTCGGCGCCGGCGTGCTGGCCGCCCTCGGGGGTGGGGCCGCCGCCCTGCGCGCCCGCCGCAGCCGCCAGGCGACACCAGGCGGGGAGTAGGCCGCCCGCCGACCGCGAGGCCGTCCCAGTCGCCCTGCCTGCGGGGCGGTCCTCAGGTGCGGGCGGGGTCGAAGCTGGCGGTGGCCTGGGCCACGGCGAGCTCGACGAGCTCGATCAGGGTGGCCTTGGCCGAGTCGCGCACGCGCGCGTCGCACAGCACGATCGGCACGTCGGGGCGGATCGCGAGCGCCTCGCGCACGTCCTCGACCGCGTGCCGCAGCTCGCCGTCGAAGCAGTTGATCGCGACGATGAAGGGCACGTCGCGGTGCTCGAAGTAGTCGACGGCGGCGAAGCAGGCCGCCAGCCGGCGCGTGTCGACCAGCACCACCGCGCCGATCGCGCCGCGTACCAGGTCGTCCCACATGAACCAGAAGCGGTCCTGTCCCGGGGTGCCGAACAGGTACAGGATCAGGTCGCTGTCGAGCGTGATGCGACCGAAGTCCATCGCCACGGTGGTGGTGGACTTGCCCTGTACGGGTTCGTCGACGCCCACGCTGGCCGAGGTCATCTGCGCCTCGGTGGTCAGCGGGACGATCTCCGAGACGGCCCCGACGAAGGTGGTCTTGCCGACCCCGAAGCCGCCGGCGACCACGATCTTGACCGGCGTCGGCGCGTTCGAGGTGGGGGGCATCGGCCGCCGGGGCGCGGCGCGGGTCGAAGGACGGCTAGATCGTGCGGAGCCCATACAGAACCCTCTCGAGGAGTGCGAGGTCAGGTCGGTCGCCGGGGCTGGCGGGACGGTGCAGGATCACCAGGCCCTCGTCGGCCATGTCCGCGACCAGGATGCGGGCAACGCCGAGGGGAAGGTCCAGCCGTGCCGAGACCTCGGCAACGCTCAGCACGTCACGACAGAGCAGCGCGATCGACTGCTGCTCGGAGCTGTGGGACAGGTCGGCCGACTCGCCCAGCGAGGTGGTCGACACCAGGGCCTCGAGCTCCAGGTCCGCATTGGACGGGCGGGTACGCCCGCCCGTCAGCGTGTACGGTCGCACCAGCCGGCCCGGGTTCCTCCGCCTCCCCGGGTCCAAGCCGTTGCCGTTGTCCGTGCTCATGCCCCATCCCTTTGCTCACCGCGGCAGGGAAGCCTGGAGCTCTGCCCGAAGGGTCGGGGTGAGGACGTCCCCGGTCCTTGAGACTAGCAGTGCCATCTCGTAACCGACCAGGCCGATGTCGCATGCAAGGGAGGCCAGGACGGCAAGGCACGAACCGTCGCTGACCGCCGTGACGAACAGGAACCCTCGCTCCATCTCGACGATGGTCTGGTTGACCCGGCCGCCCCCGAAGTGCCTGGCCGCGCCCTGGGTCAGGCTGGCGAGGCCGGAGGCGACGGCGGCGAGCTGGTCCGCACGGGTGCGGTCGAGCTTCTCGGAAACCGCGATCGGCAGGCCGTCCGCCGACACCACCACCGCGTGGGCCACGCCGGGGACCTTGCGCACGAAGTTGGTGACAAGCCAGTTGAGGTTCTGCGCTTCCCTGCTGAGCTGCGTCATGGTCGCTCCTGGACGACGTCGGGGGTGCCACCCGCCTCCTCGGGTCCCTCCTCCCCGCCGCGGCTGGGGCGGGTGGCCGCGGCGCTGCGGCCCCGTTCCAGGCCGCTACGGTAGCTGGCGAGCATGCTGCGCACCTCGGTGGGCGTACGCCCCCCGGCCGACGGTGGCGGCTGCTCGCCGGCCGGGGGTCCGTTGGAGAGCATCTCGGGAGCGAGGTTGGCCCGCGGGATGCGGCGTGGCAGGCCGGCCCTGGTCATCGGCGGTTCGGGGACGTGGGCGGAGCCGAGGCCGTACCCCGGCGCCGGCGCCGCCGCCGGCTCCTCGACGTCGCTCTCCGCCTCCGCTTCCACTTCCACCTCGTCCGGTGCGGGCGGCCGGCTCGCCTCCGGCCATGCCGTCGGCCGGCTGTCGAGGGCGGGCTGCTCGCCGCCGCGCGGCAGGGCTGTGTGCTCGTCGGCGACCGGGGGCCCGAGCTGGGTCGCGTGGCGCCGCAGCGGCAGGTGGCTGCCATCCGGCGCGATCTCGAACCAGTCCGAGCGGGCCGCCTCGAAGATCGGCAGGGAGTCGAGCTGGCTGCGGTCGACGGGTGGCACCGGCGGGGGCGGCAGCTCGCCGAGGCTGGAGATCCCGTCGGAGCCGATCTGGGCGTGGGTGGGCACGCCGTCGACCGGTGGCATCGGCGCGGTCGCACCGGACGGCCGCACCACCAGGTTCTCCGGGAACAGCACCAGCGCGGTGACCCCCCCGTACCAGGAGTGGCGCAGCTGGACCTTGACGCCGTAGCGGGTGGCGAGCCGGCCGACCACGAAGATCCCGAGCATGCGCGAGAGGGCGAAGTCGATCGTCGGCGGGTTGGCCAGGCGCTCGTTCGCCTCGACCAGCTCCGGGTCGGTCATGCCGAGGCCGCGGTCCTCGATCTCGACCACGTAGCCGCTGCTGACGTGCTGACCGGCCACCTGCACCTTGGTGCCAGGCGGTGAGAACGAGGTGGCGTTCTCGATCAGCTCGGCGAGCAGATGGACCACGTCGCTGACGGCCTGCCCGGCGAGCGCGAGCGGCTCGATCGGCAGTAGCTCGACCCGGGTGTAGTCCTCGACCTCGGCGATCGCGGCGCGGACCACGTCGATCAACGGCACCGGGTCGCTCCAGCGGCGCGCCGGCTCGGAGCCGGAGAGCACGATCAGGTTCTCGGCGTTGCGCCGCATGCGGGTGGCGAGGTGGTCGAGGCGGAACAGGTTCTCGAGGGCCTCCGGGTCGGTCTCGCCGCGCTCCAGGTCGTCGATCAGCTCGAGCTGGCGGTCGACCAGGCTCTGGCTGCGCCTGGCGAGGTTGAGGAACATGTCGCCGACGCTCTTGCGCAGGGCGGCCTGCTCGCCGGCGACCCGCACGGCCACCCGGTGGACGGCGTTGAACGCCTCGGCGACCTGGCCGATCTCGTCCTTGGCGTAGACCTCGATCGGGGCGGCCGCCTCGGCGTCGAGGTCGACCCGCTCGCCGGCCTGCAGCCGCTCGACCACGCCGGGGAGGGTGCGCCGGGCCACCTTCTCGGCCGCGTCCTTGAGGCGCCGCAGCGGCCCCACCATGGAGCGGGAGGTGACCAGCGAGAGGCCGACGGCGAGCCACAGGACGATCGTCAAGGCGATGCTGTAGAGCAGGGCGCGCCGGTCGGCGGAGTGCTTCAGCGCCGCGCTGACCGCGCTGACGTCGCCGGTGAGGCCGACCTCGACGCGGCGCATCAGGTCCAGCTTGCGGCTGGTGGCCCGCCACCAGTCCTGGCTCCCGACGTTCATGTGGGGCGCCTCGTCCGAGGTGAGGGCGCTCTTGCGCAGCTGCTCCGCCCTGGTCACGTCGGGGCCGGTGACGGTGGAGGTGTACTCGGCGCGCTGGTCGGCGGTGGCGTTGGCGGCGAAGCGGGAGATCCACAGCTGCTCCCCGCCGATCACCGCGGACAGCTCGGCGTGGTCGCCGGAGCCGAGGTGCCCGCTGCCGGCGAGCACCCGGGCGATCAGGCCGCGCTCGACGTCGGCGAACTCCTTGGCGCGGGCGAGGTCGGCGAAGGTCACCAGACCGCGCAGCAGCTCGCGGTCGTTGCCGGCGCCCTGGTAGACCAGCTCGTCGTTGACGTTGAGCAGGTCGCCGACGGTGTCGGTGTACTGGTCGAGTGCCTTGTCCACGGTGTTGATCGGCCCGTGGTCGCCGGGCAGCCCGGTGTTCTGCAGCACCTCGGTCTCGGTCGGCTCGGCCGGCTCGGCCGCCAGCGTCGTCGGCATCCTGCCGTTGTCGACCAGCCGCCGCTGCAGCGGCAGCTTGCCCAGCTCGTGGAGGCCGTAGTCGATCAGCCGCTGGAGCTCGGCGACCCCGCGCTTGCTGCCGCCGGCGGTGGCAAGCTTGAGGTCGGCGGCGGCGGCCCGGTAGTCGGCCACCAACCGGTCGGTGGACGGCCGCTGGGCGAGCAGCTGGTCGCGCCCGTCGAGGCGGCCGGCGCCGAGGTAGACGTTGGAGAGGCTGCGCTCCTGCTGGAGCTCGTTCACCAGGGAGCTGAGCTTGCCGGCGAACAGCGACAGCCGGTTGACCCGGTCCGCCTCGGCGCTCTGCGCGAGGTTGGTGCCGATCCCTACGGAGGAAAGGATCGTGAGGGCGAGCAGCGGTCCCACGAGGATGGCGATCAGCTTCGAGCGGATCTGCACGTTCTGGAACATTTGCCGTCCTCCGAGGCGCTCCGACCGGGCCGATCCCCGGTCGCTCCCACACCCCGGGGCGGGCGCTGCGCGGTGTGCGGTAGGGAAGGCATGACGGGCCGGGGGACCGCGCGGAAATTTAACCCTTGCCCATTTCCCGTGCAACGGTTTGTTTCCGCGGCCCGGCAACCATTTGCCCCGAACACGTCACGAGCTGCCGATACGTAACGAGGAGGCGTGCTCGGACATTGATGTCAGACACTGACTCTTGTGCGCGTATACCCCATTCTGCTTATCTGTCCAAGCAGTGCCACATCTGATTTTCACCCGCCCTGACCAGGCATCCAGCGGGAACGGAAGATGGCGAAAATAGTTTGATTCAGGCAGTCGCCGACGACTGTTGGCATTGGTCCGGTTTTGCGTGACCGTTTGCTCCGCAATCGGGCTCTGCACCCTTGTCTACGTACCGCCGGAATGGTACAAGCTGCGCCTGGCGGGACCGGCGAATTGCCTCAGGCGCGAAGACGCGCGTCCGAATGCAGTCCCCCCACCGGTCGACCAGCCCGCCGGAGTGCCGGCGGTCAAGAGGAGGGTTCCTCGATGCGCCCCCTGCCCGAGACCGGCGACGACCGGCTGGTGCGTCGCTTCGGCTACCGCCCGCAGTTCCTCCGTTCGCTGCGCTCGTTCGAGTCGTTCGCGATCGGGTTCTCGTTCATCTCGATCACCACCGGGATCTTCACCACCTTCGGGTTCCTGCTGGCCAACGCGGGCCCTAGGGGCATCTGGACGTGGCCGATCGTGATAGTCGGCCAGACCCTGGTCGCGATGGTCTACGCCGCCCTGGCGGCCAAGATCCCGGTGGCCGGCTACTCCTACCAGTGGGCCTCGCGCCTGGTGAACCCCACCGTGGGCTGGTGGCTGGGGTGGATGTCGTTCGCCTTCCTGACGATCGTGTGCGTCTCGGTCGACTACGCCTTCGTCCAGGTGGCGTTCCAGCCGCTGCTGGGCCTGACCTACACCCCGCTGAGCGCGGCCGTGCAGACCGGCCTGGTGCTGGCCGTCCAGGCCGGTCTGATCATCGCCTCCACCGCGGTGACCACCAGGATCAACAACGCCGCCGTGGTCTTCGAGGTCGTCGGCATGGTGGAGCTCTCCATCGTGCTGCTCTCCGCGGCGTTCCTCGCCGGCCGCGGCGACTGGTCCAACCTCTGGTCGACCGGGATCGTGCCCGCCGCCGGCTGGTTCAAGTGGCTGGGGCCGTTCATGCTGGCGACGCTGCTGGGGGCGTACACGATCGTCGGCTTCGAGTCCGCCGCCAACCTCGCCGAGGAGACCCAGGAGCCGCGCAAGGTGGTGCCGCGGGCGATGGTCCGCGCGGTGATCGCCTCCGGCGTCATCGGGATGGTCTTCCTGTTCGCCCTGACCCTGGCGGTCGGCGACGTCGAGGCGGCCAGCGGCGACGCCGCCCCGGTCGCGTTCATCCTCAGGAGCGTGCTCGGCAGCGGCATCGAGCGGGTCTTCCTGCTGTTCATCTGCGTCTCGATCTTCTGCTGCGGCATGGTGATCATGGCCACCAACTCGCGCCTGATCTGGGCCATGGCGCGCGACGGGCGCCTGCCCGGCCACCAGCTGATCGCCCGCGTGCCCCGCGCCACCGGCGGGCCCACCTGGGCCACGCTGCTGGCCGCCCTGCTCAGCGGCGGCATCGTGATGGTGCTGCGCAACCACACCGACGCGCTGGTCAACCTGTTCACCGCCTCGACGCTGATGCCGGCGATCCTCTACGCGGGCACCGTGCTGCTCTACGTCGCGGTGGCGCGCAAGATCCGCCCCGAGCCCGGCTACTTCCACCTCGGCCGCTGGGAGCAGCCGGTGATCTTCGGTTCGCTGCTCTGGCTCGCCTACGAGCTGGTCATCCTGCTCGCCCCCTCCGACTTCCGCGCCGCGCAGCGCTACGCGCTCGGCGCCCTCTTGCTCGGCCTGCTGGTGTTTGGTCTCATGTGGCTGATCGAGCCGGACGCCATGCGCGAGAACGCGGGTGCCGAGGGGGAGGACGCGCTGGCGGCGGCCGCCGCCGAGCCGGAGGACGAGCAGGCGGCCGACGAGGCGCTCACGCCCGCCGGCTCGATGAGGGGGTGATGGCGCGCACACCGGTCACGGCGACGCCCGCGCCGCCGTTGCGGGCCAGGCAGGTGGATTCGCAGGTCTCCAGGACTGATCGCGCACCAAGGAGGGACCAGTGGCCGATTCGGTAGACGACCGACTGCTCGAGCGGTTTGGCTACCAGCAGCAGTACACCCGGACGCTGAAGCGCTTCGAGTCGTTCGCCATCGGGTTCTCGTTCATCTCGATCACCACCGGGATCTTCACCACCTTCGGCTTCGTGCTGAACACCTCGGGGCCCAAAGGCATCTGGACGTGGCCGATCGTGATCGTCGGCCAGACCCTGGTCGCGATGGTCTACGCCGCCCTGGCGGCCAAGATCCCGCTGGCCGGCTACTCCTACCAGTGGGCCTCGCGGCTGGTGAACCCGTCGTTGGGCTGGGCGTTCGGCTGGATGTCGTTCGCCTTCCTGACGATCGTGACCGTCTCGGTCGACTACGCCTTCGTCCAGGTCGCCTTCCAGCCACTCCTCGGCCTCACCTACACCCCGCTGAGCGCGGCGCTGCTCACCCTGGCGGTGCTCGCGGCGCAGGCGCTGCTGATCATCTACTCGACCCCGATCGTGACCAGGATCAACAACCTGGCCGTCGGCACCGAGGTGATCGGCCTGATCGGCCTGACCGTGGTGCTGCTGCTCGCGGCGCTGTTCCTGGCGAAGTTCCGCCACTTCGGCAACCTGGGCTCGACCGGGATCGTGCCCGCCGCCGGCTGGTGGGGGTGGCTGGGGCCGTTCATGCTGGCGACGCTGCTGGGCGCGTACACGATCGTGGGCTTCGAGTCGGCCAGCAACCTTTCCGAGGAGACCCACGAGCCGCGCAAGGTCGTGCCCAACGCGATGGTCCGCTCGGTGTGGCTGTCGGGCATCATCGGCATGGTGTTCCTGATCGGCATCACCTCGGTGATCCGCGACCTGCCGGCCGCCTCGGGCGAGGCCGCCCCGGTCGCGTTCATCATGAAGGACGTGCTCGGCGGCTTCTTCGAGAAGCTGTTCCTGCTGTTCATCTGCGTCTCGATCTTCGCCTGCGGCATGGTGATCATGGTCACCAACTCGCGGCTGACCTGGTCCATGGCGCGCGACCGGCGCCTCCCCGGCCACCAGGCGCTCAAGTCCGTGCCCAGGCCGACCGGCGGACCGCTCGGGGCCACCGTGCTGGTCGCCGTGCTCAGCGGGGTGATCGTGCTGGTCCTGCGCAACAACACCGACGCGCTGTTCAAGCTGTTCACCGCGTCCACCCTGATGCCGGCGATCCTCTACGCCGGCACGGTGCTGCTGTACGTGTTCACCGCCCACCGGGTCCAGCACGAGACGGGCTACTTCAGCCTCGGCCGCTGGGAGTGGCCGGTGATCGTCGGGGCGCTGGTCTGGCTCGCCTACGAGCTGACCGTCCTGATCGGCCCGAGCGACTTCCGCGGCGCGCAGGGCTACGCGCTCCTGGCGGTCGGGCTCGGCGTGGTCGTGTTCGGCCTGATGTGGCTGCTCGAGCCGGCCGCCATGCGCCGCGAGGCGGGCGTCACCGGCCTCGAGGCGCTGGAGGCCGGCGAGGGGCCGGCCACCCCGGAGGCGGCACCGGCACCACCGCCGATGGGCGAGGCGGCGACGCCAGAGTCGCCGGCGTGACCTTCGCCGTCGACCGGTGAACGTCCTCGCGGTCGACCAGGGGACCTCGGCCACCAAGGCGTTGGTGGTCGCGCCCGAACGGGGCGTGCTGGCCGAGGCCGAGGTCCCCGTCCACCCCAGGGCGGTGGCGGACGGCGGCGTCGAGCAGGACCCCGAGGAGCTGTGGGCCTCGGTGGTCGAGGCGGGCCGGTTGGCGCTCGAACGGGCGCGCGAGCCGGTCGGCGCCGTCGGCCTGGCCAACCAGGGCGAGACCGTGCTGGCCTGGGACCGGGAGACGGCGCGGCCGCTGTCGGTGGCGCTGTCGTGGCAGGACCGGCGCGCGGCGGCCGTCTGCGAGCGGCTGGTGGGACGGTCCCACGAGCTCGCCCAGCTCACCGGTCTCTCGCTCGACCCGTACTTCGCCGCCCCCAAGATCACCTGGCTGCGCGAGCACGTCACCGACGCCGGGGTCGCCTCCACCACCGACGCCTGGCTGGTGGCGCGGCTGACCGGCGCCTTCGTCAGCGACGCGGCCACCGCCTCGCGCACGCTCCTGCTCGACCTGGACCGGGTCGACTGGTCGCCGGAGGCCTGCGAGGTCTTCGGCATCGACCCGGCGACCCTGCCGGTGGTCAGCGACTGCGCCGAGCCGGTCGGCGAGACGACCGCCTTCGGGCCGCCGCTGCCGCTCGCCGGCCTCGCCGTCGACCAGCAGGCGGCCCTGTTCGCCGAGTCCTGCCTCGCCGCCGGCGAGGCCAAGTGCACCTACGGGACCGGCGCGTTCCTGCTGGCGACCGTCGGCGAGAAGCCGCGCCGCTCGCGCACCGGCCTGGTCGGCTGCGTGGCCTGGCGCCTCGGTGGCCGCACCACCTACTGCCTCGACGGCCAGGTCTACACCGTCGGCGCCGCGGTCGGCTGGCTGCAACGGATCGGGCTGATCGCCGGCCCGGAGGACCTGGACCGGCTCGGCGGTGAGGTCGACTCCCCCGGTGGGGTCGCCTTCGTCCCGGGGCTCGCCGGGCTCGGGGCGCCGTTCTGGCGGCCCGCCGCCCGCGGCGCCTTCGTCGGGCTGTCGCTCGGCGCGAGCCGCGCCCACCTGGTCCGCGCGGTGGTCGAGGGGATCGCGGCCCAGGTCGCCTGGCTCGCCAAGGCCGCCGGCGACGACCTCGGGCAGCCCCTGCAGCGGCTGCGCGTCGACGGCGGGCTCACCCGCTCGACCCTGCTCATGCAGGTCCAGGCCGACCTGCTGCAGGCGCCGGTCGAGGTCTACCCGTCGCCCAACGCCACCGCCCTCGGCGTGGCCGCCCTCGCCCGCCTGGGCAGCGGCGACGGGGCCGATCCAGCCGCCGTGACCGGCGGCTGGTCCCCGGTCGCCACCTACGAGCCCCGCGTCACCGCCGCCGAGGCCGCCGAACGCCTGCAGCACTGGCGCCGCGCCGCCGAGGCCACCGTGGACCTGGACAGTCAGTAGCGTGAGCACGCGCGTCTACGACGTGGCGGTCGTGGGTGGTGGGGTGGTGGGGACCGCGATCGCACGCCGGCTCGGCCGCTACCGGCTGCGCTGCGCGCTGCTGGAGGCGGGGCCGGACGTCGGCGCCGGGACCAGCAAGGCGAACACGGCGATCCTGCACACCGGGTTCGACGCCAAGCCGGGCACGGTCGAGGCCGCCCTGGTCCGGCGCGGCCGCGAGCTGCTCCTGGAGGAGGGCCCCGGGCTCGGCATCCCGATCGAGCGGACCGGCGCGCTGCTGGTCGCCTGGACCGAGGCCGAGGTCGCCGCCCTGCCGGGGATCGCCGCGAGGGCGCGCGAGAACGGCTGGTCCGACGTGCGCCCGGTCGACCGGGAGGAGCTGTACCGGCGCGAGCCGTGCCTCGGCCAGGGCGCCCTGGCCGGGCTCGAGGTCCCCGGCGAGGGGATCGTCTGCCCCTGGACGCCGCCGCTGGCGTTCGCCACCGAGGCGCTGGTCAGCGGCGTCGAGCTGCGGCTCGGCAGCGCCGTGGCGGCGGCCAGGCGGGTGCCGGGCGCCGGGCCGGAGCCCTGGGTCCACGAGCTGGACGCGGCCGGCACCCCGGTGCGCGCCCGCTGGGTGGTCAACGCCGCCGGGCTGCGCTCCGACGAGGTCGACCGCATGCTCGGCCACGAGGGCTTCACCGTCACCCCGCGGCGCGGCGAGCTGATCGTGTTCGACAAGCTGGCGCGCCCGCTCCTGCGCCACGTGCTGCTGCCGGTGCCGACCGCGACCAGCAAGGGCGTGCTGGTCGCGCCGACCGTGTTCGGCAACGTGCTGCTCGGCCCGACCGCCGAGGACCGCGACGACAAGCGCGACACCGCCACCAGCGCCGGCGGCCTCGCCGGCCTGCTCGCGCACGGCCGCCGCATCCTCCCGGCGCTGCTGGACGAGGAGGTCACCGCCGTCTACGCCGGCCTGCGCGCCGCCACCGAGCACGGCGACTACCAGCTCGCCGTCCACCCCGACGAGCGCTACGCCTGCGCCGGCGGCATCCGCTCCACCGGCCTCACCGCCGCCCTCGCCATCGCCGAGCACCTCGTCGGCGAGCTGGGCCGCGCCGGGTTGCCGCTGGTCCCCACGGAGCGGGTCGAGCCGGTCCGCATGCCGAACCTCGGCGAGGCGTTCCCGCGGCCCTACCGCTCGGCCGAGGCGATCGCCGCCAACCCCGACCACGGCCGCATCGTCTGCCACTGCGAGCGCGTCACCCGAGGCGAGCTGCTCGACGCGCTCGCCGGCCCCATCCCCCCGCGCGACCTGGACGGGCTGCGCCGCCGCACCCGCGCCCTGATGGGTCGCTGCCAGGGCTTCTACTGCGCCGCCACGGTGGCGGCGATGCTCGCCGAGGCGAGCCGGCGTCCCGTCGGGGAGCTGCTCGGCACCGGGGCGCCACCCCGGCACGGGGGCGGCCAACCGTGAGCAGCGCGGCATGTTCCCCGTGGAACGGGCTGCCACGGGCCGGCACGGGGCGCCGCGGGCGGTGAGCGAGGTCGAGGTGGACGTGCTGGTCGTCGGCGGCGGCCCGGCCGGGCTGGCGGCGGCGGTCGCGCTGCGCCGGGGCGGCGCGGGCCGGGTGCTGGTGGTCGACCGCGAGGAGCGGGTCGGCGGGGTGCCACGGCACACCGACCACCTCGGCTTCGGCATGCGCGACCTGCGCCGCGTGCTGACCGGGCCGGGCTACGCGCGCGCCTGGGCCGGGCGCGCGGCCGCCGCCGGGGTCGAGCTCTGGGCGCCGGCCACGGCCACCGGCTTCGCCGGCCCGGGCGCGATCGACCTCACCGCCCCGGACGGCCGCCACACTGTGCGCGCGCGGGCGCTGCTGCTCGCCACCGGCTGCCGGGAGCGTCCCCGGGCCGCGCGGCTGGTGCCGGGCACCCGTCCCGCCGGCGTGCTCACCACCGGCACCCTGCAGCAGCTCGTCCACCTCGGCGGCGAGCGCGTCGCCGGCCGCGCGCTGGTGGTCGGCGCCGAGCACGTCAGCTTCTCGGCCGCCCACACCCTCGCCCGCGCCGGGGCGGAGGTGGCCGCGCTGGTCACCGAGGAGCCCCGTCACCAGAGCTTCGCGCTGCTGCGGGCGTTGGTGGGCCTCGGCCACCGCCTGCCGGTGCTGACCTCCACCAAGGTCGCGGCGGTGCGCGGCCGTGCCAGGGTCGAGGCAATCGAGCTGACCGACCTGCGCACCGGGGAGACCAGGCGGCTCCCCTGCGACCTGGTCGTGTTCACCGGCGACTGGATCCCCGACCACGAGCTCGCCCGGCTCGGCGGCCTGGCGATCGACCCCGGCACCCGCGGCCCCCGGGTTGACGAGGCCCTGCGCACCAGCGCGCCAGGGGTGTTCGCGGCGGGCAACCTGCTCCACGGCGCGGCCACCGCCGACGTCGCCGCGCTCGGCGGCAGGCACGCCGCCGGCACCGTGCTCGACCACCTCGCCGGCGGGGCCTGGCCCGAGCGGGCCGTCGACCTGGTCTGCGCCCCGCCGCTGCGCTGGGTGGCGCCCAACCGCCTGGCCGACCCGCGCCGCGCGCCGCCACTCGGCCGACTGCTGCTCCGGGTCGACGGGTTCCACACCGCCCGCCTGGAAGCGCGCCAGGACGGGCGCCTGCTGTGGGCCGGGCGCCGCCGGTTGGTGCCCAACCGCGCGCTCCACCTCCCCGCCGGCTGGCTGCGGCGGGTCGACCCGTCGGGTGGGCCGGTGACCCTGGCGCTCGCCGAGCCCGCGGCGCGGTGACGCCAGGTGCAGTTGCAATTGCATCTCGATTCGACCGGAGAACCGTGATCTCGCGGTTTGATGGCGCACACGGGGCACCGGCGCACGGCACGCGTCGGCATGGCAGGGTCATCGGGCCCATGCGGGACACGCGAGGAGGTGCCCATGGGGTGGCAAGGCGCGGCCTTCAGCCCGCTGCAGGCCGCCCTCGCACTGGCCAGGTGCGGTATCCCGGTCTGCCCCTACCACTACCCCAGGGTGGACGGGTCGGGCTGGGTCGCCAGCATGGTCTGCTCCTGCGACCGGCCCCAGTGCCTGCAGCCCTGCGCCCACCCCTTGCCCCCCGAGGGCCTCGCGGCCGCCAGCACCGACGCCGACCGAATCCGGTTCTGGTGGCAGGGCCACCCCGACGCCAACGTCGGGCTGGTCACCGGCGTCGTCTGCGACGTGATCGACACCGACCCGGACACCGGCCGTCGCGCCTTCAAGGTGCTGAGCCGCCGCTCCCGTGGCCTCGGCCCGGTGGCGCGCACCGGCACCGGCCGCTGGCTGTTCTTCACCGCGCCGGCCGGCCGGCCGGGCGCCGTCCTCGCCGACGGCGACGACGGCGCCGCACGACCCGGCCCGCTGGTGCGCTGGCGCGGCCTCGACGGCTCGGTGCTGGCGCCGCCGAGCAGGACGCTGCTCGGCAACTCGGCCCGCTGGGCGCACCCGTTCGCCACCGAGCTGCCCGACCCCTACGAGCTCGCCCAGGTGCTCACCGACGCGGTCACCGAGGCCGACGACGGGGAAACCGGCCGCCTCGCCAAGCTGATGGCCCCGGTCCGCCGGGTCCGCAGCCGGGTGGGGGCTTGATCATTCGGGGGGGAGCCCGAGACAGCTCCCCCCGAACCCCCCATCGGGTCCTTTGGCGGGATCCCTGCTTGGGCCCCAGATGGCTGCGACGGGATCCTGCTGGGCCTAGGTGCTGGGGTGGATCCTCGATGTCGAGCTAGTAGCCCGCGGTCAGGTCGATCGGGTTCTCCAGGGGCTGGCCGGCGGCGAAGCGGCCCAGCTCCGCGGCGAACAGGTGCGCCGCGCGCTCCGCGGAGCGGGGCGACGACCAGGTGTGGTGCGGCACGATCACGACGTTGCCGCGGCCCCAGAGCGGGTGCCCGGCCGGCAGCGGCTCGGTGACGAAGGCGTCGAGCACGGCGCCGCCGAGCTGCTCGGCGTCCAGCGCGGCGACCAGCGCCCGCTCGTCGACCAGGGCGCCCCGCGCCACGTTGACCAGCCAGGCCGTCGGCTTCATCGCGGCGAGGGCGGCGGCGTCCACCATGCCCCCGGTCTCCGGCGTGAGCGGCATGCCCAGCACCACGTAGTCGGCCTCGGGCAGCTCGTCGCGCCAGGCCGGCCCGGTCAGCAGCCGGGTCACCCCGGCGGGCGGCTCCCGCGGCGTGCGCGCCACGGCGCGAACGTCCAGGCCGAACGGCCGCGCCATCTCGGCGACCATCCGGTTGACCTGCCCGAAGCCGAGCAGCAGCAGCACCGCCCCCTCGAGCTCGGCGAGGAAGAAGGGGCTCGGGTCCCAGGTCCCCGCGTCCGAGCGCCGCACGAACTCGGGGAACTGCTTGGCCGCGGCGAGCAGGGCGAGCATCACCCACTCGGCCATCGGCCGGGCGAAGTTGTCGCCGCCGTTGGTCATCACCAGGCCGCGGTCGGCCAGCTCGTCGAGCGGCAGCCGGTCGGCGCCCACCATGTCGGAGTGGACCCAGGCCAGCTCCGGCAGGGTGGCGAGGGCGTTGGCGAACCAGTCGTCGGGGTTGATGCCGCGGCGCCACAGCACCCGCACCCCGGCCGCCTCCCGCGGGTCGGCGCGCCCCTCCTCGTCGAGCGCGACCAGCCGGACGGGAACGCGCAGCTGCCCGCCGGCCCGCAGCCGGTCGAGCGTCTTCTCCACCTGTGGCGCGGCCGCCACCGCGATCGGCTCCATCGCCCGGCACCTTACCAAAGCGGTGGACCCGGACCGGTGGGGCTTCGGGGCGGGCGTCACGATCCCGGTGTAGCATCGGCTTGCTTCCCCGCAGGCAGCACACGGTCCTCGGGAGGATCATGCTCGACGC
Source organism: Actinomycetes bacterium (assembly GCA_036377075.1). Classification (GTDB taxonomy): domain Bacteria; phylum Actinomycetota; class CALGFH01; order CALGFH01; family CALGFH01; genus DASUZB01. The sequence goes on along the minus strand of DASUZB010000090.1, from coordinate 14,104 downwards.
CGACCATCCGCGAGAGGCGTGCGGGGTCTTCGGGGTGTGGGCCCCGGGCGAGCAGGTGGCCAACCTCGTCTTCTACGGGCTCTACGCGCTCCAGCACCGCGGGCAGGAGTCGGCAGGGATGGCGGTCGGCGACGCCCGCACGCTCCTCGTCTACAAGGACATGGGCCTGGTCAGCCGCGTCTTCGACGAGCGCACCCTCGCCACCCTGCAGGGGCACCTGGCCATCGGCCACACCCGCTACTCGACCACCGGCGGCTCCCGCTGGGAGAACGCCCAGCCGACCTTCAAGACCAACGCGGCAGGCGGCGGCATCGCCCTGGCGCACAACGGCAACCTGACCAACACCGCCGAGCTGGCCGACGAGCTGGAGCGCCACGGCTCGGCCACCACCGACAGCGACGTGGTCGCCGAGCTGCTGGCCGCCGAGGCCGACCTCTCCCTGGAGGAGGCGATCGCCCGGACGCTGCCGCGCCTGCGCGGGGCGTACTCGCTGCTGGTGATGGACGAGCGCACCGTCTACGGCGCGCGCGACCCGCACGGCGTGCGGCCGCTGTGCATCGGCCGCCTGCCCGGCGGCTGGGTGATCGCCTCGGAGACATCGGCCCTGGACATCGTCGGCGCCACCTTCGAGCGCGAGGTGGAGCCCGGTGAGCTGGTCGCGGTCGACGAGCGCGGCCTGCGCTCGCGGCGCTTCGCGCCGGCGACGCCGGCGTCCTGCCTGTTCGAGTACGTCTACCTGGCCAGGGCCGACTCGGTGTTGGCCGGCCGCAACGTCCACCAGGTGCGGCGCGCCCTCGGCGCCGCCCTCGCGCGCGAGGCGGCGGTCGACGCCGACCTGGTGATCCCCGTGCCCGACACCGCCACCAGCGCGGCGGGCGGCTACGCCGAGGCAAGCGGCATCCCGTTCGGCGAGGGCCTGATGAAGAACCGCTACGTCGGGCGGACCTTCATCCAGCCCAGCCAGACCATCCGCCAGCTCGGCATCCGCGTGAAGCTCAACCCGCTGCGCGAGGCGATCGACGGCAAGCGCCTGGTGGTGATCGACGACTCGATCGTGCGCGGCAACACCACCAGGGCGATCGTCGGCATGCTGCGGGAGGCCGGCGCGCGCGAGGTGCACGTCCGCATCACCTCCCCGCCGGTGCGCTGGCCCTGCTTCTACGGCATCGACATGCCGACCCGCGGCGAGCTGCTCGCCAGCGGCATGACCGTCGACGCGGTCGCCGCCCACATCGGCGCCGACTCGCTCGGCTACCTCTCGCTGCGGGCGCTGGTGGCCGCGTCCGGCGGCGACGGCCTCTGCACGGCGTGCTTCACTGGCGACTACCCCATCCCGGTCGGCTCCCGGCCGCTCGGCAAGTCGGTGCTGGAGCCGCCCGCCGCCCGCGGGGGCTTGGACCCGGGCGACGAGGAGCAGGCCGGCGCGACCGGGCGCGAGCTCGCCGGTCTCGCTGCGGCGCGGCCGGCCGCCGGCCGCGAGCCGTGGGCGGAGCGGCGGCCGTGAGGCGCGGTGCGCCACCAGGGTGACGCCGGCGAACGTCCGCACCTGACCTACGCCGCGGCCGGTGTCGACGTCGCGGCGGGGGAGCGGACGGTCGCCATGATGCGCTCGGCGGTCGAGGGCACCCACGGGCCGAGCGTGCTCGGCGGGCTGGGAGGCTTCGCCGGGCTGTGGTCGTTCGACCCGGGGCGCTGGCGCGAGCCGGTGCTGGCCAGCTCGGCCGATGGGGTGGGGACCAAGGTGCTGGTGGCGCAGGCGCTCGACCGGCACGACACGATCGGGCTCGACCTGGTCGCCATGGTGGTCGACGACCTGGTGGTGGTCGGCGCCGAGCCGCTGTTCCTGCTCGACTACCTGGCGGTCGGGCGCCTGCGCCCCGAGCGGGTGGCGGCGATCGTGGCCGGGGTCGCCGATGGTTGCCGGTGGGCGCGCTGCGCCCTGCTCGGCGGCGAGACCGCCGAGCACCCCGACGCCATGCCGCCGGACGCCTACGACCTCGCCGGCTTCGCCGTCGGCGTGGCCGAACGGGGGCGGCTGCTCGGGCCCGAGCGGGTGCGGCCCGGCGACGCGCTGCTCGGCATGGCCTCGACCGGGCTGCACGCCAACGGCTTCTCCCTGGTCCGCCGGGTACTGGCAGACGCGGGCGTCGCCTACGGGCAGGTGCTGCCCGCGCTCGGCGGGCCGGTGGGCGACGCGCTGCTCGAGCCGACCCGCATCTTCGCCCCCGACCTGCTCGACCTGCTCGCCACCGGGGTCGAGGTCCACGCGCTGTGCCACGTCACCGGCGGCGGACTGCCCGGCAACCTGCCCCGCAGCCTGCCCGACGGCCTGACCGCCCGGGTCGACTGGTCCTCGTGGCGGCCGCCGGCGGTCTTCCGGGTGGTGCAGGAGCTCGGCCGCGTGGCCGACGAGGAGATGGCCAGGGCCACCAACCTCGGCGTCGGCATGGTCGCCGTGCTCCCGCCGGAGCAGGCGCCGCGCGCCGCCGCGTTCCTCGCCGGCCGCGGCATCGACGCCTGGGTGATGGGCGAGGTGGTGGCGTCCGCCTGACACTCCGCCGGACGCCGCCGCGACAGCCCCGCGGGCCGGCGTGCGCTTAGACTGCCGCCATGACCTTTTCGATCGTGGGGTTCGACCCATCCTCGGCGTCGTGGGGGATCGCGGTCGCCTCGAAGTTCCTCGCCGTCGGCTCGGCGGTGCCGTGGGGCCGCGCCGGTGCCGGCGCGGTCGCGACCCAGGCGATGGCGAACCTCTCCTATGGGCCCGACGGCCTCGGCCTGCTGGCCGAGGGCTTCGCGGCCGACCAGGTGGTGTCCGTGCTGACCAGGTCCGACTCCGAGCGCGAGCACCGCCAGCTCGGCGTCGTCGACGCGTCGGGCAGGGCAGCGACCTGGACCGGCGGGTCGTGCCTCGACTGGGCCGGCGGCCAGGCCGGGGACGGCTACGCCGTGCAGGGCAACATCCTCACCGGCCCCGAGGTGGTCGACGCCATGGTCGAGGCCTGGCAGGGCGGCGGCGAGGTGCTCGCCCGGCGGCTGCTCGCCGCCCTGGCGGCGGGCGACCGCGCCGGCGGCGACCGCCGCGGGCGGCAGGGCGCCGCCCTGCGCGTCTGGCGCGCCGGCGCGGCCTACGGCGGCGTCCTCGACAACGCCGTCGACCTGCGTGTCGACGACCATCGCGCACCGGTCGACGAGCTGGCCCGGCTGCTCGACCTGCACGACCTGTACTTCGGCAAGCCCGACCCGGCCAGCCTGCTGCCGCTCGAAGGAGCGCTGGCCGCGCAGGTGGCGGCAAGCCTCGAGCGGCTCGGCTACGCCACGCTCGGCGGGGCCAAGCTCGCCGAGGCGCTGGAGACCTGGGCGGGCACTTCGAACTTCGAGGAGCGGCTGGTCCCCGGCAAGCTCGACCCGGTGGTGCTGGAGCAACTCCGGCGCCAGGCCGCCGAGGCGGGCGACGCCTGAGGGTTCAGCGCTCCCGGTTCACGCCGGGGAGCACGCGGAGCAGCCGCAGGCGCGAGACCTCGCGCATGCGGTCCTCGGCCACGCGGTCGGCGGCCGCGCTGGTGGGGATGCCCTCCTCGGTGGCGCGGTGGAAGATCGAGCGCAGCGCCCCGTAGATCCCCGCGGCCCTCGCCCTGGCCCGCTCGTAGGAGTAGCCGCGCAGCTCGTCGGCCACGTTGATGAGGCCGCCGGAGTTGATCACGTAGTCGGGTGCGTAGAGGACGCCCAGCTTCTGCAGGGCGAAGCCGTGCTCGGGCCGGGCCAGCACGTTGTTGGCCGAGCCGGCGATCGCGGCGCACTTCAGCTCGGGCAGGGTGTCGTCGTTGACGACCGCGCCGAGCGCGCAGGGGGCGAGGATGTCGCACTCGGTGGCGTGGACCTTGTCCGGCTCCACCGTCTCCGCCGCGAACTCCTTCACCGCCGCGGCCACGTGGTCGATGTCGACGTCGGCCACGGTGAGGCGGACGCCGGCCTGCGACAGCAGGCGGCACAGCTCGTGGCCGACCTTGCCGACGCCCTGCACCACCACGTGGCGGCCCTCGAGGCTGTGCTCCTTCCAGAGCTCCTCGGCGACCGCCTGCATGCCGGTGAACACGCCGAACGCGGTCATGATCGAGGGGTCGCCGGCGCCGCCGTGCGCCTCGGACAGGCCGGTGACGAACCTGGTCTCGCGGGCGACGACGTCCATGTCGCTGGTGTAGGTGCCGACGTCCTCGGCGGTGATGTAGCGGCCCCCGAGGCTCTCGACGAAGCGGCCGTGGGCGCGGAGCAGCGCCTCGGACTTGATCCGCTTGGGGTCGCCGATGATCACCGACTTGCCGCCGCCGAGGTCGAGGCCGGCGGCGGCCGCCTTGTAGCTCATCCCCCTGGCGAGGCGCAGCACGTCGGTGAGCGCCTCCTCCTCCGACGCGTACGGGTAGAAGCGGGTGCCGCCGAGGGCGGGGCCGAGCGCGGTGGAGTGAATGGCGACGATGGCCTTGAGGCCGGAGGCCGGGTCGTGGTTGTAGACGACCTGCTCGAACTCGCCATCCATGAGCTCGAAGGCTCCCACTGGATGGACCTCCTCGAAGCGCCGCACCAGCGGGATCGCCGCCGGAGCGAGAAGTCCCGGCGGGGATCGCCCACCGGTGGGCTAGCCCCAACGTATCACAGGGTCTTCGAAGAGGACGGCGAGGTTGACCTCAGGTTCTACCTATACTTCTCAGCATTGTGAAGGGACACGCTCCGTCCGCCTACCTGCGTGTCTACCAGGCGCTTGCGGCGTTCTCGCCGAACGAGCGCGCGGAGTGGGCGGCCTACGTGGAGTCTGGCGAGGCCCTGCCGCCCGGCCTGCTGGTGGGCCGGGAGGAGGAGCGCGCCCTCGCGAGGGCGCTCGGGCTGCCGGTCCCGTCGGACCGCGAGCACGCCCTGGTGCAGCGGGTGGGCCAGACGGTGTACGTCTGCCCGCTCCGCACCGAGCTGCGCACCCTGCAGTCGCTGGTGGCGTTCCACGGCTCCCTGCCGATGGAGCTGGCCGACGCGTTCGTCTCCTCCGGCGAGGTGGCGAGGGCGGCCAGCACCCTGGAGCGGCTGCAGCGCGAGCGGCCGGCGTCCCGCAGCCACATCCGGCTGGCGGTCTGGCACGTCCCGCTGCCCTGGTTCGCCCTGTTCGAGGGCGTGGAGCGCCGGCTGGCGCGGCCCGAGGGCGGCCAGCCGGCGCGGCTCGCCTACCAGACGGCGATGGTCAAGGCGCAGGCACGGATCTCCCGCGCGCTGCGGGTGCTGCAGGAGGTCATGGAGGACGGCGAGGTGGTCGCCGCGGTCGAGGAGCTTCGTGACTGGCTGTACGCGTTCGACCCAGATAGCTTGGTTCAGCTCGACTACGGAGGCCTAGCGAGGGTCGTTCCGTATGGGGATCTGGTCGAGGACCAATCGGCCGCCGAGGTCTGGGAGGCGCTGGAGGCGCTTGAAGAGGGCGATCTCGAGCGTTCGAGCAGGCACTATGGTGCGCTGACGGAGCGCTGGTCGGCGCTGCGCGGACGGGAATCTTGGAATTGATCGGGTCGTCCTATTTGCTAAAGACCTGGCGGTCACGTGCCGATAGTCCTAGTAGGCAGGACGGAAAATAGCCCTAAGTTGCTATGGTCTGTCCCATTCGACGCCTCTAGGATATTCAGGATCTCCGCGAGAATCCGGTCTCGACGGAGAGAGTTCCAAGCGAGGTGGCAAGCATGTCCGCCAGCCGTACCATGCAGGCCGCGCCGGCACCGGAGGCGCTGCTCACCCCGGCCGAGGTTGCCGCGCTGTTCCGCGTCGACCCCAAGACCGTTACCCGTTGGGCCAAAGCAGGCAAGCTTTCCAGCATCAGGACCCTGGGTGGGCATCGCCGCTACCGGGAGACCGAGGTCCGGCAGCTTCTCCGCGGCGTCGAGGCAGGCAACTAAGCCCCTCGGCCCGCGTGACCGGCCAGCCAGCAGGGGGGGCCGGGCGTCCAGACGGCGCCTCGCAGGTCGAGGCGCCGTCTGCGTGAGCGGGGGGTCCGGGGGCTCGAGAGCGAGGCGGGCGGCCTAGAGGCGGTACCCGACCCCGGGGATGGTCTCGATGAGGGGCGGGTCGCCGAGCTTGCGGCGCAGCTTCATCACCGTGACGCGGACGATGTTGGTGAACGGATCGATCCGCTCGTCCCAGGCCTTCTCCAGCAGCTCCTCCGTGCTGACCACGGCGCCGTCCGCGGCCATCAGCACCTCGAGGACGCTGAGCTGCTTCCGGGACAGCCGCACGAAGTGGCCGCCGCGGGTCACCTCCTGCCTGGCCGGGTCGAGGGTGACGTCGTACCTGGTCAGCACGGGAGGAAGCGGCTGCGGGTAGACGCCTGAAGCGCGCGAGGCCGGCACGCCCTGGTGGCGCGCCAGCGCACGGACGCGGGCGACCAGCTCGGCGAACGCAAACGGCTTGGACAGGTAGTCGTCGGCGCCGATGGTGAGCCCGTCGACCCGGTCCTCGATCGCCCCCGCGGCGGTCAGCATCAGGATCATCGGCCGGGGAGTCTTGCCTGAAGCGCGCGAGGCCCGTTCAGTGACGAGAGAACGGCAGACGTCGTCGCCGTGGACCCCGGGCAGGTCGCGGTCGAGCACCAGCACGTCGTAGCGGTCGCGCGCCAGCCTCGCCAGCGCGTCGCCGCCGTCGTGGCTCACCTCGACCGCCATCGCCTCCTCGCGCAGCCCGCGGGCGATCGCCGCCGCCAGCACCTCCTCGTCCTCGACGACCAGCACCCGCACCCGGCTCCTCCTCCCGGTTGTCGCCGTCCAAGCCTGCCCGCGCGCCTGTAAGCCCCGCGTAACCACCTTCGGCAACGACCGCGTTACGGGCCGCGGCGTAGCACTTGGGCCGTCCGACGACCGGGGAGCGCCGTCCGCTCCCCCGACAGGAGGCTCGGTTGTGATGCGACATCGGATCCGGATCGGCTGCGTGGCGGTCGCCGCGGCGGGGCTGCTGCTGGCCGGCTGCGGCCGCGGCGGCGCGGAGGGCGCGAAGGTCGCCAGCATCGGCGGGACGACCACCACCGTCGCCGGCGGCAGCGGGTCGGCCGGCAACGGCGGCGGGGACCCGCAGGAGCGGGCGCTGGCGTTCGCCAAGTGCATGCGCGAGCACGGCATCGACATGCCCGACCCGAAGGTCGACGCGAACGGCAGGATGCAGATGCGGGTCGGCGGCCCCGGGGTCGACCAGGCCAAGCTGGAGGCGGCGCAGAGCGCCTGCCAGGACAAGATGGGCGGCGCCTTCGGCCCGGGTGGCGGGCAACCCGACCCCAGGTTCCAGGAGGCGGCGCTGAAGTACTCGCAGTGCATGCGCCAGCACGGCGTGCCCAAGTTCCCCGACCCCCAGCCCAACGGCGGCCTGCTGCTCAGGAAGGGCAGCGGCGTCGACCCGAGCTCGCCCACCTTCAAGGCGGCCGACAAGACCTGCCAGCAGCTCCTTCCCAGGGGTGATGCCCAGACGACCGAGGGCGGCCAGTCGAGCGGGAGCGGTGGCTGATGAGCACCCACGAGCAGACCTTCGAGCCATCCGAGGCACCGGCCCGGCCGTCCGAGCTGGACGGCCGGACCTCCGCCCCGAGCGGCGGCGGTCAGGACCGCCGCCGGCGGCGCTGGCCGCGCCGGCTCGGCGTGCTGCTGCTGGCAGGCGCGCTCGCCGCCGGCGCGGCCTGGTGGTGGGCGAGCCTGCCCGACGGGAACGGCGGCGCCGTGGCCAGCGGCCCGCGGACCGCCACCGCGCCGGTGGTGCGCCGCACCCTGGCCAGCCACGAGACGGTCGACGGCACCCTCGGCTTCGCGGACGACGACAACCTGGTCAACCGTCGCCAGGGGACGATCACCTGGCTGGCGCCGGAAGGCGCCACCGTCGGCAGGGGCCAGGCCCTCTACAAGGTCGACGACCAGCCGGTGCCGCTGCTCTACGGCAACCTGCCCTTCTACCGGAGGCTGTCGACCGGGGTGGACGACGGCGCCGACGTGACCCAGCTCGAGCGCAACCTGGCGGCGCTCGGCTACGACCCGGGCACGGTCGACGACCACTTCTCCGCGGCCACGCGCGACGCGCTCGAGCAGTGGCAGGAGGACCTCGGCCTGCGGAAGACCGGCGTGCTCGAGCCCGGCGACGTCGGCGTCGCGGCGGGGGCGCTGCGGGTCGGCGAGCACAAGACCAGCGTCGGCGCGCCCGCCGGCCAGGGACAGACGGTGATGACCACCACCTCGACCAACCGCGAGGTCTCCATCGACCTGGACGCGGCCAAGCAGTCGTTCGTCAAGGTCGGCGACCGGGTCGAGATCACCCTGCCGAGCGGGCGCACCACCAGCGGCAAGGTCTCCTCCGTCAGCAAGGTGGCCAAGTCGACGCCGAGCAGCGACTCCGCCGCCGGCGGCGGCAACGACACCACCACGACCGTCGCGGTGACGGTCTCGTTGGACCACCCGAAGGACACCGGCGCGCTCGACCAGGCGCCCGTCGACGTCGACATCACCACCGCGACGGCGAGGAATGCCCTGGCGGTGCCGGTGACCGCGCTGCTCGCCCTGGTCGAGGGCGGCTACGCGGTGGAGGTGCAGGACGCGGGCGGCGCCCGCCACCTGGTGCGGGTGAAGCTCGGCCTGTTCGCCGACGGCCTGGTCGAGGTCAGCGGCAGCGGGCTGCGCCCGGGCACGACCGTGGTGGTGCCGGAATGAGCGAACCGGTGCTGGAGCTGCGCGACGTGGTCAAGCGCTACCCGGGAGAGCCGCCGCTCGAGGTGCTCCGCGGCGTCAGCCTGACCGTCGCGGCCGGCGAGATGGCCGCGATCGTCGGCCCCTCCGGGTCGGGAAAGTCCACCCTCCTGCACCTGGTCGGCACGCTGGACCGGCCGAGCGAGGGCGTCGTGCGGGTCGCCGGGCACGACGTGAGCACCCTGTCCGACCGGCGCCTCTCCGCCCTGCGGGCGCGCTCGATCGGCTTCGTGTTCCAGCAGTTCTTCCTCCTGGAGGGGATGAGCGCGCTCGACAACGCGGCCCAGGGCCTGCTGTACGGAGGGCTGCCGCCGGAGCGGCGACGCCGCCTGGCCGCACGGGCCCTGGAGCGGGTCGGCCTCGGCCAGCGGCTCCACCACCGCCCGGCGCAGCTGTCCGGCGGCGAGCGCCAGCGGGTCGCGATCGCCCGCGCGCTGCTGGGGCGGCCGGCGGTCCTGCTCGCCGACGAGCCGACCGGCAACCTCGACTCCGCCTCGGGCGCCGGCATCTTCGCGCTGCTGCGGGAGCTGAACGCCGAGGAGGGCACCACCATCCTGGTGATCACCCACGAGCGTGACCTGGCCGCCTCGCTGCCCCGCCGCATCGACCTGCTCGACGGCCGCGTCGTCGGCGACAGCACCGCCGGCGGCGGGACGCCCGCGGCGACCCCCCAAGGGGACCCCGCCCGATCGAGGAGCCTGCCATGAGCCGGACCCTGCCGGCCCCGAGCCGGCTGCACCCGCGCGACCTGCTCGGCGTCAGCGGCATCGGGCTGCGCACCCGCCGGCTGCGGGCCAGCCTGTCCGCGCTGGGGATCGCCATCGGCATCGCCGCGATGGTGGCGGTGCTCGGCATCTCCGCGTCGAGCAGGGCGCAGCTCCTCGCCCAGCTCGACGCGCTCGGCACCAACCTGCTGCGGGTCTCCCCGGGGCAGACGTTCGGCGGTGAGGACGCCAAGCTCCCCGAGGAGTCGGTCGCCATGATCGGCCGCATCGCGCCGGTCCAGCAGGTCTCCGCGATCGGCTCGGTCGACGGCACCGTGCGGCGCACCGACAAGATCGACGAGGCGGAGACCGGCGGCATCAGCATCTACGCCGCCGACCTCGACCTGCTCCACACGCTCGGCGTCCAGGTGGCCAAGGGGACCTGGCTCAACCGGGCGACCGCCCGCTACCCGGCGGTCGTGCTCGGCGCCACCAGCGCCAGGCGCCTGGGCATCGACCGGGTCGGCGAGCAGGTCTGGCTGGCCGACCGCTGGTTCACCGTGATCGGCATCCTCGGCGAGGCCACCCTGGCGCCAGAGCTCGACTCGGGCGCGCTGATCGGCGTCCAGGTCGCGGAGACGCTCGGCTACGAGGACCACCCGGCCACCGTCTACGTGCGCGCCGCCGAGGACCAGATCGAGCCGGTCCGTGCCGTCCTGCCCGCCACCGCCAACCCGCAGCAGCCCAACGAGGTCGACGTCAGCCGCCCCTCCGACGCGCTCGCCGCCAAGGCGGCGGCCAAGACCGCCCTCACCTCGCTGCTGCTCGGCCTCGGTGCGGTCGCGCTGCTGGTCGGCGGCGTTGGCATCGCCAACGTGATGGTGATCTCGGTGCTGGAGCGCCGCTCGGAGATCGGCCTGCGCCGCGCGCTCGGCGCCACCAGGGGCCACGTCCGCACGCAGTTCCTCGGCGAGTCGCTGCTGCTCGGCCTGCTCGGCGGCGGCGGCGGCGTGCTGCTCGGCGCGGTGGTCACCGCCCTCTACGCCTCGACCCGGTCCTGGTCGCCGGTGATCCCCGCCTACGGCATGGCCCTCGGCCTCGCCGCCGCCCTGCTGATCGGCGCCGTCGCCGGCCTCTACCCGGCCATGCGCGCCGCCCGCATGGCCCCGACGGACGCGCTGCGCACCGTCTGACCCAGGTTGCCTGCGCCCCGCCCGCCGCCCTCCAAGAGCCGGCGGGCGGGGGCGGATCGCCATGGCACCCCGACTCGTCCACAAGACCGTCGGACCGCATACCGCACCACCCCGATGGTGTGCATACTCGCGTCGTTCAAAGGATCCAGACCGATCTCGCGAGGGTGGTGCACATGGCCTCACTGCCCGGTGACTCTTGGAGGGCAATGGTCGGCTGGTTGGACGACCAGATGGCAGCGCTCATCCGCGCCGCACGTTTCCCAGCCAGTGAGGCGCCGCACCGGCCTACCCTGCCGTTGTCCGTAGCGGCGACCCGATCCCCGCCGAGCATGTCGATGAGGCATTGGCGGGTTTCGGCGAATGATCGTCCTCGACATACACACCGACTGCACAAACGGTGTGTATACTCGCCGTATGCGACGGATCCAGATTCACATCGACGAGGGACTCGATGCCGCCGTCACGGCGGAGGCCGCCCGCCGGGGGATCTCCAAGGCTGCCCTGATTCGAGCCTGTATCGCTCGGGGCGTTCGCGCCGTCCCACCCCCCGACGATCCTTGGGAGGCGATGATCGGCTGGCTGGATGACGACCCGGTCGACGACATCGATGACGTGATCTACGGGTCCAAGGCGTGAGGTTCGCCGACACCAGCTTCTGGTTCGCGCTCCAGGAGCGTCGCGACCGGCACCACGAGGACGCGACGGCGCTCGTGCGAGCTGGAGTTGGACGTGTCTGTGTCTCCAACCACGTGATCGGTGAGACCTGGACGCTCCTGCGTCGCCGCTCCGGCCATGCGGCGGCCATCGGTTTCATCGACCGCTTCGGTCGCCTGGCCGACGTCGAGGTGCTCCACGTCGACGCGGCCACCGAGGCCGATGCCTGGCGCTGGCTTCGCCGACATGACGAGCGCGAGTACTCCTTCGTCGACGCGACCAGCTTCGCGGTCATGCGCCGCCGCCGCATCCGTGAAGCGCTCGCCTTCGACGGGGACTTCAATGCCGCCGGGTTCGTCGAGGTCCGCCCGGGATAACGCCCGCCGACGAGCTTCCCGCCGACGGGTGGCTGGTGGGCAGGGACGGGATGGAACCGCCGACCTTGCGGTTCCTGATCCGAAGCCGCTGGATCGCCTCGTTCGGCGGCGTGGCTACCAGCTCGCCAACAACGGCTCGCAGCCGCGGGCCGAGCCTCTTCCACGTCAAGGGCTGCCGCTCATCCAGAGCCACCCATCGTGATCGCGGCGCCTACTCGACCGGCTCGTCGGCCTCAGCGGGGAGCATCCGTTTCCCCGCCACCGTTTGGTGCCGGCGCTGTGTGCCGGCGTAGCGGCAGGTACGCCTGCTGCTGCCAGCCCGACGCCGTGATCTCAGCCGGCAGGAGCGGATCCCGTGAGTCCACGCCACCGGCCGGCACCGGCGGTGCCGCGGCTGGGCGTTCGCCGGCCGAGGCGAGCAGGACCGCCGGCAGCAGCACCAGCGCGGAGACCCCTCCGAACCAGGAGTGGCGGAGCTGGACCTTGATGCCGTACCGGGACGCGAGCCGGCCGACCACGTGGAAGCCCATCATTCTCGACACGGCGACGTCGGCTGCCAACGGCGCGGCCAGCCGCCTGTTGGCCTCGACCAGCTCGGCGTCACTCATCCCGATCCCGCGGTCCTCGATCTCGAGCACGTAACCGCTGCCGGCCGGATCGCCGGAGACTTGCACCGTGGTGATGGGCGGGGAGAACGAGGTGCCATTCTCGATCAGCTCGGCGAGCAGGTGGGCGACGTCGCTGGCGGCCTGGCCGGACAGCATGAGGTCATGGATACCGGCAAGCTGCACGCGGGAGTATTCCTTGACCTCAGCCAGCGCGGCCTCGACCACGTCGCGCAGCGGTACCGGCTCGCTCCAGCGGCGGCGCTGCTCCACGCCCGAGAGCACGATCAGGTTCTCCGCGTTGCGCCGCATGCGGGTGGCGAGATGGTCGATGCGGAACAGCTCTTCGCGCCGGTCCGGGTCGACCTCGCCCCGCTCCAGCGCCTCGATCAGCTCGAGCTGCAGGTCGACCAGTCCCTGGCTGCGTCTGGCAAGGTTGTGGTACAGGTCGCCGATGCTCTTGCGCAACGCCGCCTGCTCGGTGACGTCGCGGATGTTCAGCACCAGCCCGTTGACGCGGGGATCGTCGACGAGGTTGGTGCAGATGCTGTCCACGTGACGCCACGACCCGTCTTCGTGCTGCAGGCGGCACCCGAGGTTGGCGGTCGCTCCCCGCGCCTCGACCAGCTCGGTGAGGGAGGTGGTGACGATGTGCTGGTCGTCGGGGTGGACGACGTCGGCCAGGGCGGTGCCGACGAGGTCGGCAGCTCGCCGGCCGAGCATCCGCTCCACCGAGGGGCTCTGATAGGTGATCGTGCCGTCGGGCGCAAGCACCGTGATGAGGTCCGAGGAGTTGTTCACCAGCGAGCGGAACTGGGCAGCCTGCTCAGCGCCAGCCCGCCGCAGCAGCAGCCCCATGGCGAGGGCGGCGAGTGCGCTGAGCAGCCCGAGGGCGATTTCGATCCGGACCAGCCGGCTGAGGGATGCCTCGGTTTGCTGGGTGATCTCCTGGACGGCGTCGTTGGAGACGCTCGACAGCTGCGCGCTCAGCACCCGCAGCTTGGTCACGCCGGCGGCGTAGCCGGGGTTGGCGCGGCCACCGTGCATGACGCGGTCGCCGGTGCGGATCAACTCGTCGATGAGGCGACGGTCCTGCTCGAGCTTGCGGCGGACCTTCCAGTCGCGGGCGGGCGGGATCTTGACCCTGGAGCCATTGCCCTGCGGGGCGCGCACGCTGCCGCCGTCCAGCAGCACGTCGACCGGCTGGCGCATGGCCTCGGCGCTGTCCTCAGGGTCGGCCTGGAAGCCGTCGACCACCACCAGGACGTCCTTGGTGTAGCGCTCCACGAGGGCCCGCTGGCGCGCGGCGGTGTAGACAACCAGCGCCGAGCCACGCTGCTGCCCGATGGCTCGCGCGTTGTAGCCAAGGATCGCGGTCACCAGGACGATGAGCACGGGGATGATCCAGCCGAGCCGGCGACCCAGGTGCAGGTCGCCAAGGATCGGGAGCCGCGGGACCAACCGGAAGATGCCGGACCGGCCGCCTGCCGCCCTGCGCTGGGTCGCGCTCGCGGCTCGCGGCTCAGCGGACGGTGAGCGCCGCATACATCCCACCCAAGTAGTGGCCCTCGAGGTTGCAGTACATGACGTAGTGGCCTGGCGCCAGGCGCAGGACCAGGGTCCGGCGGTCCTCGATGTCGAGGCCCTGGGCCTCGCCGAGATGGTCGAGGCCGGGCGCGTCCTCGTTGACAGTGAGTCCGTCGCGCTGCAGCGGCAGCTTGCCAGGGGCACGGTCGGTTCGTACGACGTGGAGCTGGTGGGTGGTCGGGCCATGGTTGAGGATGAGGAAGCTGACGGTGCCGGATGGCACGACGGCAACGTCCCGCCGGACAT
>DASUZB010000089.1:0-5291 GCA_036377075.1 Actinomycetes bacterium | reverse complement strand
GGCGCCTCGCCGGCGCTCCGGCCCGGGGCCGGCCCGTTCCGGCCGGCCGGCCGGCCGGCGGCGAGGCGGCCGGCGAGGGTGCCGGCGGCCGCGGCCGCGGCGAAGAACACCGGGTCGTTGGCGGGGCCGCGGCCCATGCTGGTGACCTGCAGACCCCAGCGGGCCAGCAGGCCGGCCGGGTCGGGGGGCCTGATCGAGACCAGCTCGTGCCGGGCGGCCACGCCGGCGTCGGCGAGCTGGCGCTGCACCGCGGCGGCCAGGGCCGGGTCGTCCAGGGCGGGGACCGCCACCGCCGCCCGCGCGAGCGCGAGCCGCCCCAGGGCGGTGAGGCTGTGGTGGCTGACGCCCCGGTGCCTGGCGCGCCCGTCCGCGGTGGACATGCGCAGGCAGGCGACCGCGCGGCCGCCGAGGGCGGCGACCGCGTTGACCGCCTCGGCGAGCTGCGTGCCGCTGAAGCCGTACCGCGTGCCCGTGCCCATCCCCCCCGGCCCCTGCGCCGCCACCGCCACGTCCGCGCCGAGCACCGCCTTGGCGGCGAGCAACCCGGAGTGCAGGGTGATCGCCTCCAGGTCGCCGCCGAACGCCTGCCCGCTGGTGACCGTCCCGGCGACCAGCCCGCTGGCCCGCAGCGCCGCGGCCAGGCGGGAGAACGCCAGCGGCAGGGCGGCCCCGTCGGTCATCACGTAGGCGACGGCCAGCTCGCGGCCGGCCGCCTCGCCGGCCGCCCGCGCGGCGGCGGCCACCACCGGCACCATCGAGTGCAGCTCGGCGCAGACCACCGGCAGGCCGTCGAGGCCGTCGCAGGCGGCCACCGCGTCCCGGTGCGGGCTGGCCTCCTCCTCCACGGCCAGCACGCGGACCTGCGAGGGCGTGTAGCGGGCCTTGATCACGTGGCCAGGCCCTTCGGGGTCGTCCACCGGGCCGGCCAGCCGCGCCATCACCAGGTGCCAGCCGCCGGTGCCGAGCCCGAGGGCGACCGCGGTGGTGTTCAGCACCACCCGCTCGCCGACCGCCGTGGCGCCGACCACGGCGTCGAAGGCGAGCGCCGGCGCGGCCGGCGCGGCCGGCTCGTCGTCGAGGGCGACCAGCAGCTCGCTGACCCCCGGCCGGCGGGCCGTGACCGCGGTCACCCGGCCGCTGCGGACGCGTGCCACCGGCTCAGCGCTCGCCGCGTGCCCGCCGCCCGTCGGGGGTGGGCTTCGCCGACTCACGGAAGACGTAGGCGCAGACCGCGTCGCCGGCCTGCATGTGGGCCACCCGGTCGACCTGCACGTCCGGCCCGGCGAGCTGGCGGAACAGCGCCAGCTCGTGGGCGCACGCGACCGGGTGCGTCTTGGCCACCCGGTTGATGGCGCAGTTGTGCTCCTGGACCAGCCAGCGCGCCTCGCCGAGCTGCTGGCAGTCGGCCATGTAGCCGTTCTCGTCCTGGATCGCGGCCACCTCGCTGGCCAGCGCGGGCAGGGAACGGCCCTCGGTGCGGGCGCGGTACAGCTCGGCGAGGACCTGGCGGCGGTGGGCGAACAGCTCCTCGACGGCCGCGCCGCCGAAGCGCTTGCCGACCGCCTCGAGGAGCTGGACCACCAGCTGGTGGTAGTTGCGCGGGAACAGGTCGTGGCCGAGCTCGGTGAGCGAGTAGACGTGGGCGGGCCGGCCGCGCCCGGAGGAGCGGGTGGTCTGCCGCACCAGCCCGTCGCGTTCGAGCGTGTCCAGGTGCCGCCGCACGGCCGCGCCGGTGAGGTTGAGCGCCTCGTGCAGCTGGGCGACCGTCCGGGGGCCCATCAGCTTGAGCTGTTCCAGCACAGCCCGACGGGTCTGCGGGTTCTGTGAAGGTGGCCCCTCAGCCGGGGGCTCTCCTGCTAGAGGCATCCCTGCTGATCCTCGAGGGTGAGGGTCGGGCGCTTGCGCCCGGCGCCGGGCAAGACCAGCACCGCCGCCGATCATACAGGTGACCGCGCCGGTCACGCCCCTTTCGCGCCCCCGCCCGGCGCGCTGAAGGCCCGTTGACGGTAAAAGCCGGCATCAACCGCCCAAGCAAGCCGGCAACGGCGGTAGCATGCCGCCATGCGCAAGGTCGAACGGCTCGTCAACCTCACCGCCCTGCTGCTGGACACGCCGCGCCCGCTGACCCTCGACGAGGTCGCCGAGATGGTGCCGGGCTACGAGGCCAGTGGCGAGAGCCTGCGCCGCATGTTCGAACGCGACAAGGAGGAGCTGCGCGGGCTCGGCGTGCCGGTGGAGCGCGCCGCGATGGACGCGTGGGGGAGCGACGAGGGCTACTTCATCGACCCCGAGGCCTACGGCATGCCCGAGCTGCACCTCGAGCCGGACGAGCGGGCGGCGCTGGCGCTGGCGGCGCGGGCCTGGTCGGGCGCCGGCCTCGACCCGGCGGCGGTCTCCGGGCACGCCAAGCTCGACCTGGACACCGACGCCGGCGGCGAGCCCGTCCGCGCCGACCTGGCCGGCGGCAGCCCGTTGGTGGCGGCGCTGCTCGAGGCGGTCACCAACCGCAAGCGGATCGCCTTCACCTACCAGCCACCCGGCCGCGGCCCGGCGGAACGGCGGCTGCAGCCGTACGCCCTGGTCCACCGGCGCGGCACCTGGTACGTGGTCGGCCACGACCTGGACCGGGACGCGCAGCGCTCCTTCCGGCTCTCGCGCATCCGCTCCGACGTGCGCAAGCTGCGCGCGACGGCGCGCGGGCCCGACTTCGAGGTGCCGGAGGGCTTCGACCCCGGCCAGGCGATGCCCACCGCCGGCGAGCACGGCGGGGCCGAGATCGCCCTGGTCAAGGCGGGGCGGGCGGCCGCGAGGATGGCGGAGCTGCGGGGCGCCGAACCGGTCGAGCCAGTCGGGCCGGACGGGCGGGTCACGCTCAAGCTCCCGGTGGTCGACCGCGGCGGCTTCCTGGCCTGGGCGCTCGGCAACGACGTCGAGGTGGTGGAGCCCAGCGAGCTGCGCGCCGAGGTGCTGCGCCGGCTCACCCGGCTCGAGGCGCTGGTCGGCGATGCCCCAGCGTAGCCAGCGCACCCCCGACGCCAGCGCCGCCGGCCGCCTGCAGCGGCTGCTGGCCCTGGTGCCGTGGGTGATGAGCCGCCCGGACGCGACCGTGGACGAGGTCTGCGCCCGCTTCAGCATCACCCGCGAGGCCCTCATGGCCGACCTGGAGCTGCTGTTCGTCTCCGGGGTGCCGCCGTACGGGCCCGGCGACCTGATCGAGGCGTGGGTCGACGGCGACCGGGTGCACATCGGCCTGGCCGACTACTTCGCCCGCGCTCCGCGGCTGACCTGGCGGGAGGCGGCCGGGCTGTACCTGGCCGGCCGCGCGCTCGCCTCCCTCCCGGAGGTCGACGAGCAGGGCACCCTCACCCGCGCCCTGGCCAAGCTCGAGGCGGTGCTCCCGGCCGACCAGCTCCGCCGGGTCCAGGAGCTGGGCCGCAAGGTCTCGGTGGAGCTGGACGGCGACCCGGTCGAGCGGGAGCGGCGCACCGCCCTGGCCAAGGCCGCGGCCGCCAGCCGGCGGGTGGTGATCGAGTACTACACCGGGTCGCGGGGTGAGCTGACCCGCCGCAAGGTCGACCCCTGGCTGGTGTACGCCGCCTCCGGGCACTGGTACCTGACCGGCTGGTGCCACCGCGCCGGCGGCGAGCGCCTCTTCCGGGTCGACCGGGTGGTGTCCGTGGAGCCGACCGACGAGCCGTTCGAGCGGCCGGCGGACTTCGACTCGAGCGCGTACGGCGACCCGGCCCAGAGCGTGGTCGCCGGCGGCGGCCTGGAGTGCGAGCTCGACCTCGGCGCCGAGGCCGAGTGGCTGGCCGACTACGTGCCCATCCTGTCCAGCGAGCGGCGCCCCGACGGCCGCCTGCGGGTGCGGCTGGTGGTGAACGAGCTGTCGTGGATCGTCCGCTACATCCTGCGCCTGGCGCCCGACGCGGAGCCGGTGGGGCCGCCCGAGCTGCGCGCCGCGGTGGCCGCCGCCGCCCGCCACGCCGTGGCGCGCTACGGCGTGAGCCACCCGGTCAACTCGACCCGATAACCAGGCCGCGCGGCAGGGTCACGGTGAAGGTCGAGCCCTTGCCGAGCGCGCTGCGGGCGGCGATCGTGCCCCGGTGGGCCTCGACCAGGACCTTGGCCACGTGCAGCCCGACCCCGGCGCCGCCCTGGCCGCGGGTGGCCGACCCGTCGAGCTGCTGGAAGCGGTCGAACAGCATGGGAAGGTGGCCGGAGAAGACGCCCTCGCCGCGGTCGGCGACCTCGATCTGGAGCTGCTCGGCCGCCTCGTGCAGGGTCACGGTGACGGCCTGGTCCGGCGGGGAGAACTTGACCGCGTTGTCGACCAGGTGGCGCAGGACCTGCTCCAGCCGCGCCCGGTCGACGTGGGCGACCAGGTTGGCGCTGGGGGCGCGCAGCTCGAACCGGCGCCCCGGGTGCTCGGCCCTGAACCGGTCGAGCACGCCGTCGGCGACGGCGACCAGGTTCTCGTCGGCCCGCTCGAGCGCGATCTCGCCCTCGGCCTTCATGCCCGACAGCAGTAGCAGGTCCTCGAGCAGCCGCTCCAGCCGGGTGGCCTGCTCCTGCATCTGCGCCAGCATGCGGGCGCGGGCGGCCGGCTCCATCGCCTCGCCGCGCCGTGCCAGCGCGCCGACGTAGCCCTTGATCACGGTGAGCGGGGTGCGCAGCTCGTGGCCGACGACGGCGACGAAGTCGGCCTTGAGGCGCTCGATCTCGTGCGCCGCGGTCTGGTCCTCGAGCACGACCACCATGGCGTCCGCACCGGCCGACGCGCGCACCACGCGGGCGTGCAGCAGGCGCCGCGCCGCGCCGCTGCCCACCCGCACGTCGAGCTCGCCTTCGGACCCCTCCAGGCAGAGGGCCTCGAGCTCGGGGGCGCGCAGGCGGCCGGAGACCGGGCGGCCCCGGTCGAAGTCGGGGGAGAGGCCGAACAGCTCCGCCGCCAGCGCGTTCAACGCGGCGAGGGTGCCGTCGCCGGCGACCAGCAGCAGCGGCGCCGGCACCGCCGCGACCACCCCGTCGAGGAGCGCCCGCCCCTCCCGCCCGGCCCGCCGTGCCAGGCAGGCGTCGAGCGCGAGGCCCGCCTGGACGGCCCACAGGCCGAGCAGGTCCAGCGCCTCCGGGTCCGGCTTCCCGTCCCCCGCCGCGTCGGGATCGGACCCCGGCGGCACCAGCGCCAGCAGCCCCGCGCGGCGGCCGGCGGCGGTCAGCGCCACCACCAGCGGCCCGCCGGGCAGGGACACCGGGCGGTCGGCGGCCAGGGCCGTCGCGGTCGCCGGGGC
>DASUZB010000088.1:0-79950 GCA_036377075.1 Actinomycetes bacterium | reverse complement strand
CAGCGCCTCGGGCGGCTCGACCCTGTCCCAGCAGGCCACCCCGGCGGAGACCGTCTGCGCCAGCGGGGTGGCCTGGCGCAGCCGCTCGACCACCCCCAGCGCCCGCTCCTCGCCGGCGCCCGGCAGCAGCACGGTGAACTCCTCGCCGCCGTAGCGGGCCAGCAGGTCACCCGGCCGGACGAGCGCCTGCCACACCGCCACCGCCGCCTTGAGCAGCTGGTCTCCCGCCTGGTGGCCGTACTCGTCGTTGAAGCGCTTGAAGTGGTCGAGGTCGAGCATGGCGACCGCCAGCGGGACCCCCTCGCGGCGCGACCGCTCCATCTCCAGCGGCAGGGCCAGGTCCCAGGTGCGGCGGTTGGCCGCCCCGGTGAGCCCGTCGTGCCTGGCGAGCAGCTCGAGTTGCGCCGCCTGCTCCTCGACCTGCCGGATCAGCCCGGCCATGCGCGTCACGACGAGCAGGAACAGCGCGATCGAGCCGGCGCCGATGGCGATCGCGTCGATCCCGGTGCGCTGCTGCGCCTGTACCAGCAGCAGCACCGGCGCGATCAGGGAGGCGCAGGTCAGCAACGCCAGCCGCGGACGGGACAGGCGCCGCGTCGGCTCCGCGGCCCGGCGCGACAGCTCGCGCATGGACGGGTGCAGGGCGGCGGCGCCGTAGAGGCTGTAGGCGAGCAGCCAGCCCATGTTGATCGCGCTGGTGGCGCTGTACGTGCCGGCCTGCACCATCAGCGCGTAGACCAGGTCGGCCACCAGCACCAGGACCATGCCGGCGGCGAGCATCCGGAACGCGGCGTTGCGCACGCCGGTGCCGGCCAGCAGCCGGGCGAGCAGCACCAGCAGCAGGATGTCGGCGGCCGGGTAGGCGATCGTGATGACCCTGCCGAGGGTGGTCAGCGTGTCGTCGCTGGCCGCCGGCTGGATCAGGAACACCCAGGAGAGCAGGCTGAGGCCGCTGGCGATGATGGCCGCGTCGGTCAGGGCGGCGCGGTCCTTGCCGGGGGTGCGGCGGCGGATCAGCACGATCAGCCCGGCCGCCTGCGGCACGTAGCCGACCAGGTAGAGCGCGTCGGCCACCGAGGGGAACGGCGTCTCGCCCCAGAGCCGCTCGAAGACCGAGAACAGGAAGTCGCCGACCACGAACAGCAGGTTCCCGCCGGCCAGCAGCAGCCAGGTCGAGCGCACCGGCGAGCGGTTGCGGACCGCGCCGACGACCATCGCCGCCACGGCGGCCAGCCCGATCCCGTCGTACATGGCGGTGGCCAGCCAGTTGTCCGGCAGGACCACCACGTGCGTGCTGGCCAACGCGCCCAGGGCGAGGAAGACCCACCAGGTGCGAGGGCTCATGGCCAGCTCATCGACCACTCCTCGCGCCCAGTTGAGGTGACCGCCGGCCCGGCCTGGGTAGGATGTCCGGGTCGGTCGTGACCACCAGCCCGTGCCCCCGGGAGAAGGGATGCAGCGACGATGACGGCTCGCCGGGGCTCGTGGCTGCTGGTTCGGGTGTTGGGGATGGCGCTGGCCGCGGTGGTGGCCGCGGGGTGCGTCGAGCCGCCCGCGCCGGAGAAGGGACCGTCGACCGGGTCGAAGGGGCACACCGAGACCGCCAGGCAGAACGTGAGCGCCATCCGGCGGCTCGGTGGGGCGGTCGACTACGGGCGCGTCGACCCCAAGACCGGCCAGCGCAGCGGCATCACCGCCACCATCACCCCGCGGATGGTCCGTGCCGCGGCAGCGCACGACCTGGGCTCGGCGGCCGACTCCGACATCCGGCCACCGGGGTTCGAGGACCTGCCGGCCCGCAACCACGCCCGCGGCCACCTGCTCGGCCGCCAGCTCGGCGGCTCCGGCGAGGAGGACGCCAACCTGGTGGCGCTGTACCAGCGGCGGGCCAACTCCCCGGTGATGCGCGACTACGAGAGCGCCGTCGCCGAGGCGGTGGAGCGAGGCGAGACCATCCACTACCGGGTACGTCCCGTCTACCCGAGCCCGACCTTCAAGGGCGCGCCGAGCGCCGTACGGATCACCGCCAGCGGCGACCACGGCTTCCGCCTCGACGTCCTGATCGACAACACCGCCGAGGCCCGCGTGCGCGAGTACGTCCCCTTGCCGGCGGGCTCGTGACCCGACAGCGAACGGAGGCTGCCCTGCCATGACGCTGGAACGCCTGCGCGCGATCGTCCCCCCGCCCGCCGAGCCGGTCGAGGCGGGCAAGGCGGAGGAGTGGCCGGCGGTCGAGGCCGCCCTCGGGGCCGCCCTCCCCGACGACTACAAGCGCTTCACCGAGCAGTACGGCTCGGGCAAGTTCGACGACTTCCTCTACCTGTTCAACCCGTTCGCCCCCGCCGGCCAGGACGGCAACCTGCTGTACGAGAAGGACGCGGTGCTCGCCGCCTACGCCGAGACGAGGGCCAAGTTCCCCGACCGGCTGCCGTGGCCACCGTTTCCCGAAGCGGGCGGGGTGCTGCCGCTGGGGCGCAGCGACAACGGCGACGAGCTGTACTGGGTCACCGATCCAACCCCGGCCGACTGGACCGTCGCCCTGGTCGAGGCGCGCGCCGCCAGCCACGAGCTGCACCGCACGCCGGTCACCGGCTTCCTCGCCGACCTGGTCGGCGGCACGCTGCGGACCCAGATCCTCCCGCCGGAGGTCCTGCAGCGGCCCGCGCACACCTTCGAGCCGTTCGACTGAACGACCGCTACCCTGGGGAGCCCCCGGCCGGGCTCGTCTCGGTCACCCGCCGTCCAGCGAGGAGCCTCGATGCAGTACGCGCACCTCGGCCGAACCGGACTCCGCGTGAGCCGGCTCTGCCTCGGCACGATGAACTTCGGCCCGGAGACCTCGGAGGCCGACTCCCACGCGATCATGGACCGCGCGCTCGACGAGGGCATCAACTTCTTCGACACGGCCAACGTCTACGGCTGGCGCACCGGCGAAGGCGTCACCGAGCAGATCGTCGGCCGCTGGTTCGCCAAGGGCGGCGGCCGGCGCGACAAGGTGGTGCTGGCCACCAAGGTCTTCGGCAGCATGGGCGAGTGGCCCAACTTCAACCGGCTCTCGGCCGTCAACGTCCGCCGCGCCTGTGAGGACTCGCTGCGGCGGCTGCAGACCGACCACATCGACCTGTACCAGATGCACCACGTCGACCGCGACACCCCCTGGGACGAGCTGTGGCAGGCGATGGACGTGCTGGTGCAGCAGGGCAAGGTGGTCTACGTCGGCTCGTCGAACTTCGCCGGCTGGCACATCGCCCAGGCGTGCGAGGCCGCCAAGGCGAGGCACGGGCTCGGCCTGGTCAGCGAGCAGTCGCTCTACAACCTCGCGGAGCGCACCGTCGAGCTCGAGGTGGTGCCCGCCTGCCAGGCCTACGGGCTGGGCCTGATCCCGTGGAGCCCGCTGTTCGGCGGCGTGCTCGGCGGCGCGCTGGAGAAGGCCAGGGAGGGCCGCCGCACCAGCGAGCAGGCCCGTGAGCGGCTGGACGCGCACCGCAGCCAGGTCGAGGCCTACGAGTCGCTCTGCTCGGAGCTGGGCGAGGCGCCCGCGGACGTCGGCCATGCCTGGCTGCTGCACCAGCCGGTGGTGACCGCCCCGATCATCGGGCCGCGCACCATGGAGCAGCTCGAGGCGGCGCTGCACGCGCTCGAGCTGCGGCTGGACGACAAGGCGCTGGCCAGGCTCGACGAGATCTGGCCTGGTCCCGGCGGGCCGGCGCCCGAGGCCTACGCCTGGTAGCGTCGCGCCGCGGCGGCAACCGTCGTCGCGGTCGGGAGGGGGAGGATCGTGGGCATCGTCTCGTGGATCGTCGCCGGTCTGGTGGTCGGCGCGCTGGCGCGGCTCCTCCTGCCGGGCAGGGACCCGGTCGGCTGCATCGGGAC
This sequence comes from Actinomycetes bacterium, assembly GCA_036377075.1. Taxonomy (GTDB): domain Bacteria; phylum Actinomycetota; class CALGFH01; order CALGFH01; family CALGFH01; genus DASUZB01. The sequence continues at coordinate 76,077 of DASUZB010000088.1, read as the reverse complement.
CATCCTGGTCGGCATCGTCGGCTCGCTGCTCGGCGGCTTCGTCGCCAACCTGCTGTTCCACGACTCGACCAGGATCACCAGGGCCGGGCTGATCGGCTCGGTCCTCGGCGCGATGGCGGTGCTGCTGGTCATCCGCGCCTTCCGCCCCAGGCGGTACTAGGCGGGCGGGGCGGTGGGGCGGACGGCGCCGATGTAGTCGCCGCGGCCCAGCGCCGGGCGCATGGAGACCACCGCGCCCCGGTGGGGGGCGTCGATCATGTTGCCGGCGCCGATGTAGATGCCGACGTGGTGGATGGTCGACGGGTCGGCCAGGTCGCTGGCGAAGAAGACCAGGTCACCGGGTTGCAGGTCGTCGGGGTTGAGCACCTGCGCGCCGGCGTACCACTGCTCGCGCGAGGTCCGCGGCAACGCCACCCCACCCTCGGCGTAGGCCCGCTGCGCCAGCCCCGAGCAGTCGTAGAAGCCCTCGCCGGCCGCGCCCCACTTGTACGGCGTGCCGAGCTGGCTGAACGCGAACGCGACCGCCTTCTCGACCGCCGGCCCGGCGGGTAGCGCCACCCCCGGCCCGGCGGCGTAGCTGGAGGCGATCGCCAGCACCTTGGTCACGTACCAGTCGGCGTGGTTGTAGGCGAAGATCGCGCGCGGGAGGTCGGCGGCGCGCAGCCCGCCGTGGGCGCACAGGTACCTGGCCGCGCCGAAGATCGCGTCGGCCGGCTGGTAGACGTTGGCGATCCCGTCGCCGTCGCCGTCGGTGCCGTAGCCGACCTGGGGCGGCACCGGGTGCACCGCCGACCCGCCCCAGGTGTTGCCCGCCTTGCCGCCGATGCCGAACTGCATCGGCCCGGCGGCGCCGGCGAGGTTCGCCCCGAAGGCGACCCCCTGCGCGGTCGAGCGGCCGTGGTTGGACTCGACCTTGCCGATCGCGGCGAGCACCGCCCAGGGGAGGCCGGGGCAGGTGTCCGCGGCCGCCTGGTACAGCGGCAGGTAGTCGGGCGGGATGTCCTGCATCGCGCCCTGGCTCGGGGGGCCGCCGCCGATGATTCGCGTCGCCAACCCGCCGAGCAGCAGCCCGAGCAGCAGCAGCAGCCCGAGCGGGATGGCGATGAGGAGTTTCTTCATGCGCGGTGGCCTGACGACGAGATCATTCTGCCGGGGGAGTAGGACGGTGGGCGACGATCCGGAAAGGATTTCTGGAGAATATCGCGGCCCGACTTCGCCCCTGACGCGCCATTGAGTGCTATTTTAGGAGGTCGAGACGCTTGACAGGATACAGGTGGGCTGGCCAGTGATCCAGTGTCAGGGCGGCACCGCGAGGGTCGCCAGGCGCCGGGAAGGAGGAGCCGTGCACCCCGCGTCAGTTCCTCGGGCGGTCCGCCTCGGCTGGGGTCGCAGGAATGCGTCGGGAAGCGCCAATAGCAGTTCGATTGCTTTTGTGTCATTGCGGTTGAGTGTAACCTTTGATGGCGTAGGGATGGACTCCTACGAGCTTCCCGCGCTATGCAACAGGTCACTTCACACGCGAAATCCGAACCGGTTGCGCCGCACGGTCCCGAGAGGTCGCGAGGAGGGTTGGAGGTGACGCAGCAGCCGCGGTCCCCATGGACGGGCGCGTACACCGACGAGGCCTTCGTGCCGCTCGGCGTGGTCGACGAGCAGACCGATACCGAGGAGCGTCCCACCGAGCAGCCGGACGGCGAGCAGGCAGGTCCGGCCGACAGCGCCGCGCCCGCCCCGGCCGAGGCCGACGGCGGCACGCGCGCGCCCGAGCGTCCGCTGCCGCCGGAGCGCGCCCCGCTGCCGCCCGAGCGCGCCCCGCTGCCGCCGGAGCGCCGCCCGTCCCCGTACGAGTCGAGCGCGCCACCGTACGAGTCGAGCGCGCCACCGACCCCGCCGGCGCGGACCGTGCCGTCGCGGGTGGAGCGCGCCGCCTCGGCAACGCCGTCGCGGCGCCAGCGCCGCGCCATGGCCGTGCCGGCCAGGGGCGCCGGCGGCACCGCGGCCGACTTCACCGCCGAGCGCTACCTGCGTGGCCAGGGCACCCCGCCGCGGGACGGCTGGCGCCGGGTGGTCTACTGGCTCACCGGCGGCCGCGTCAACCCCGGCCCCAGCCCGGCCGAGGTCGCCGAGCGCCAGCTGATGGCGCGGGCGAAGACGCCGGTGGCCGGCTGCCGCTCGATCGCGGTGATCAGCCGCAAGGGCGGCGTCGGCAAGACCACCACCACGCTGATGCTGGGCCACACCTTCGCCAGCCTGCGCGGCGACCGGGTGGTCGCGCTCGACGGCAACCCCGACGCCGGCTCGCTCGGCTACCGGGTGCGCAAGGAGACGATGGCCACCGTCACCAACCTGCTGGCCGACGAGCGCGAGATCGTCCGCTACGCCGACATCCGCGCCTACACCAACCAGGCGCCCACCCGCCTCGAGGTGGTCGCCTCCGACGACGACCCGAGGATCACCAAGGCGCTGGGCGAGGAGGACTACCGCCGCGCGATCACCCTGCTCGAGCGTCACTACAATCTCATCTGCCTTGACACCGGCACCGGCGTCCTGGAGTCGGCGACCAAGGGAATCCTGCAACTGGCGGACCAGATCGTGGTGGTGATGGCGCCGAGCCTCGACTCGGCCCGCGCGGCCAGCTCCACCCTCGACTGGCTCAACGAGAACGGCCATGCCGAGCTGGTGCAGACCGCGGTGGCGGTGGTCAACGCGGTCCGCGGTGAGGGACTGGTGGAGGTCGAGAAGATCGAGGAGCACTTCGCCGGCCGCTGCCGTGCGGTCGTCCAGGTACCGTGGGACCCCCACCTCGGTGCCGGGGCGGAGACGCAGGTCGACCGGCTGCGCCCCGCCACCCGGCGGGCCTACCTGGAGGTCGCGGCCGCCGTCGCCGACGGCTTCGCGCAGTGAGACGACCATGACCATGACCGGGGCAACCCGAACGGGGGAACCGTCCGCCGACGGTATCGGCGCTACGCCTTGCCGAGGAGGAACTACCTGATGCGTCAGTTGTTGGTCGCCGCTTCGACGAAGGTGAACTTCACTCCTGACTTCAAGGCGATCCCTGGTGCGGGGCCGTTCCAGCAGGTCATCAATGGCATCGGCGGCTTCGCGCTGCTGCTCTCGCTGGTCGGCATCGTGATCGGGGGTGCCATGTGGGGGGTGGGTTCGCTCAGCTCGAACTACCACCAGGCAGCGGTGGGAAAGCGGGCCACGCTGTACTCGGTGGTCGGGGCGGTCATCGTCGGCGCCGCCGCGGCCCTGGTGAACTGGGCCTTCACCCTGGGCCAGTCGGCCTGAGTCGAGCTGACCCGAACGCGGCGTGCGAGGTGGTCCGGCGGGGTGCCGGGCCACCTCGAGTACCCCCCACGAATGACCCCCTGACCCCCGACCAGCCCCTGGAACCAGCGACCTGACCGAGAGGAGCGGACCGCCTTGGCAGTGACCGAGCGCAGCCGGGCACGGGTCATCTACCGCCAGCCCGACCAGCGCGTCAGCCGCGCCGCCGGGCCGGCGGTCTCGCCGACCCGGCTCAGCCTGCTGCTGCTCGCGCTGGTGCTGTTCTCCGGCGGGCTGGTGATCGGGCGCGGCAGCGCGCGCTCGGGCGGCGTGGCCGAGCAGGCCGCCCAGTCGACGGCCAGCACCGCGGCGCCGAGCCCGGCGGCCACCGCGGCCGCGCCCGCGGTCCCGGTCCGCTCCGCCGCCGGACCCCAGCACGTGGTCGCCGGCGTCGGGGTCGGGTTCGGCTGGGCGCACACGGAGCAGGGCGCGGTCGCCGCGGCTACCAACTACACCATCGTGCTCGGCAGCAAGGTCCTGTTCGACCAGGCACGCCTGCACCAGGCGATCACCAGGTTGGCCGCGCCCCGTGCCCGCGTCGCCATGCAGCGCGCAGCGGACGAGGCCGCCGCGGCGATCCGCAAGGGCCTGCACCTCCCCGCCGGCGCCGCCGGCGCCGACCAGGCGGTGGTGCTCACCGCGCCGCTCGGCGAGAAGGTCGAGCGCTACGACCCGCACCGCGCCCGCGTCGCCATCTGGACCACCGGCCTGGCCGGCTCGACCACCGGCACCCCGGTGTCGCAGGCGTCGGGCGTGACCGTGGTCGACCTCGAATGGGTGGCTGGGGACTGGAAGCAGGTCGGCGTCGGCAGCCGCCCCGCTCCCACGCCACTGACCACCGGCGACGACGTCCCGTCCTTGCCCAACGCGTTCCTCGAGCAGTCCAAGGAATTCAAGGAGTACGACTATGCTCCGCGACCGTAGGCGCGCCCGCGGGCGCTGGCTGCTGGCACTGGTCAGCGTCGTCGCCCTGCTGGTGTTGACCGCCCCGGCGGCCTTCGCGCAGCAGGCCCCCGGCCAGCAGCAGTCGCCGGGCAACACCACCGCCAAGAAGCAGAGCTGCGACAACGTCTCCAACCCGGTGCTGCGCAAGGTCTGCCAGGCGGGCAACGCCCCCGCCGGCGCGGTCGGCGGGGCGCTGACCGCCGCGACCGCCAACGTGGTCTCCACCGCCGGCGACAGCGCCCTGCGCAGCTTCACCAACGCCGTCGCCCAGGCCGGCCAGTGGTTCCTGGACAAGGTCGGCCGGCTGATCAACGGCACCACCTCGCCGAACGTGGAGAGCGCCGGCTGGTTCGTCGCCCAGTACCGCATCATGCTGGCGATCGCGGTCATCTTCGCCCTGCCGATGCTGCTGCTGTCGGTCGCCCAGGCGATGGTCAGGACCGACCTCAGCCAGGCGATCCGCTCGGCCTTCCTCTACCTGCCGATCGCCGGGATCTTCTCCTTCGCCGCGCCCGCCTGCGCGCAGCTGCTGATCAACGCGACCGACTGGCTCAGCAGCGCGATCGGCTCCAACGCCTCGGCCAACGCCGAGAAGTTCCTGCACGACGCGGGCGGCTGGCTCGGGGCGCTCGGCGCCGGCACGGTCAACCCGGTCGCGCCGGTCTTCGGCGTGCTGCTCGCCGCGATCATCGTGGTCCTCGGCGCGATCTCCATCTGGATCGAGCTGATCCTGCGCTCGGCCGCGATCTACATCGCCGTGCTGTTCCTGCCGATCGGCTTCGCGGCGATGGTGTGGCCGCGCGGCTGGCCCTGGTGCAAGCGCCTGATCGAGTTCCTGGTGGCGATCATCTTCGCCAAGGTGTTCATCGTGGCGATCATCAACCTGGCCGCGTCCGGGCTGGCCCGCGGCGGGCTGACCGACAAGTTCGAGGGCGTGCTCGCCGGCGGGGCGCTGCTGCTGATGGCCTCCTTCACCCCCATCGCCCTGCTCAAGCTGATCCCGCTGGCCGAGGCGGCGGTGGTGACCGCGGGCACGCAGCGGGCCGCGCTGCGGCAGGCGACCTCCGGGGCGACGGCGCTGACCGGCTCGTCCATGGTCAGCCAGATGATCCAGTCCCGCTTCCGGCAGGGCGCCGCCGCCGGGGCGGGCGCCGGCGCGGCCGCCTGGGGCGCCGCCCCGGTCGCGGCCGGTGCCACGGTCGTCTCCGCCGCGCGCAACAAGGCTGCCTCCGGCTTCGCCGCCATGGGCGAGACCGCCTCGGGCGGCTCGAGCGGCGGCGGCGGCCTGGTGAACGTCGGCGGCAGCGGCAACACCTCCCGGGGTGTACCGTCGGCGACCGGCGGGGCCACCGGCGGTGGCGTGCGGCCGCCGCGCACGAGCGAGCTGGTGACGGAGGGTAAGAACACGGATGCATAGCCCGTCCGAGATCCGCTACCGATTCGGCCCGCTGGAACGGCGCGGGCTGATCGGTAGCCTCGGCCCTGGGCAGCTGCTGATCCTGGCGGGCACGGTGCTGCTGACGATCGTGCTGGTCCAGGCGTTCAAGAGCGGGGCTGGGCTGGGCCTCGGCCTGGTGGTGCTCACCGGCGGTGGGCTCGCCAGCTTCGTGCCCTACCAGGGCCGCACCCTCAACGAGTGGGTGCCGGTGCTGGCCAGCTTCTTCGGCCGGCGTCTTGGCGGGCGGCACCGCCACCGCTCGCCCGCGCCGGAGGCCGGCACCCGCTTCAGCAGCGGCGACGTCCCGGTCAGCCTGCCCGACTCGATCGGCAAGGTGGAGCTGCTGGCGTTCCCCTTCCGCGGCGTCGAGCTGGGCGTGATCGCCGACCGCGCCGCCGGCACCTACACCGCCACCATCCAGGCGCGGGCGCGCTCGTTCGTCCTGCTCGACCCTGCCGACAAGGCCAGCAGGCTGGCCGGCTGGGCGGGCGTGATCGCGGGGCTGGCGCGCGAGGGCAGCCCGGTCAGCCGGGTGCAGTGGATCGAGCGGACCGTGCCGGACGACCGCAACAGCCTCACCCGCTACGTGCGCGACGCGATCGACCCGTCGATCGGGCTCGACGCCGCGCCGCTGCAGAGCTACCTGCGCCTCACCCAGGCGGCCAGCCCCGTCACCGAGCAGCACGAGCTGTACGTGGTGGTGCAGGTGAGCGCGAGCAAGGCGTCCCGGGCGATCAAGCAGGCCGGCGGCCGCGACACCGGCGCCTGCGTGGTGCTCGCCCGCGAGCTCGAGACCTTCGCCCGCCGCCTGGAGGGCGCCGAGATCGAGGTGCTGCACGCGCTCGGGCCGCGCCGCCTCGCCGCCGCCATCCGCCTTGCCTTCGACCCGCACTCCCGCCCCGGCCTGGCGCGCCTCAACACCCTCGACCCCAGCCGCGAGGAGGGGGTCTCGGCGCGCAACGCCTGGCCGCGGCAGACCGAGACCCGCTGGTCGTACTACCGCACCAACGACGTGGTCCACTCGACCTACTGGATCGCCGAGTGGCCGCGCCTCGACGTCGGCCCCGACTTCCTCGCCCCGCTGCTGGTGCAGACCCGCTCGATGCGCACGGTGTCGGTGACCATGGAGCCGGTGCCGCCGCTGAAGGCGATGCGCGCGGTCGGCTTCGCCAAGACCGCCGACGTGGCCGACGAGGAGCTGCGCCAGAAGCTCGGCTTCATCGGCACCGCCAAGCGCCGCAACCAGAGCGAGGCGGTGGCCCGCCGCGAGCAGGAGCTCGCCGACGGCCACGCCGACGTCCGCTTCTCCGGCTGGATCACGGTCACCGCCGAGAGCATCGACGGCCTCCAGGAGGCCTGCGCCGAGATCGAGCACGCCGCCGGCCAGTCCCGCCTCGAGCTGCAACGTTGCGACGGCGAGCAGGACATCTGCTTCACCTACACCCTGCCCCTGGGTCGCGGGCTGAAGTGAGCCACCGATGAGGATCAAACCCCGCCGCACGGCCCACCGGGTCACCACCGCCCACCTGCAGGCCGCCTACCCGTTCATCTCCGAGGGCGGCCTCGGCTCGCGCGGCGTCTACATCGGCCGCGACGTCTTCGGCGGCAGCTTCTGCTACGACCCCTGGGAGCTGTACGGCAGGGAGATCACCGGCCCCAACATGCTGGTGATCGGCCAGATCGGCTACGCCAAGAGCTCACTGGTGAAGTGCTACCTCTGGAGGCAGATGATCTTCGGGCGGACCGCCTGGGTGATCGATCCGAAGGGGGAGTACGACAAGCTCGCCGAGGTCTGTGGGGTCACGCCGATCCGGTTCGTCAGTGGGGGGCACATCCGGCTGAACCCGCTCGACCCGATGATCGGCGGGGAGGCGCAGTTGGCCCTGCTGCGCTCGATCGCCGCGGTGATGCTGGGGCGCAGCCTCCGGCCGGAGGAGGACGCCTGCCTGGAGCGGGCGCACGACGAGGCGGTGATCGAGGCGGCCAGGCGCGGCGCCCAGCCGACCGTGCCGCAGGTGGTCGCGAGGCTGCTGGAGCCCTCCGAGGCGGCCGCGCAGGAGCTGCGCACCTCGATCCCGCGGATGGCCGAGGACGGGCGCCAGCTGGCCCTGTCGCTGCGGCGCATGGGCGCCGGTGACCTGCGCGGCATGTTCGACGGGCCCACCTCGCGCGGGCTCAACCTGGCCGGCAGGCTGGTGGTGTTCAACCTGCGCGAGGTCAAGGACGAGGCGCGCCCGATCCTGATGGCGTGCACGGCGGCCTGGCTGCAGGGCTCCTGGGCGCGCGACGACGGCATCCACCGCATCGTGGTGCTCGACGAGGCCTGGGTGGTGCTGCGGCACCTGGCGATCGCGCGCTGGCTGCGGGAGAGCTGGAAGCTGGCGCGCCAGTACGGGGTGCAGAACGTCGCCGTGATGCACCGGCTCTCCGACCTGACCGCCGCCGGCGAGGCCGGCTCGGAGCAGGTGCAGCTCGCCAAGGGCCTGCTGGAGGACTCCGAGACGCGGGTGATCTACCGGCAGTCGCCCGGCGAGGTGGAGGGCGCCCGCGAGCTGCTCGGGCTGACCCAGACCGAGGTCGACCAGATCCCCACGCTGGAGCGCGGCGAGGCGCTGTGGCGCGTCGGGCGGCGCTCCTTCATCGTGCAGCACCGCCTCGAGGTGGCCGCCGAGCGCGAGATCGTCGACACCGACGCGAACATGGCGGCGCGCGGGCTCACCGGCTTCGCCGGCGAGCAGCCCCCCGAGGCGGTCGAGCCGGCCTCATGAGCAAGAAGGTCACCAAGCGCGAGGGTCCGGTCGACCAGGGGCTCCTCACCGCGGTGTCGGTGGTGCTCGGCGCGGGGCTGGTGCTGTGGCTCACCGGCGAGGTGGCCGGCTACCTGCACGGCCACGCCTGGCCGCGGGTGACCGGCTCGGACATGGGCCAGATCCTGATCCGGCTGCCACGCACCCCGCGCGACCCGGCCGCCGCGTGGCCGGCGCGGGTGCGCGGGCTGATGCCGGGCCCGGGCACCTTCTACCTGGTCTTCGCCGTGCTGCTCGCGCTGCTGACCAGCCTGGTGCTGTGGCTGCTCAACGGCATGCGCTCGATCAGCGGGCGGTTCCGCAAGGGGATGGTGATCCCCGGGCCGCCGCCGGGCGTCGGCGCGCCGCCGCCGGCGAGCTGGGCGCGGCCGCAGGCCTTCCGCGACCTGTTCGTGCGCGAGCCGATGCCCGGCCGGGTGACGCTCGGCCGCGTCGGCGGCCGCTACGTGGCGGCCCCGCCGCTGGCGGCGGTGCTCGCGCTCGGGCCGACCCAGAGCCACAAGACGGCCGGGCTGGCGGTGCCGTCGGTCCTGGAGTGGGACGGGCCGGTGCTGGCCGCCTCGGTCAAGTCCGACCTGGTCCGCGCGACCGTCGACGCGCGCTGGCAGCGTGGCGAGGTGTACCTCTACGACCCCGTCGGGGTGACCGGCCTGGAGCGCAACACCTGGTCGCCGCTGGCCCGCTGCGGCACCTGGCACGGCGCCTACCGCATGGCCCAGGCGCTGGTCGGCGCGGGCAGCCGCGGCGCGCACGCCACCCCCGACGCCGACTTCCTCGCCAACATGGCGCCGACGCTGCTGGCGCCGTTGCTGCTGGCGGCGGCGGTCTCCGGCCGCTCCATGGGCGACGTGGTGCGCTGGGCGCAGCGCCAGGAGCGGGCCGAGGTCACCGCCGCGCTCAACGTGGTGGGGGAGCCGGCCGCCCAGGACGCGATCCAGTCGGTCTGGGGCCTCGGCGAGGCGCGCCGCAGCCAGGTCTACGCGAGCGTCCTGGGGGTGGTCTCCGCCTACGCCGACCCGGCGGTCAGGGAGGCGGTGCCGGCCACCCAGCTCACCGCCGAGCGGCTGCTCGACGGTGGCGCCAACACCGCCTACGTGTGCGCGCCAGCGCACGAGCAGCGCCGCCTCGGCCCGCTGTTCGTCGCGCTGGTGCAGGAGGTGATCGACCTCGCCTTCGAGCGGTCGATCGCGCGCGGCGCGCCGCTCAACCCGCCGCTGCTGGTGGTGCTCGACGACGCCGCCGTCTCGGCGGCCCTGCCGCACCTCGAGGTGCTCGCCTCCACCGCCGCCGCCCACGGCGTCCAGCTGGTCAGCACCTTCCGCCACCTCACCCAGATCCAGTCGCGCTACGGCGACTCGGCCGAGGCGGTGGTCGCCAACCACCGCGCCAGGGTGCTGCTGTCCGGCATCACCGACCAGCCGACCCTCGCGCTGGCCGCCGACATGATCGGCGACGAGTCGCTGCGCCACCCGGTGCAGCCGCCCGCGCGCCAGGAGCGGGAGCGCGGCGGCGCGCCGCGCGGCCTGCCCGCGCCGCCGACCGCGGCCCAGCCGTCACCGGGCGAGGCCCTGCGGCGCATCTACCCGGGCCACGGGCTGCTCCTCTTCGACCACCTGCCGCCCGCCTACATCACCTTGCGCCCCTGGTTCCGCGAGCGCCGCGGCACCACCCCCCGCGCGGGCCTGGAACGCGCCTAGCGTTCCGCCCGAGCGGTGGCCTCGACGGCGGCCTCGGCAAGGCGCACGACCGTCCCCGGGAAGCCCCGCCAGCTCTCGTCGGCGTGGCCGTAGGCGCCGGCGGCGAAGCGGGCGTAGACGCCCTCGAGGATGACCGCCAGCTTCCAGTAGCCAAGGGCGACGTAGAAGTCCAGCTGGTCGATCGGCCGGCCGGTGCCGCGCGCGTACGCCGCCGCCAGCTCGGCGCGGGAGGGGAAGCCGGGCAGGCTGGTCGGGGTGCTGGCGAGCGGGATGGTGTCGTCGCCCGGCTCGGACCAGTAGACCATCAGCAGGCCGAGGTCGGTCATGGGGTCGCCGAGGGTGCACAGCTCCCAGTCGAGCACCGCGCGCACCTCGCCGTCGGGGGAGAGGATCAGGTTGTCGATCCGGTAGTCGCCGTGGACGATCGCCACCCGTTCCTGGGCGGGGACGTCGGCCGCCAGGCGCCGGTGCACCTCCTCGATCAGCGGCAGCTCGCGGGTCTTCGACCGTTCCCACTGGCGGCTCCAGCGGGCGAGCTGGCGCTCCACGTGGCCGTGGCCGCGGCCGAGCCCGGCGAGCCCGACCGCGGCCGGGTCGACGCCGTGCAGGGCGACCAGCACCTCGACCAGGGCGTGGCCGGCGGCCGCCCGCGACGGCTGGTCGAAGGTCGCGGCCACGGTCGCCTCGTCGCGCGGGACCACGCCGTCGACGTGCTCCATCACGTAGAACGGGGCGCCGGTGACCGAGTCGTCGGCGCACAGGCCGAAGGCGCGCGGCACCGGCACCTCGGTGCCGCGCAGGGCGCTGATGACGCCGTGCTCCCGCGCCATGTCGTGGGCGGTGGGCAGCACCCCGGTGAGCGGCGGGCGGCGCAGCACCCAGCGGGCGCCCGCCTGGTCGCTGACCACGTAGGTGAGGTTGGACTGCCCGCCGACCACTGGCGTGAATGCCAGCGGCGGGCGCACCCCCGGCACGTGGGCGCCGAACCAGTCGGTGACGGCGTCGACGCGGATGCCGGCCATCGGCCCGGCCGGCCGGTCGCCCGGCGCCGCGCTCATGCCATCGCGCCGGCGCGGCGGTCGCGCCTGGCAGCCTCGCTCACCGCCTTGGCCACGGCGGGGGCGACGCCCTTGTCGAACACGCTCGGCACGATGTACTCCGGGCGCAGCTCGTCGTCGGCCACCCGCCCGGCGATCGCCTCGGCCGCCGCCACCTCCATCGCCTCGGTGATCTGGGCGGCCTGGGCGTCGAGCGCGCCCCGGAAGACGCCCGGGAAGGCCAGCACGTTGTTGATCTGGTTGGGCTCGTCCGAGCGGCCGGTGGCGACCACGGCGGCGTGGCGCCTGGCCCCGGCGGGGTCCACCTCGGGGTCGGGGTTCGACAGCGCGAACACGATCGCGTCCTTGGCCATCGCGGCCACGTCCTCGGGGTCGAGCAGGTTGGGGGCGCTCACGCCGACGAACACGTCCGCGCCGGCGAGCGCCTCCTTGAGGGTGCCGCGCTGGCGCCGCGTGTTGGTGTGCTCGGCGACCCAGCGCTTGGAGTCGTCCAGCCCCTTGCGGTCGGGGTGGATGATCCCGGCGCGGTCGCACGCGACGATCTCGCCGGCGCCCTCGGCCTGCAGGATCTTGATGATCGCGACCCCGGCGGCGCCCGCCCCCGACAGCACCAGGTGGACGTCGGCGAGCTTCTTGCCGACGCAGCGCAGGGCGTTGATCAGCCCGGCGAGCACGACGATGGCGGTGCCGTGCTGGTCGTCGTGGAACACCGGGATGTCGAGCAGCTCGCGCAGGCGGCGCTCCACCTCGAAGCAGCGCGGGGCGGCGATGTCCTCGAGGTTGACCCCGCCGTAACCGGGCGCCAGCAGCTCGACGGTGCGCACGATCTCGTCGGTGTCCTGGGTGTCCAGGCAGACGGGCCAGGCGTCGACGCCGGCGAACTGCTTGAACAGCAGCGCCTTGCCCTCCATCACCGGCATGGCGGCCGCCGGGCCGATGTTGCCCAGGCCGAGCACGGCGGAGCCGTCGGTGACCACGGCGACGGTGTTGCGCTTGATGGTGAGCCGGCGCGCGTCCGCCGGGTTGGACGCGATCGCCTGGCAGACCCGGGCGACGCCGGGGGTGTAGGCCATCGAGAGGTCGTCGCGGGTGCGCAGCGGCACCTTGGAGGTGACCTCGAGCTTGCCGCCGAGGTGGAGCAGGAAGGTGCGGTCGCTGACCTTGTGGACGTGGGCGCCCTCGACCGCGGCGACCGCGTCGGTGATCGCCTCGGCGTGGTGGGCGTCGGCGGCGTTACAGGTCAGGTCGACGACCAGCAGGTCGGGGTGGGACTCGACGATGTCGACCGCCACCACCGTGCCGGCCGCCTCGCCGACGGCGGTGGTGATCCGCCCGATGCCGAGCGGGTCGGCGCCGAGGTGGACCCGCATGGTGATCGACCAGGACGAGCTCGGGATCGGCATCGGTGGCTCCTCGTTCGCTTACGTGACCAGCGGAAACGGCGCTCAACATACCGGAGACGGGAAGCTCGCGAAAAGTGCGCCGCGGCCGCCGTACGCTCTAGATATTGACGTATTTTATGGAATTGATCATCACAAACGATTGGAAGAATGGCTGAGGGTCTCCTACCGTGGTGGCACGGTCACCAAGCCGACCCAGTGCTCGTTCCGACGCCGAGCAGGAGGTGGGAACGATCATGCCGAGCCCGTCGACGACCCGCACGCACGACGACGTCCTGCCGGGGGGTCCCTGGGACTCGAGCCCGCGCTGGCGCGGCGTCCGGCGCGACTACCACCCCGAGGACGTGCGGCGCCTGCGCTCCTCGCTACCGGTCGAGCACACCCTCGCCAGGCACGGCGCCGAGCGCCTCTGGTCGCTGCTGTCCGAGCAGGACTACGTCGCCTGCCTCGGCGCGCTCAGCGGCGGGCAGGCGGTGCAGATGGTCAAGGCCGGCCTGCAGGCCATCTACCTGTCCGGCTGGCAGGTCGCCGCCGACGCCAACCTGGCCGAGCAGGTCTACCCGGACCAGAGCCTGTACCCGGCCAATAGCGTCCCGGCGGTGGTGCGGCGCATCAACAACGCCCTGCAGCGCGCCGACCTGGTCGAGCGCATGGAAGGTCCCCCTCTCCGGGACTGGTTCGTGCCGATCGTGGCCGACGCCGAGGCCGGGTTCGGCGGCGCGCTCAACGCCTACGAGCTGACGCGCGCGATGATCGAGGCCGGCGCGGCCGGGGTCCACTTCGAGGACCAGCTCGCCTCCGAGAAGAAGTGCGGCCACCTCGGCGGCAAGGTGCTCGTGCCGACCTCCCAGTTCGTCCGCACGCTGACCGCCGCGAGGCTGGCAGCCGACGTGGCCGGCGTGCCCACCGTGCTGATCGCCCGCACCGACGCCCTTGCGGCGACGCTGCTCACCAGCGACGTCGACGAGCGCGACCGGCGTTTCTGCAGCGGCGAGCGCAGCGCCGAGGGCTACTTCGTGGTGCGCGGCGGCATCGACGCCGCGATCGCCCGCGCCCTCGCCTACGCGCCCTACGCCGACCTGCTCTGGTGCGAGACCTCGACCCCCGACCTCGACCAGGCCCGCCGCTTCGCCGAGGCGATCCACGCCGAGCACCCGGGCAAGCCGCTGGCCTACAACTGCTCGCCGTCGTTCAACTGGCGCCGCCACCTGGACGACGACGCCGTCGCCAAGTTCCAGAAGGAGCTCGGCGCGATGGGCTACCGCTTCCAGTTCATCACCCTGGCCGGCTACCACGCCCTCAACGCGAGCATGTTCGAGCTTGCCCGCGGCTACGCGGACGAGGGCATGCCCGCCTACGTGCGGCTGCAGCAGCGCGAGTTCGAGCTCGAGGCGGAGGGCTACAGCGCCACCAGGCACCAGCGCGAGGTCGGCACCGGCTACTTCGACGCGGTCGCCGAGGTGATCTCGGCGGGCACCTCGTCCACCCTGGCCCTGGCCGGCTCCACCGAGCACGAGCAGTTCCGCGCCTAGCCGGGTCGTCACCCGGTTGTCACGCGACCCCGGGGACCACGCCGTCTTCGCAGGCGTCCAAGGGTGGGCCTGGTTCTTCCACGGCGGGATGCATTCGGCTGCGTAGGGCCGCTCCGGCGTTCTAACGAGTCGGTTTCGGTAGAACCGGGTAGGATGCCGGTTGTCCGGCAGCGCGGTCAAAGGGGTCGTAGATGCAGGGTGGCGCACGGACCGGCGTCCCGAGCCTGCGGCGTTGGTCGGTGGTTGCGCTGCTCGCGATCCTGTTGGTGCAGGCGGCGGCGTCCGTCATGGCCGCGCCGGGCGGCGCCGACCAGCAGCGGCTGGAACGGCGCGCCCGCACCCTCCTCGCGAAGCTGCAGGAGCAGCGCGACGCGATGGAGCGCCTCACCGAGCAGATCGACGAGATCAACGCGCGCGAGGCCGGCCTCGAGAAGCAGCTCCACGAGCTGCAGGGGCGCCGCAAGGGCGTCGAGCAGGACCTGGCAAAGGCCCAGCGGCTGCTCGACGACGAGGTCCGCACCACCTACATGCTCGGCCCGGAGAGCCTGATCGGCGACCTGGTCACCGCTCCCGACCTGCCGGAGGCGCTCAACCGCCTGCCGCTGCAGCGCTCGATCCTCGAGGCGCGGGTCGCGGCGCTCGAGGCGGTGCGCCGCGACAAGGCCAACCTGGACTCGGTCAAGGCGCAGATCGAGGACGCCCTCGCGGCCCAGCGCAACTCCAAGAAGACGGTCGCCGACCACCGCGCCCACCTCAAGACGCTGTCCGACCAGCTGCAGGCCACCCTCGGCGGGGTCGACCCGGAGCTCGCCGGGGCGCTGGCCGCCGCGGAGCTGCTCGACGAGAACGCGGCCAGGGCGGCGTGGGACGCCTTCTGGGCCGGCTCGGGCGGCCGTGGGGCGCTCGGCGGCGCCTGGTACTCGCCCGGCCCCGCGGCGCGCAAGGCGGTCGCCTACGCCCTCCGGCACCGCGGCGCCCCCTACGTGTGGGGCGCGGCGGGCCCGCGGTCGTTCGACTGCTCCGGCCTGGTCATGGCCGCCTACGCCAGCGCCGGGGTCGCCATCCCGCGCGTCTCGCGCGCCCAGTGGGGCGTCGGCCGCCACCTCGACCTCGCCAGCCTGATCCCAGGCGACCTGGTGTTCTTCGCCGACAACACCGCCGACCCGTCGACCATCCACCACGTCGGCATGTACGTGGGGCGCGGCCTGATGGTCCACGCGCCGTTCACCGGCGCGGTGGTCAGCGTGGCCTCGATCTGGCGCTCCGGCTACATCGGGGCGGTCCGGGTGGTCCCGGCGATCGCGAAGCCGGGGGTGACCCCGCCACCGGCGCCGCCGCCGACCTTGCCGTCGCCGCCGACCCTGACCACCAGGCGGCCGACCACCACGACCTCGGCGCCGCCCACCACCCGGCCGACCACCACGACCACGCCCCCGTCGACCACCGCCGGGACGACCACCACCACGACGACGACGACCACGACCACCACCGCGCCCGGCTAGCGACCCAGGAGGTCGGGAGCCCGCGACGTGCCGGTCGTGGTCGTCTGGCGTGTGGAAATGCGGTCCGGGTCGTCCGCTTGGCAGGGGTATCATCCGGGCCGTTGGCATCGGCGACCAGGCAGGAGGCACCCGTGCGGCAGATCCAGGTCAAGCTCCCCGACGGCTCCGTGCGGCAGGTCACTGCCGGCACGACCCCGGCGGAGCTGCTGGACACCACGGGCGCCGTCGCCGCGCTGGTCGACGAGGAGCCGTGGGACCTGCACCGCGGCCTCGACCGCGACGCGGCCGTCGCGCCCCTGCCCGCCGCCAGCCCGCAGGGACGGGAGGTGCTGCGCCACTCCGCCGCGCACGTGCTCGCCCAGGCGGTGACCAGCCTGTACCCCGAGGCCAAGTACGCCATCGGCCCGCCGGTGGAGGACGGCTTCTACTACGACTTCGACGTGCCCGAGCCGTTCACCCCGGAGGACGTCGAGCGCATCGAGGCGCGCATGCGCGAGATCGTGGCGCAGGGCCAGCCCTTCCGGCGCGACGAGCTCAGCCGCGACGAGGGCCTGCGGCTCTTCGCCGAGCAGCCCTACAAGGTCGAGATCATCCAGGCCGTCGACGAGTCCGAGGGCGCGGGACCAGTCTTGCCTGGCGGAGCGCGAGGCCCCGTGTCGGTGTACCGCAACGACGGCTTCGTCGACCTGTGCCGCGGGCCCCACGTGCCCACCACCGCCGACGTGCCGGCGTTCAAGCTGATGCGCGTCGCCGGGGCGTACTGGCGCGGCGACGAGTCGCGCCCGCAGCTGCAGCGCATCTACGGCACCGCCTGGGAGTCCGAGGAGGCACTCGCCCAGCACCTGCACCGGCTCGAGGAGGCGGAGCGGCGCGACCACCGCCGCCTCGGCCTGGAGCTGGACCTGTTCCACTTCCCCTCGGAGATCGGTGGCGGGCTGCCGGTGTTCCATCCCAAGGGCGGGCTGGTGCGCAAGCTGATGGAGGACTACTCCAAGGAGGAGCACGAGCGCGGCGGCTACGACTTCGTCTGGACCCCGCACATCGCCAAGTCGACCCTGTTCGAGACCTCGGGGCACCTGGGCTGGTACGCGGAGAGCATGTACCCGCCGATGGAGATGGAGGGGGCGCGCTACTACCCCAAGCCGATGAACTGCCCCTTCCACATCCTGGTCTACCGGTCGCGGGGCCGCTCCTACCGCGAGCTGCCGATGCGCCTGTTCGAGTTCGGCACCGTGTACCGCTTCGAGCGCTCCGGCGTGATCCACGGGCTCACCCGGGTGCGCGCCATCACCCAGGACGACTCCCACATCTTCTGCACCCGCGAGCAGCTCGGCCCCGAGCTGGCCAGCCTGCTCGACTTCGTGCTGCGGCTGCTGCGCACCTTCGGCCTGACCGAGTTCGAGGCCGAGCTGGCGACCCGGCCGGACAAGTTCGTCGGCGACCCGGAGGAGTGGGAGCAGGCGGAGGCCGCCCTGCGCGACGCCATCGAGGCGGCCGGCATCCCGTACGTGGTCGCCGAGGGCGAGGGCAACTTCTACGCGCCCAAGATCGACGTGCACGTGCGCGACGCCATCGGGCGCCGCTGGCAGCTCTCCACCCTGCAGGTCGACTTCCAGCTGCCGCAGCTCTTCGACCTCGAGTACACCGGCGCGGACAACGCCCGGCACCAGCCGTACATGATCCACCGGGCGCTGTTCGGGTCGATCGAGCGCTTCTTCGGCATCCTGCTGGAGCACTACGCGGGCGCGCTGCCGACCTGGCTGGCGCCGGTGCAGGTGCGGCTGGTGCCGATCGCCGACCGCCACCTGGCCTACGCCGGCGAGGTGGCCGAGCGCCTCCGCGCCGCGGGGCTGCGGGTCGAGGTGGACGACTCCTCGGGCCGCATGCAGGCGAAGGTGCGCGACGCCCAGCTCGCCAAGGTGCCCTACGTGCTGGTGCTCGGCGACCGCGACCAGGCCGCCGGGGCGGTCAGCGTGCGGCTGCTGGACGGCAGCGAGCGCCGTGGCATGCCGCTGGACGCCTTCGTCGCGCACGCCGGCGCCGAGGTGGCCGCGAAGGCGACCAGCGCCAGCCTGCCCGCCGAGGCGGAGACGGGCGCGACGTGACCGACCGCCTCTGGACGCCGTGGCGCATGGCCTACATCCGCCAGGGTGGCCGGGACGAGGGCTGCGTGCTGTGCGAGCTGCCCGCGCGCGGCGACGACGCGGCCAACCACATCCTCGGCAGGGGCGAGCGCGTCTACGCGATGCTCAACGCCTACCCCTACAACCCGGGGCACCTGATGGTGATGCCGTTCCGGCACGTCGGCGAGTACGGCGAGCTGACCCCGGACGAGCTGGGCGAGATGATGGCGATGACCGGCACCGCGATCGCGGCGCTGCAGGCCGAGAGCGGCCCGCACGGCTTCAACCTCGGCATGAACCTCGGCCGGGTCAGCGGCGCCGGGATCGCCGACCACGTCCACCTGCACCTGGTGCCGCGCTGGGGCGGCGACACCAACTTCATGCCGGTCGTCGCCCAGACGAAGGTCCTGCCCGAGCTGCTCGAGGAGACCTACGAGAAGCTCGCTCCCCACTTCGCGGCCTCTGGCTGAGCCGCCGCTCAGGCGCCCCAGCCCCAGCCGGCGAACGGCTGCTCGATGGCGTCGGCCTGGTTCCAGTAGTCGTGCTCCTGGACCACCAGGCCGTCGGCGTCGAAGCGGACCATCGAGGCGCCCGCCAGGGTCACCGGCTCGCCCTGGTCGGTGGCGCTGCACCACCACTCCACCGCGGCGCGGTCGCCCGCGACCGCGACGACCACGAAGTGGGGATCGGGATCCGCCTCGGTGGCGAAGGCCCTGCTGACGTAGGCGACGGCGCCGGCGCGGCCCTGGTTCGGGGGGCGGAACGGGTGCGACCGGTAGACGCAGTCCGGCGCGTACAGCGCGGCGACGGCGTCGACGTCGTGGTTCCGCCAGCCCGCCTCCCAGGTCTCGGCCCAGCGCCGGGCCGCCTCGTGGACGTCCACCGTTGCCTCCTCGCACCCGCCTGGCATGTGGGACGGCAGCCTAAGCGAGGGGGGTGACAGCATCCAGGGCGATGGCCGTCCGCCGGCGACTCCTGTTCGTGTAGATCAGGCTGTCTGGCAGCTTCTACTGAAAATGGCGCCGAGCGTCGGGTGCAGGCAAGATAGGTGCGTTCAGGCTGGTCCCGCCCCGCTCCCTCACTTGGCGGCGGTCGGGGCCGTGGCCGGCGCGCCGGCTCGTGGGGAACGAGCCAGTGGCGGCGGCCGAGCCACCGAACGTCGGAGGGGGACGCAGTGCCAGCTCGCCGGCATTCCGTCGTGGTGCCCGGCTGCGGCGCCCAGCTACCGTGGAGCTGGTGACCGCGGGGATCTCGCCGTGGAGGGCCGTGCCGTTGGGCGCCCAGGCCGGCGGGCGCGAGGCGGTCGGCCAGGGCGGATCCAGGGAGAATTCCGCCGTCCCCGTGACGGGCGGGTCGGCCGATGCCTAGGCGGATCGTGCTGTTCACCCGCGACGCGGGCCTCACCGTCGCGCTGCGGACCCTGCTGCCGATCGAGGACCGGGTGCAGCAGTTCGAGTCCCCGGAGGGCCAGCCGGGCGAGCTCGACCCCGCCGCCGACACGCTGGTGCTCGACCTCCCCGGCGAGCTACGAAAGGGCGCCTATCGGTCCATCCGCGAGTGGTTCCCCGGCCGCGTGGTGGTGCTGCTCGTCCCCGGCGAGCAGGACCGTTCCTTCGACGGTGACCGGTCCTGCCGGGTGTTGTTCCGGCCCTTCCAGCTCGACGACCTGATCCGCGAGCTGGTCGTGCCGCCCGCCACGGCCCGCCGCCGCCGCGCCGGCCCGGACCAGCACCAGTCCGGCGGCGCGAGCGGGGCCGCGGCGCATGGTCCAGCACAGCCCGGTCCGCCGGCCGCCGCCGAGCCGACGCCGCCCGGTCCGCCCGCCCGCCCGCAGGGAGCCGCCGCGCCGCTGTCCAGCCCGGCTGCTGGACCCGCCGGCGCCGCGCCGACGCCCGGTCCTCCGGCCCGCCAGACCGCCGCCCCGCCGCCCGCCGATTCGCCGACCCGCCCCGCAGCTGCGGCGCCGCCACCCGGTTCGCCGTCTCGCCCGGCTGGTCCCGCGGGCGCCGCGCCACCGCCCGGCCCGCCCGCTCGCCCGGCTGGTCCCGCGGGCAGCGCGCCGCCGCCCGGCCCGACGGCCCCTCCGCCGGCGGGCGCCGCGCCGCCGCCGTGGTCCGGCCCTGGCCCTGGCCCGAGGGCAGGTACCGCGGCGGGGCAACCGCCGAGCCCGGACGCGCCCCGGACCAGGTTCCCGGGTGGGGTCGACCGGCCGTCGCGCACCGCGTCGCCGGGCACGCCGGAGAAGGTGCGGCCGGAGGAGCTCGGCGCGGCCGCCGAGCCCGACCAGCGGGCCGCGCGGCCGCTGTTCGACTGGTTCGCGCCGCACGGCCGGCGCGCGGACGGGACCGCCGTGGAACCACCCGACAAGGGGACGCCCGGCCCCGCCCGCCAAGCGCCGACGGCCGGCGACTCCCCGCCCCCGCCGCACCGTGGGCAGCCACCCCGTGCGGCGCAGGGACCTCCCGCCATGCCGGACCTCGGCCGGCCGACGGAGCCATGGCGGCCGCTCGCGCCCGCCGCCGATCCGCCCCCGGCCGGTTCGGTCGGGCCGGCGGCGGCACGCCCACCAGGCGCAACCGAGCGGCCGCCGGCGGATCCGCCACGCCCTCCGGCGGACCCGCGCCGGCCCGGCGCCACACGGGAAGCGCCGGCCGCGGAGGATCCCGGGCGGCGGGCCTCCCCGGCGCCCTGGGGCGCCGCGGAGGGGCCACCTGGTGCCCCAGGTGCCGGTTGGCGGGTCGCGCCGGGTCCGCCCGTTGCCGGCGAGGGGTCGGTCCGGGCTCCAGGCCCCGTGCGGCGGGTCGACCCGGTGCCGCCGGGCGTCGGCGCGGGGCCGCCGCCTGGGGTCCCGGGTTCCGTGCGGCGGGTCGAGCCGGTGCCGCCGGGCACCGGCGAGGGGCCCGAGGCTCCCGCTCCCGGGCGACCGGCGGACCCGCGGCGCCCGCTGTCGGACATGCGGCGCGCCGCCGAGTCGGCGGAGGCGCCGCCCGCCCCGACGGTTCCCGGAGGCGCAGGGGACCAGCCATCGCCGTTCCGTCCGGCCGACCGGCAGCCCGGGGTCACGGCGGAGCGCGACCGCGGGCAGCCCGCCGTCCCGGCGGGGGAGGAGGCACCGAAGCCGGTGGTCGACCTGCGGACCGGGTTGCCGCGCCGGCGGGCCGGTGGGCGCTCCGAGGTCGCCGCGGCGGCGGAGCGTGCCGCGGCCGTGGCCGAGCCCGTGCAGGCAAGGCCCGCCGCGGGCGCTCACCCGCCGCCGCCAGCCAGCACGGCGCCGCCCGGCGCCGTGCGGGCGCCGGCGGGGCAGCCGGGCGAACGGGTCATGGCACCGGTCGTCGAGGGTTTGGCCGGGCCGGCGCCCGCGTTCGCGCGCCTGCTCGTGGCACTGCTGCTCGGCAGCCTCGCCGTGCTCGTCTCCGGGCTGTTCAGCGCCCGCAGCCCGGAGATCGGCGCCGGCGAGGCCGCCATCGCCCAGGTCGCCCGCAGCGTCGCCAGCGGGAGCGGGATGGCCTGGCGCGGCCAGCCCGTCCTCGACCAGCCGCCGCTCGCCCTGGCGGCGCACGCTGGCTGGCTGCTGGCGAGCGGGCGTGCCGACGAGGAGCTGGTCCAGACCGTGCAGCACGCGCGGCTGTCCTCGAGCGGCTTCCGGGGACTGGCCACCGCGCTGCTGGTGCTGCTCGTCCTCGCGCTCACCGAGCGACGGCGCGACACCGTGCTGCGCTTCGCCATCGCCGCCGCCGCCGGGCTGGTCGCCGCGCTCGACCCGGTGCTCACCGGCGCCGGCCGGGTGCTGACCGTCGAGTCCGTCGGCCTCGCGGCCGGCCTGGTCGTCCTGCTGCTGGCCTGGCTGCTGCACGAGCGCGGTGCCGCCGCGTTCGTCCCGGCGGTGGGCCTGGCCTCCGGCGTCGCCCTGCTGGCCGACGGGCGCAGCCTGGTCCTGCTGCTGGTGCCGCTCGGGTTCGCGCTGGCCGTCCGCGGCTGGGAGGAGGTCGCCGGCCTCGCCGGCAAGGCGCTGGCCGCGCTGGCGGTCGGGTTCGGCTTCTGGGCCGCGTTCGCCGCCTGGGTGGTGCGCGCCCCAGGCGCCGCCGGGCTCGGGCCGCGGCTGGATCGCCTCGCCGCCCTGGCCCACCTGACCGGGTCGGACCGTGGGCTGCCGCTGAGCCGGCCGCTGGAGCTGGCGTTCCCGCGCGACCTCGCCACCCTCGCCGTGCTGGCACTCGCCCTGCCCGCGGTGGTCGCGGTCTGGCGGCGCGGCGAGCGTGCCGGCCGGTTCCTCGCCGCCTGGAACCTGACCGGCCTGGCCGCCGGGATCCTGCTGGTGGCGGTCGGCGCGCTGGACGAGTCCTGGCTCGCCTACCTGGTGCCCGGCGCGGTCGCCGCCGTCGCCCTGGGCTTGGGCGCGTTCCGCGACCTGCTCGCCGGCCAGGGCCCCCCGGCCCGCCGGGTCGCCACGGTGACGGTCTCGCTGGCCGTGCTCGCGCTGCTGGTGGCCGGTGGCCAGGGCTGGGACGGGCGCTACGGCCGCGCCGACGACGCCCTGGCCCACATGGCCACGCTGGTCGCCGCGAAGACGCCCTCCTGCTCCGCGGTGAACGGCGCCGACCCGGCCGATCCCGACCTGTTCGCCGTGGGGACCCGCCGGGTCACCACGTTCGCCGACGGGCCGGCCGCGCTCGGCAGCGGCGTGCGCTACTTCCTGCTCCGCGGCGACCAGGCGGGCGGCGGGTTGGCGAGCTGGCTCGGCGCCAACGGTCGCCGCGTCGCCAGCATCGCCAGCCCGAGCCTCGGCACGGTGCAGTTCTGGGAGGTGCAGCAACCGCCGGGCAGCCGCGTGGCCGACCTGCAGCGGGTCGCCGGCGGGGTGTTCGAGAACGCGGCCGGGTCGGCCTGCGGCGGCTTCGCCGTCCTCGACGCGGCCGGCGGCCGCTTCTGGTCGGGCTACCAGGCGGTCGGCGGCAAGGCGGTGGCCGGTCGGGCGCTCAGCCGGCCGTGGCGCGACGGCGGCCGGACCGTGCAGGCGTTCGACACCATGTTCCTCGGCACCGTGCCGGACCCGCAGGGGGGCCAGCCCCTCGCCCGGCCGGTCGACCTGCTGACGAGGCTGTCCAGGCAGGCGCCCGCCCTGCTGGCCGCGGCCCAGCTGCCGAAGGCGGAGACGGCGCCGCCGCCGAGCATCGCGCAGCGGCGGCTGCTGCTCGCCGAGCCCAGCATCGCCCGCTTCTACCTGGGCGAGGAGCCGGCGACCGCGAACCCGGCGGTCTGGCAGCTCGCGGCGGCGCGCTTCGGCGCGCCCGTCTCGCCGCCGCACCACCTGCCGGGCGGCCTGGTCCGCCAGGCGTTCGAGGACGTGGTCCTGGAGGCGGACGCGCAGGGCGCGGTGCACCTGGCGCCGCTCGGCACGCTGGCGGCGCGGGCCAGGATGATCCCCGCCGAGGCCCTCCGCCCCGAGCCCGTTCCGGGGCTACCGCCACCAGGAGGCCGCTACCCCGCGGTGCACGACCTCGACCTGGGCCTGCACCTCGCGGCCGCGCTGGTCCTCTGGGCGCTGCTCGCCGTCGTCCTCGCCGTGCGCGGCCGGCTGCGCCGCGGAAGTGCTCCCGCCCCGGCCATGCCCCACTTCGCCATGACCTGGCCCACCGGCCCCGGGCGCCTAGCCGACGGCGCCGAGCACCGTGCCGAAGGCCCGGGAGCCGCTGCCGGTGGTTCCGAGCGCGCGGGCGGCGACCCTCGGCCCACTGTCGAGGACTCGGAGCAAGGTGGCACCGCCAGCCCCGGGCGTCCCGCCGACGGGTCCGGGCGGGCCCCCGGGCACGGCCCTCCCCCTGGAGCTGCCGGCGAGGAACCGGTCACCTGACGCCGGGCCCGGCGGCCGGCCGGCCGGACCTCCCTACAGCGAGCCCGACGCCGCCGGGACGCCGCCCGGCGGGACCACGCCGTGGCGCACCGCGAACGCAGCGGCCTCCAGCTTGGAGTGGACGCCGAGCTTCACCAGCACGTTCTGCACGTGGGTGCGGACGGTGTTGACCGACAGGAAGCAGCTCTCGGCGATGCGGCGGTTGTTCCAGCCGGCCGCCAGCAGGGCCAGGATCTGCTGCTCCCGCGGGCTCAGGCTGCTGACCAGCAGGTCGATCTCGCGGTTGCGCGGCTGCTGCCGGACGTTGGGCATGGCGTAGCTGGCGAATGGGTCGAGGTGCCCCGCCACCAGCTTGCGGATCGCCGTGGCGACCTGGCGGGAGGAGGCGTCCTTGGGCACGAACCCGTGCGCCCCGGCGCGCAGCAGCGCGCCGATGGTGTCCGGACGGGTGTCGGCCGACAGCATCAGCACGCGCGTCCGCGGCGCGCGCTGGCGCGCGGCCGCGATCACCTGCTGGATGTCGGTGGCCGGCATGTGGACGTCGAGCACCAGCACGTCCGGGCGGTACTCGTCCAGCGCCTGCAGGGCACTCACGCCGTCGACGGCCGTCGCCACGATCTCCAGGTCGTCCTCTGCGGCCAGGACCATGCACAGGCCCTCGACGAACACCTCGTGGTCGTCGGCAAGCACGACCTTGATCTCGCCATTCATCTGCTTCCCCCCCGATTCGCTGCTGCGGCCTGGCCCCAGCAGCCGCCCTACCCCAGGCCGGCGGCCGGGAGGCGCAGGCCCAGCATGGTGCCGCCCCCGGGGCGGCCCCGGCTCCACACGTGCCCACCGGCCGCCTCGGTCACGTGCCTGACCAGCGCCAGGCCGAGCCCGTTGCCGTCGTGGGCGCGCCTGGGGGAGCCACCCCAGCCGGGCCCGCGGTCGGCCACGACCACCTCGGCCCAGTCGCCGACCTGGCGGACGGTGACCTCGACCGGCTCCTCGCCGTAGCGCGAGGCGTTCTCGATCAGGTTCTCGAGCGCCTGGCGTGCCATGGCCGGCTGCGCGACCGCCCCGACCGGCTCGGACGGGTGGGCCAGCACCACCTGGGCGCGGTTGGCGGCGCGGACCGTGTCCGCGGCGGCCTGCGCCGCCCCGACCAGGTCGGTCACCTCGCACGAGGCGGCCCGGTCCCGGTCGAGCAGGGTGCGGGTGAGCTCTTCGAGCTCGTGGATCTCGCCGAGCAGCCGGTCCATCATCGGC
Organism: Actinomycetes bacterium; assembly: GCA_036377075.1. Taxonomy (GTDB): domain Bacteria; phylum Actinomycetota; class CALGFH01; order CALGFH01; family CALGFH01; genus DASUZB01. The sequence goes on along the minus strand of DASUZB010000088.1, from coordinate 51,140 downwards.
TGCGGGTCGTGGCCGCGGCGGTGCAGCACCCCGGCGGCCTCGGCGGCCACCCGCAGGGCCGAGATCCGGCGCTTGACCTCGTGGGCCAGCATCGCCGGCGAGTCGGTGGCCTCCGGCGTCCCCTCGCGCCCGCCGAGCGGGCGCTCCCACGACAGGTTCGGCTTGGAAGCGCGCTTGCGCCGCCCGCCCCGGCCCACACGGGCACGAAGCGTACGCGCAGATGATTGTTCGAGCAGGCCGTTTGCCTGGGCCGGCATGGTGTCTACCCCCCCGGTAGCGACGGTGCCTCTAGTCGGCGGCACCGTGCTCACACCCTATGTCTGCCATTCCACTCCAACCTACGGTAATCGCAGCACTGCGCCAATCCTCAGTACTGCGTACCTGACCGGTACTGCTGAACGACGATGACGGCCGCTTCGCCGCAATCGCCACGCAAGATAACAACACTCGCATGTCACAAAAGGTATACAGAAGGTTGCGATCTCGGCGCGGCTCGTTATCTCGCCGTATCGGCGGTGGTCAACGCGCCGGCGAGCGCGGCCGTGGCGTCGTAGTCCGTCGGCAGGAGGGTCGCTTCGGCGCCGTTTCAGGCGCGGACCACCGTCTTGCCGCGGGCGCCGCCGCGACGCCGGCGCGCCAGCAGGGCCGGGGCGTCACGGAGCGGCACCTCCGCCTCCACCGGGACCCGTAGGCGCCCGGCGTCGAGGTCGGCGGTGAGCCGGTCGAGCAGGGTCGCCTTGTCGCGGAGCAGGTAGTCGAAGGCGCGGACGCGCCGGCCGTCCAGTGCTGCCCGGCTGGCGGCGAACACGATCGAGGCGGCCGTCCCGCCGTCGCGGACCAGGCTTGCGTTGGCCTCGAAGGCGCCCGAACCGCCGTTGCTGACCAGATCGAGAAGGACGTCCACGCCGCCGAGGTGGGCCGCGCGGACCTGCTCGTCCAGGGGAGCCGCCGCGTAGTCGACGGTCTGTGCCGCGCCCAGCGCGCGGAGCTGCTCGGCCGCGTCGCCCCGGGCGGTCGCGATCACCCGGGCGCCGACGGCTGCCGCCAGCTGCGTGGCGAAGCAGCCGACGCCGCCGCTGGCGCCGACGATCAGCACCGTCTGCCCGGCGCGCAGGCCGACCTCGTCCAGCAGCCCGATGGCGGTCATCGCCGCGGTCGGCGCCGCCGCCGCCCGCCCCGGTGGCAGGCCGCGCGGCGCCCGGCCGATCGCCCCGTTGTCCATCCGCTGCGGCACCACGGCGTACTCGGCGTAGCTGCCGGAGCGGCCGAGCGGCGGATGGAAGAACTGGCCGTAGACCTCGTCACCGACGGCGAAGCGGGTCACCGCGCCACCGGTGGCCGCGACCTCCCCGGCGCCGTCGAACCCCAGGACCAGCGGAAAGGTGTGCGGCAGGCGGCCCTCGAACTGCCCGTCCGCGACCGCCTGGTCCATCGGGTTCACCCCCGCCGCCGCCAGCCGCACCAGCACCTCGTGCGGCCCCGGCTCGGGCCGGGGCAGCTCCAGCAGGCTCGGCGTCCCGCCGAACTCCATGACCGCGACTGCTTGCATCCACCACCTCCGGCCGTCTCCTCGCGGCGCTGGCGGGCGACCGCCAGTCGCCACCTCCGCCGCCAGCCTCGCGCCGCGACGCCGGCGCGGCCAGGGCCGGGTCATCCAGGGATCGGCACTCCCTTGTTCGCCAACACGGCACGAGGCATCCTGCTGGGATGGACAGGCGAGAGCTGGCCGGCTTCCTGCGCAGCCGCCGGGAGGGCCTGCGGCCCGCCGAGGCCGGGTTGGGGCCGGCCGCCTGGGCGGGGAGGCGCCGCACGCCGGGACTGCGCCGCGAGGAGGTCGCGCGGCTCGCCGGGATCTCGGTGGACTACTACGCCAGGCTCGAGCAGGCGCGCGGGCCGCGGCCGTCCGCGCAGGTGCTCGAGGCGCTCGCCCGTGCGCTGCGGCTCGCGGCGAGCGAGCGCGACCACCTGTTCCGGCTCGCCGACCAGGCGCCCGGGCCGCCTCGCCGGCCGCCGCGGGAGGTGCCCGCCGGCATCCTGCACCTGCTCGACCGGCTCGACGACACCCCGGCGCTGGTGCTCGACGCCAAGTACGAGGTCCTGGCGTGGAACGCGATGGCGGTCGCGCTGATCACCGACTTCGCCGCGCTCCCGCCGGAGCGCCGCAACGCCGTCTGGGGGTACTTGCGGGAGGCGGACGGCCAGGGCCCGCTCGCCCGCGCCGACCGCCGGGAGCTGCTGCGCGGCGCGGTGGCCGACCTCCGCGCCGCCGCCGCCCGCTACCCCGACGACCGCGGCATCGCCGAGCTGGTCGAGCGGTTGAGGGCTGACAGCGCCGAGTTCGCCGCGCTGTGGGCGACCCACGACGTCGCGGTGGTGCGCTCGGCCACCAAGCGCATCACCCATCCACTGGTCGGCGAGCTGGAGCTCGACTACGAGGTGCTGCTGATCCCCGAGCGAGACCAGCGTCTGCTGCTCTACACCGCGGCGCCCGGCACACCCTCGCACGACAAGCTGCAGCTCCTGCGCGTCGCCGCCGTGACCGGCGAGCCGCGGCGGGAGGGCTCGGCCCCGGTGCCCCGCGGCTGAGGCCGGCCGGCCGCACCATCCGCCGGTCACGGCGGCGACGCGACTGGGCGCTGACGGCTCAGGGGTGCGTGTCGGGCTGGCAGCCGTGGTGCGCCTGCGACGGGGGCTTGGGCGGCTGGGTGGTGGCGGGCCGCGTGGGGGCGGGGCGGGCGGCGGCGTAGCCGTGGGCGACCAGCCAGTTGGCGCGGGCGGTCTCCCACACCGAGCGGTTGCGGACCACGGTGACGCCGCGCGGCAGCGGGCCCGGGTAGGCGCCGGCGCCGAGCCACACCAGGGTGACGTTCTGGGCGGTGGTGCCGGCCGGGAACGCCAGCGGCGTGTAGCCGCGGATCGGGACCTCCTCGACCAGGAAGACCGAGTCGCGCAGCACCAGCCGGTTGGCGGCGTCCGACCACTTGAAGAGCTGGCCGTTGCCGGCGCCGTCGGCGGCGCGCTCGTTGGCCTGTGGCGCGATGCGGATCAGCGTCCGGTCGATGGTGAAGGTCTCGCCCGCGGGCGCCCGGGAGGGCGGGGCGTTGGCGTCGGGACGCTCGCTGATGCCCATGAAGCAGCCGTCGAACAGGCTGTCCTCGACGCGCCCGCCGACGATCTTGTCGTTCTCGATGCAGTCGTCGCGGACGTAGGACAGGTAGGCGCCGCGCACCACGGCGAAGTCGCCGTCGCCGCCCTGCAGGGAGATGCCGTCCTCCACGTTCTCGGCGCGGAAGCCGTACACCAGGTAGCTGCCACGGCCCTGCACCCACAGGCCGTCGCCGTTGTAGCGGGTGTAGACGGCCTGGTAGGTGAGCCCCCGGGGCTGCTGGCCGATGACGTGGCCGCCGAGCACGCACAGGTTGGTGCCCGCGCGGGCCTTGCCGAACAGCAGCGGGTAGACGCTGCCGCGACCGTAGGCGACCGAGGTGGCCCGGCGCAGGTCGTAGGTGTGGTCGTCGGGGGTGCGGTCGGCCCGCCAGGGCTGGCGCAGGATCCCGCCCACCTGGGTGCGGCCGCCGCGGGCGAGGCAGTCGGCCACCGACGTCGGCGCCGCCAGCGCCGGCGACGGAGGGTTCGAGGCGGACGCCGCCGCGGCGACCAGCAGCAGCCCGGCGAGCGGCAGGACGCGGCCGCGGCCGGCACGCGCGGCCGCGTGGCGCGGCCGGCGGGCGCGGCGCGCCGCGGCGGAGGGTGCAACGGAGCCTGCGAGGTGCCGCGGGCGGCGGGGCATGGGGACTCCTGTCACGGTGAGCCTGCCGGGACCGGTTCGTGGGGGGAGGTGATACTGACAGGCACCGGGAATTCCGTGCAACAGTTTGGTCAAGAATTCATCGCCGCAATATTGCGCAAACCCAACTGGCCACGCCGGGCAGCAGGCGTAACGGTGCAGGTAGACGCCGTGCCGGCGTGTGGGGCGTAGGTTCGCTACGCCGATCTGCGGATTCGGGCTCGATCCGGTTGGCGGAGACTGGCCGCCGGCCGTTTCTGCACCGAGAACGGGAGGTTCGATGGAGCAGGCGGTGGGCGGGCGCGCCCCACGGGTGAGCATCGGCATGCCCGTCTACGACGGCGCCAACTTCCTCGCCGAGACGCTCGACCACCTGCTCGCCCAGCGCTTCACCGATTTCGAGCTGATCATCTCCGACAACGGCTCCAGCGACGACACCGAGCGCATCTGCCGGGCCTACGCCGAGCGCGACGCGCGCGTGCGCTACCTCAGGGAGGAGGTCAACCGCGGCGCCACCTGGAACCACAACCGGGTGATGACGCTCGCCAGGGGCGAGTACTTCAAGCTGGCCGCGCACGACGACCTCTGCCTGCCCGACTTCCTCGGCCGCTGCGTCGAGCTGCTCGACCGCGAGCCCGACGTGGTCCTCTGCCACCCGCAGGTGGCGATCGTCGACGCCGCCGGCAGGCGCACCAGGCCGTACCGCTACGCCTGGAAGGCGGGCTCGCCGCGGGTGCGCGAGCGCCTCCACGCCCTCACCGGGCTGCGCTACCGCTGCTTCCCGGTGTTCGGCGTGGTCCGCACCGAGGCGCTGCGCCGCACCCGGCTGATGGGCCCCTACGTCGCCTCCGACCGGGTGATGCTGGCCGAGCTCGGCCTCTACGGGCGCTTCGCCGAGGTCGACGAGGAGCTGTTCTGGTCGCGCGAGCACGAGGGCCGCTCCACCAGGGCGCACAAGGTGCGCAGCGGCCGCACCGCCTGGTTCGACCCCAACCGCCGCGTCCGGGTCGTGCTCCCAGTCTGGAAGCAGGGGTTCGAGTTCGTCCGCGCCATCCGGCGCTCCCCGCTGCCGCCGCGCGAGCGCGCCGCCTGCTACGCCGAGATGCTGCGCTGGGTCGGCCGCCACTACAAGAGCCTCGGCAAGGACGCCGTGATGGTCGTGCCCCAGCTCGCCCGCCTGGCCCGCGGCGCGGTCGCCCCGGACCGCCGCGGCCGCCCTGCCAGCGACCAGGCCGCCTGAACGCGTCTGCCGCACGGTGAGCGGGTCGTCCGCCCCGGCCACCGGCGTCCTGCCTGCGGGGCCGTCCTGAATCGTTCGATCGCCGTAGGCAGGCTCCCTACCCGTGGGGACCAGGGCCGCGCCCACGGCTCCCACAATGGGGTGGCGAGCGTCGCCGCCGGGGCCGAAGGCGGGTCCCGGCCGTGGCGTGCCGTCGTGCAGGCAGGCGACGCGGCTGGCTACGCCGCGAGGAAGGATCCAGCAGCTTGAAGGTCGTCATCCTTGCCGGGGGGCTCGGGACGCGGTTGGCCGAGGAGACCGAGGTCCGGCCCAAGCCAATGGTCGAGATCGGTGGACGGCCGATCCTGTGGCACATCCTCAAGATCTACCACCACTACGGCTACCGCGACTTCGTCGTCGCCCTCGGCTACAAGGGCGAGCACATCAAGCGCTGGCTGGTGGAGTACTGCTCCTACAACGGCAACCTGACCGTCAACTCGCGCGACGGCGAGGTCAGACGGCACGGCGGCAGCCACCGCGAGGACTGGACCGTCGAGCTGGTCGACACCGGCCTGGAGACCGCCACCGGCGGCCGCATCAAGCGGCTCGCCCCCTACATCGGCGACGAGCCCTTCATGCTGACCTGGGGCGACGGCGTCGCCGACATCGACCTCGACAAGCTGGTCGCCTTCCACCGCGGCCACGGGCGCCTGGCGACCGTCACCGCGGTGCGCCCGCCGGCCCGCTTCGGCCGGCTCGACCTCGAAGGCGACGTGGTGCGCCGCTTCTCGGAGAAGCCGCAGCTCGGCGAGGGCTGGATCAACGGCGCCTTCTTCGTGCTGGAGCCGGGCGTGCTCGACTACGTCGCCGGCGACGACACCACCTGGGAGCGGGAGCCGCTCGAGGGCCTGGCCGCCGACGGCCAGCTGATGGCCTACCGGCACTACTCCTTCTGGCAGTGCATGGACACCCTGCGGGACAAGAAGCTGCTCGAGTCCCTCTGGGAGCAGCCACGGCCGCCGTGGAAGGTGTGGGACTAGCCGCTGCCGGCGAGCAAGGAGTGAGCCCCGCGATGCACGAGCTGATCCAGGCGTGCCGTTCCTGCGGCGCGAGCGGCCTCGAGCCGATCCTCGACCTGGGCGAGACGCCCCTGGCGGACGCCCTGGTCGAGCCGTCCCGGCTCGAGGAGCCGGAGGCGTTCTACCCGCTGCAGGTCGCCTTCTGCGCGGCCTGCTCGCTGGTCCAGCTGCTGCAGACGGTCTCGGCGGAGACGCTGTTCACCCAGGACTACCCGTACTACTCGTCGTTCTCCGACGCGCTGGTGGAGCACGCGCGGCGCAACGCCGAGCGGCTGGTCGACGAGGAGGGCCTCGGCGAGCGCAGCCTGGTGGTCGAGCTCGCCTCCAACGACGGCTACCTGCTGCGCCACTTCGCCAAGCAGGGCGTGCCGGTGCTCGGCATCGACCCGGCCGAGGGGCCGGCCAGGGCCGCGCAGGAGGCCGGCATCCCGACCCTGCGCGCCTTCTTCGACCGCGGCCTGGCCGCCTGCCTGGTCGCCGAGGGCAAGCGGGCCGACGTCGTGCTGGCCAACAACGTCCTGGCCCACGTGCCCGACCTGAACGGCTTCGTGGCCGGCGTCGGCCTGCTGCTCGCCCCGCACGGCGTGGCGGTGATCGAGGCCCCCTACGTGCGCGACCTGATCGACCGCTGCGAGTTCGACACCATCTACCACGAGCACCACTGCTACTTCTCGGTGACCGCGCTGCAAGGGCTGTTCGCCAGGCACGGCCTGGTGCTCGCGCGGGTGGAGCACTACCCGGTGCACGGCGGCTCGCTGCGGCTGTTCGTGCGCCGCCAGGGCGAGCCCGACGAGACCGTGCGCGGCTACGTCGCCGACGAGGCGGCGCACGGGCTGGTCGCGGCGGGCTACTACCGCGACTTCGCCGCCCGCGTCGCGGGCGTCAAGAAGGGGCTGCTGGCGCTGCTCGCCGAGCTCAAGGCCCAGGGTGCGCGGATCGCCGCCTACGGCGCCGCCGCCAAGGGCGCCACCCTGCTCAACTACGTCGGGGTGGGCAGCGAGACGATCGACTACGTGGTCGACCGCAACGTCCACAAGCAAGGCCGCTACATGCCCGGCGTGCGCCTGCCGATCGCCGACCCGGCCCGCCTGCTCGCCGACCGCCCCGACTACGTGCTGCTGCTCGCCTGGAACTTCGCCGACGAGGTCCTCGCCCAGCAGGACGCCTACCGCCGCGCCGGCGGCCGCTTCATCGTCCCGGTGCCGGCGCCGAAGGTCCTGTAGCTCACCCGTACCAGCGGCGCCACAGCGCGAACGTCGCCAGCGCGCAAACCTTGCCGTGCTGGTTGGCGCGGCCCTCCATGTGGTCGGCCACCAGCGCCCGCACCGCGTCGACGTCGAGCAGGTCCTCCAGGTACTCGGGGCGCAGGGCGTCCTCGATGAAGCGGCGCGAGCCGGCGCGCACCCACTCGTCGTAGTGGACGTAGGCCTTGGTGTCGTGCAGCGAACCGGCGAGCTCGGGCAGGCGCGCCGCGACCTCGGCCCTGGCGCGGCCGGCGACCCGCCGTGACCAGTAGCGCACCCGCGAGTCGTCGACCGGCGCGCCGGTCTTCGCGTACGGGACCTGGGCGAGCACCGGGAGGTGGCGCACCACCATGCGGCGGTACAGGCGCTGGTCGACCATCGCCTGCTTGGGCAGGCGCAGGACGAAGTCGACCAGCTCGTTGTCCGCGAACGGCTCCACCGGCCGGCAGGAGAGCCCGAACAGCTCCCGGTAGGCGCTAGTGAAGCGGCGCCGCTTCTCGCGCAGGTCCACGTAGGTGCAGCGGTTGAGCGCGTCGTCGGTGGCGGCGGCGATGAAGGCGCGCTGCACGGCGGCGAACGCCTCGCCGCGGACGGCCGCGTACACGCCCGGCTTGAGCAGCCGGGCCAGCTCCGCCTCGCTGCAGTAGCGGGCGAACTTGGCGCGCCACAGCGTCATCAGCGCCAGGCTCGGGTCGCTGCGGGCGTTGACGCCGCGGGGCAGGTCGCCGCCCGCGAGCGCGCCGCCGAGGAAGCCGCACCAGGCGGCCGCGGCGCCGCTGGACTCGAACACCGGGTTGGCGGCCAGGATCCAGAAGGTCGAGCAGATGCCGGCGCCGTCGAGCGCGGCGATGCCCTCCTCGGCGTGGTCGGCGATGTAGCTCGGCCCGACCGGCGCGAAGGCGTGCGGGTAGCCGAGCGCGCCGGCGAGCTGCCGCCCGAAGCGGACGTCGTTGGCGTGGTCGTGGCCCACGGTGGTGGTGACGACCTCGAGGTCGGGCGCCTCCTCGTGCAGGAACCCGGCGAGCACGCGCGAGTCGAGCCCGCCGGTGAGCGGCAGGGCGATGCCGGGCTCCGCCCGGCGCGCGACCGCCGCCCGCAGCAGCCGCGCGTACTCGTCCACGGCGGCGTCGCCGGCCTCGGCGCTCGCGCCGGCGAGCGGCAGCTCGTAGTCCCAGTACGGCTGCGCCACCAGCTTCTCGCCCTCCCACACCGCGACGCTCGCGGGCGGGAGCAGCTTGACCCGGTCGTAGAAGACGCGGTCTTCGAGGAAGTGGCCGACGGTGAGGAAGTCGGCCAGGGCCAGCTCGCTCACCGAGCGGTCGAAGCGGGGGTGGGAGGCGAGCGCCTTCGGCTCGGTGGCCACCTCCAGCCCGTCGGGCGCCAGCCACCAGTAGAGCTTCTGGAAGCCGTAGCGGTCGTTGACGATCGTCAGCCGGCCGGCGTCCCGCTCCCACACCAGCGCGGCGTAGACGCCGTTGAGCCCGGCGAGGGCGAGCGCGCCCCCGCTGACGAAGCGGTCGAGCAGGGCGGCGGCGAGCGCCGCCCTGCTCGCCGGCGCCGGGCCGGGCTCGACGTCGTACACGTCGCCGGCGAGGGCGAGCATGACCTGGCCCCGCCGGGCGAGCGCCGGCGGCTCCCGCCAGCCGACCGCGGCGAAGCCGGCGCCGGGGACCACCGCCGTCCGCGAGGTGTACCAGGGACGGTGGCGCATGGCCGCGACCATCCGGTCGAGGCGCGCGGCCACCGGCCGGCGCTCATGGGCGATCACGCCCGCGATGCCAGGCAAGGTCCCCTCCTATCGTCAGACCGCCACCACCTCGGCGTCCACGCCGATGCGGTCCAGTTCGGCCCGGATCTCCTCGCGGTAGATCGGGTTCATCACGATCACCACGTCCGGGCGGTAGTCGGCCAGGAACGCCGGCGGCACGATGCGCTGGCCGGTGGCGGCCATGAACATGCCGTGCTTGTACGGGTTGATGTCGACCGCCACCTCGATCCGCTCGGCGGCGGGCAGGGCGCACAGGAAGGCGACGCCCTTGGAGCCGGCGCCCCAGACGACGGCGCGCTTGCCGTCGGCGAACAGGCCGCCGAGGCGCTCGTCCCAGGCGGCGAGCTGCGCCCGGTAGCGGCGCTGGAACCGCTGCGCCGCCGCGGCCACGTCGGCGACCTGGTCGACCGGGCCGGCCGGTGACCCAGCGGCGGCCTCGTCGGTGCGCGCCTCCAGCAGGACGTACTGGTCGTCGTAGTCGAGGCGGGCGTCGAGCACGGTGAACCCGGTGCGCTCGAACAGCCGCACCAGCGAGCCGATGGTGAAGTAGGAGCAGTGCTCGTAGTAGACGTCCCAGAAGGCGACCTCCTCGAGCACCCGCAGCGTGTCGGGCAGCTCGAAGAAGACGGTGGTGGCGCTGCGCCCGGCCAGGTTGGCGCGGAGCAGGTCCACGAACCCGGCGACGTCGTAGATGTGCTCGAGGGTGTGGCGGCAGATCACGAAGTCGGCCGGCAGCTCCGCGTGCTCCTTGCGGTACAGGTCGGCGATGAAGCGGACCTCGCCGGCGGCCGGCTGCTGGACGCGTTCCAGCACCACGCTGGGGTCGATCCCGATGCCGCGGTTGGCGCCGAGCTCGCAGACGCGCAGCAGGAACGAGCCCTTGCCGCAGCCGATCTCGAGGACGTCCTTGCCGTGCAGGTCGAAGCGGTCGACCAGGCGGCGGGCGAGCTCGTCCTCGAAGCGCTGGAAGCGCGGCGAGAAGGCCTGGGTCTCCTCGTAGCGGCTGGAGTACTCGGCCAGGGCCGGGTCGAACGCGGTGTTGGAGATGAAGCCGCAGCCGTGGCAGAAGCCGAGCGCGATGGTGCCCCGCGGGAACGCCCGCGCCTCCTCCTCGGTCGCCAGCAGCAGGCAGCTGTTGACCGGGACACCCGTCTCCCGGTGGAACAGCTCGACGGTGGCGGCACCGCAGCTCGGGCAGGAGTGCTCGTCGGGCACAGGGGCTCCTTTGCGTCGCGTGTCGGCGGGAGCCGGGGGAGGGGCTCCATGCGTCGCTGGTGGTCGGCGGTGAGCCGGCTGGCTCGGCGCGGTCCGGGGCTGGAGCTCAGCGCCCGGCCGGCATGGGGGCGTCTACCCGGCCAGGCGCGCCTCCTCCGCGTCGGGGGCCGGGCCTCGCCAGCGCAGCGAGCTGTCGATCCGCTCGCCGGCGAGCAGCTCGCTGATCCGGGCGATGCGCTGGAAGCGGGAGCCCTCCAGGTCCGTCTCGGTGAGGCGCTCGCGCTGGAACGCCTCGTACAGCTCCTCGACGCCGCGGGCCACGTTCCAGCGCAGCTCGAACCCGGGGAAGGTGCGGGCCAGCTTGCCGCAGTCGACCCGGTAGCAGCGCGTGTCCGGTCCGGCGCCCTCGGCGAAGGCGACGCGGCTGCCGGGCACCACCTTCTGCACCAGCTCGGCGACGTCGCGGATCTGGTAGTTCTCGCCGGTGCCGCCGACGTTGAACGCCTCGCCGTGGACCAGCTCGCGGGGGGCCTCGAGCATGGTCAGGAACGCGCGGGAGATGTCCTCGATGTGGACCAACGGCCGCCACGGGGTGCCGTCGCTCTTGAGCAGCACCTCGCCGATGGTGAAGGCGTAGCCGGTCAGGTTGTTGACCACCAGGTCGCCGCGCAGCCGCGGGGAGACGCCGTAGGCGGTGGAGTTGCGCAGGAAGGTGGGGCTGAAGTCGTCGTCGGCCAGCGCCGCGATGTCGCGCTCGGCCAGCACCTTGGAGCGGCCGTACGGGGTCACCGGGTTGAACGCGGCCGACTCGTCGAGCAGGTCGTCCGGGGAGGCGGCGCCGTACAGGCTGCACGAGGACGAGAACAGGAAGCGCGGCACGCCGGCCTGCTTGGCGGTGCGGGCCAGGTGCACCGAGCCGAGGTGGTTGATGTCGTAGGTGCAGTCCGGGTTGAGGTTGCCGAGCGGGTCGTTGGAGATCGCCGCGAGGTGCACCACCGCGTCGAAGCCGCGCAGGTCGTCGACCTGCACGTCGCGCACGTCGAGGGTGACGGAGGGGACCTCGGCCGGCACGGGCCCGAACAGGCAGGACCGGAACAGGTCCGAGTCGAGGCCGACGACCTCGTGGCCGGCCTCGCGCAGCAGCGGCACCATCACCCCGCCGATGTAACCGTTGTGGCCCGTGACCAGGACGCGCATGAGTCGGTGTTCCTTTCGCAGAGACTGCCCCGGCCGGCACGGCCAGGTGGTTCGTTCGTGCCACGGCAGGAGCCTCGCCGCCACGGCGGCGCGGGGCCCCGTCCAGCGTAGTAATCACGGCCGAGCCCTGGACGCGCCGCCCGCCGTATCCGGGCCACGCCAGTTGCAGAGTGTTTTGTCAGCTCGGTTCGCTTCCGCCGGTGGCGGCGCTGCCCGCCAGGGCCTCGGAGCCGCGCCCGGCGTCCGCCGCGGTGGGGGAGCGGCGCCGCGCCCGGCCGGCGAGCTCGCGCAGCACCAGCCGGTCCTCGCCGTCGATCCCGAGCAGCGCGAGCATGCCCAGGTAGGCGACGCCGAGCAGCACCAGGCCGGCGAGGTCGCCGACGCTGCCCGCCGGCAGGAGCCGGCGGCCGGCGAGGACGATCAGCGCCGTCCCCAGGCCGGCGCCGAGCGGCTTCAGCCAGCTCCGGTTGTAGGGGTGCATCCCGGCCTCCCGGTAGACCCACCAGGTCAGCGCCGCGTTCACCGAGGTCATCGCGACCGCGTTGGCGACCGCCGCGCCGAGCAGGCCGAACGGCGGGATCAGCAGGAGGTTGAGCGCCACCGTCGCGACCAGGTGGACGACGGTGAAGACCAGGTTCGCGCGCGAGCGCCCGGTCATCGTCAGCACGTTGGAGGACGCGCCGCTGGCGTAGTTGGCGAGCTGGCCGAGGGCGAGCAGGGTGAGCGCGACGCGGCCTTCGCCGAAGCCCTTCCCGAAGGTGGACAGCAGGGCGTCGCCGAACAGGACCTGGGCCAGGAACACCGGCACGCCGATGGTGAAGATCCAGCGGCTCACCGCCTTGTACAGGCGGGCGAGGTGGTCGTGCTGCTCGGCCGCGTCGAGGTCGGAGACCATCGGCGAGAAGATGGTGCCGAAGGCGATGAAGATCGCGTTGGCCACGATGGTGAAGCGCCGCGCCGCCGCGAACAGCGCCACCTGGCCGGCGCCCGCCAGCGCGCCGAGCATGAACACCTCGGCGTTGTTGGTGGAGCCCATCAGCACCCGGTTGACCGCCATCGGCCAGGAGAAGCGGACGATCTCCCCGGTCGGCGGCGGCGCCGTCCCGGCGGCGCGGCCGGGCAGGACGTGCCGCGCCGCGGCCGCGCCCATCAGCAGCGCGACGCCCTCGACCAGCGTGTAGGCGGCGGCGACGCCGACCAGGTTGGCGTGGGCGAGCAGCGCGGCCAGTGCCGCGGCGGCGCGCAGGCCGGGGGCGGCGAACGAGCGGATCAGGACCGGCAGGACCACCCTGGTGTAGGCGCGCATCGCCGACAGCAACAGCTCGCCGATGCCGGTCAGCGGCACCGAGAGGGCCAGCACCCGGATCGTCAGCGTGAGGCTGGGGTCGTGGAAGACGCGCTTGGCCAGCAGCGGCGCCACCAGCAGCATGGCCAGGCCGAGCAGCGCCCCGGCCACGGCGGTGACGCGCAGGCCGAGCGCGATCGTGCCGCGGATGCGCGCCTCGTCGTGCTGCCCGCGGTAGATCGCCACGTAGCGGACCACCGCCTGGTTGAGGCCGAGCGGCGCGATGTGGGCCAGCAGCACGGCCAGGCTCATGCCGATGGTGAAGGCGCCGAAGCGGTCGGCGTTGAGCCGCCGCGCGACCAGGATGTTGAAGGCGAGGCTCAGCGCGTAGGCGACCCAGCCGCCGGCGAAGACCGCGCCGCCGCCGGTGGCGATGCGGCGCAGGTTGCTCTCCGCCCGGTCGTGCGAGGGCGGCGTCGGGTTGGCCCGCTGGCTCACCGGCGCCTCACTGGGACACGCCCGCCTGCTTCGCTACGTCCACCAGCTCGCTCCAGAACGGGTTGCCGGAGAAGTCCTTGTCGAGAAAGGTGCGGATCCCTCCCTGGTAGGGCCGGTGCCAGGCCCACAGGTCGACGCCGTCGGCGCCGGCGGCGAGCGGCGCGCGGGCGACGGTGTCGGTCAGCCGCTTGGCGCTGGCCGCGTCGCCGGGGTAGGTCGGCTCGTTGAACGACGGGGCGGTGCGGGCCAGCAGCTGGAACGGCCGCGGCCACAGGGCGCGCGCCTTGCGGAAGGCGGCGGCCACCACCGCCGGGTCGTCGCGCGTCAGGTCGGGGGCGAGCATGAAGCCGTCCAGGTAGCCGCTCTTGTAGAAGCGGGTCAGCACCTTGTTGACCTCGAAGCGGTAGCGGCTGAAGCGCAGCACGAAGCAGTTGCGCTGGCCGCGCTTGCCGCAGACCAGCTCCCAGTTGACCACGTCGGCGAGGACCGGCACGCCAGGGACCTCGCGGTGGAACACGCCGCCGGTGGCCTTCAGGTAGCCGACCGCCTCGTCCGGGTCGAGGCTGCCGTTGAGCCGGTCGGCGACGCGGATGCCGGCGATCGTGCCCGGGTTGTCCTTGACCTGGCGCACGATCCGCTGCACGTCCGCGGAGATGTCCTTGCCGTCGGCGAAGTCGGCCTTGCGGTCCATCTCCACGTACACCGCCAGCCCCGAGGCGCGGGCGTCGGTGACCAGCTGCTGGTCGCCGGCGGTGACGATCACCGCGTTGAAGGCCTTGCGCAGCTTCGCCAGGTCGGCGCAGCGGCTCCTGAAGACGTAGGGCGCCTGGCCGGTGTTGAAGTGGGTCACCAGGATGGGCGCGTGCGCCGGCGGCTTGTCGGGCGCCTTGCAGGCGCTGTGGCTCGCGGCGGACGGGGCGGTGGTGGTCGGCAGCGGCCGCGGCGGCCCCGGGCCGTCGTCGCCGCCCCCGCAGCCGGCGGCGAACGCGGCCAGCAGGACCGCCGCGGCGCAGGCGAGCGCGCGCCGTGCGCGTCGTGGCGGTGGGGTCATGGACTGCTCCCCTCGGGTCCTGCTCGTGGTGGCGGACCTCACGACTTCGGCTCGTTGGCCTCGCCCACCCCCACCTCGACGGTCGCCAGCCAGGACGGCCGCTCGGGCAGGTGAACCTGTTGGGCGCGCGAGCGCGCCACGGGGCTGCCGCGCAGCACGTACACGGCGGTGCGCCACAGCATCGCGATGGTACGCGACAGCGACGGATCGTTGAGGTAGGAGAAGTCGAGCGCGACCCGGGTCGGCACCAGCTCACGGAGGTAGTAGCCCTCCAGGTCGGCGACGCCCCTCGGCGGCAGCACGTCCTTGTCGCGCAGGCGCACCTGGGTCGGCCCGGTCAGCCCGGGGCGGTGGCGGAAGACCACCCGGCAGTCGGTCGGGTAGCGCTCGGCCAGCGCCGGCGTCTCCGGGCGCGGGCCCACCAGGGTCATCTCGCCGCGCAGCACGTTGAGGAACTGCGGCAGCTCGTCGATGCCGGTGGTGCGCAGCAGCTTGCCGACCCGGGTGATGCGCGGGTCGCTGCCCCTGGTCACCTCCGGGCCGCGCTCGCCCTGCCGCATGGTGCGGAACTTGTACAGCGTGAACGGCTTGTTGCCCTGGCCGACGCGCACCTGGCGGAAGACCACCGGACCGGGGCTGGAGAGCTTCACCGCGACCGCGACCACCAGGATCAGCGGCGCGGACAGCAGCAGCGCCATGGCGCTGACCACCAGGTCGAGCGCGCGCCGGCCCGGGCCGGGCGCGACACCCCGGGACACCACCTCCGCGCTGCCCCGGACCTCTTCTCGGACGCCCCCCCGCATCACGCCCCCCTCTTCTCGCCGAGCAGGCCGGCGCGGCCGTCCGGCGCGGCCGCGACCGCGGCCGCCGGACGGGCGGCCGCCCGCTCGGTCAGGTCGATCTCCCTGGCGCCCGGGTCGGGCAGGCCGAGGAGTTGCCGGTAGGTCCGGTCGATCAGCTCGCACATCAGCGCCGGGTCGAACAGGCTCATGACCAGCGCGCGTCCCTGGGCGCCCATGCGCCGCCCCTCCTCGGGGTGGTCGAGCAGCCAGGTGACGTTCTCCGCCAGCGCCTCGGGGTCGCCGGCCGGCGCCAGCAACCCGGTCGCGCCGGGCACCACCAGGTCGGGCACGCCGTTGACGGCGGTGGCGACCACCGGACGGCCCGAGCCGAGCGCCTCGGTGAGGGCGCGCCCGAGGCCCTCGTAGAGCGAGGAGATGACGAACACGTCGAACGCGGTGGCCAGCGCCGGGGCGTCGGCGCGGAAGCCGACCAGGTCGACGCGGACGCCGAGGCGCTCGGCCTCGGCGCGCACCGCGTCGGCGAGCGGCCCGTCGCCGACCATCACGAAGCGGACCGCCGGCCGCGCCGCCGCCACCTTGGCGGCCATGCGGACGAAGTCCAGCGGGGCCTTCTGGCCGTCGAGGCGGCCGACGGTGCCGACCAGGCGGGTGCCGGCCGTCAGCCCGAGCTCCTGCCGCAGCCGCGGGTCGGGCCGCTCCGGCAGCTGGTCGAGCTCGACCGCCGAGGGCACCACCGTGACCGAGCCGGGCGGCGCCAGCCGCATCGCCACGGCCTCGCTCGCCACCCGCGGCGAGACCGCCAGGAAGGCGTCGGCGAACGGCCGGGAGAGGCGCTCGAGGGCGAGGTAGAGGCGCCGCCGCCGGGCCGGCATGAAGTCGTGGTAGCTGAAGCCGTGGTAGGTGTGGACGATCAGCGGCACGCGGGCCAGCCAGGCGGCCAGCCGGCCGAGGAAGCCGCCCTTGGCCGAGTGGGTGTGCACCACCGTGAAGCGCTCCCGGCGCAGCAGCCGCAGCAGCTGCCAGAGCACGTACAGGTCGTCCACGGGGGAGAGGACCTCGCGGAAGCGGCGCAGCTTGACGGTGGCGAGCCCGGCCTGCTCGGCGCGCGCCCACAGGGGGCCGCCCTCGGCGCCGGCGACCCAGACCTCGTAGCGCTCCGGGTCGGCGCCGAGCGCCGACAGCAGCGTGTTGCCGCCCGCGCCCGCCCAGAAGCGGGTGATCACGTGCAGCACCTTGACGCGCGGCAGCTGCGGCTGTGGCGGCAGGGACTCCGGTGGGACGACGGCCGGCACGGTCGCCGGCCAGGCGACGGCGGCGCCCTGGACGGGGGCCACCGGGGTGGCTGCGAGGCTGTCGCGGCGGCGGGCGCGCATGCTAGAAGCCGTCCGGGTAGGGCGCGGACGCCGCCGCCGGACCGGCGGCCGCCTCCGCGGCGCTGTACTCGGGCACCAGCTTGGCCAGCAGCCGGCGGGTCTCGTCGGCGTCGTTGGCCTCGGCCGCCTGCTCCAGGTCGGCGAGCAGGGCGGCGAACTCCGCGCCGGGCGGCTCGGCGGTGGCGGTCGCCCAGATCTTGGGGTGGGCGGTCGGCTCGCGCCGCTCGCCCGCGGCGAACAGGGTCTCGTTGAGCTTCTCGCCCGGCCGCAGCCCGGTGTAGCGGATGGCCAGGTCGCGCGGGTCGACGTGGACCTGGGCGGCGTAGTCGTGGACCAGGTCGACGATGCGCACCGGCTCGCCCATCTCGAGCACGAACACCTCGCCGGCGCCGGCCATCCCGGCCGCCTCGACCACCAGCCCGACCGCCTCCTCGACCGTCATGAAGAAGCGGGTCACGTCGGGGTGGGTGACGGTGACCGGCTCGCCGCTCTCGATCTGCTCGCTCAGGACCGACAGCAGGGAGCCGCGGCTGCCGAGCACGTTGCCGAAGCGGACCGAGGCCAGCCGCGTGCCGTCGCCGCCCCGCTCGGCCTGGACCAGCATCTCGGCGACCCGCTTGGTCGCGCCGAGCACCGAGGTGGGGTCGGCCGCCTTGTCGGTGGAGATCAGGATGAAGCGCTCGGCGCCGTGCTCGGCGGCCGCCCTGACCAGGTTGCGGGTGCCGAGCACGTTGGACTTGACGCCCTCGCAGGGGTGGCGCTCCAGCAGCGGCAGGTGCTTGTGGGCGGCGGCGTGGAAGACCACCTGCGGCGCGAGGTCGCGGAAGACCTGCTCGATGCGGCCCCGGTCGCGGATGTCGGCGATCAGCAGCTCGTCGGAGTCGAGCAGCGCCTCGCCCTGGATCTTGAGCTGCAGCCGGTGCAGGTTGGACTCGTCGTGGTCGAGCAGGTACAGGGCCTCGGGGCCGAAGGCGGCGACCTGGCGGCACAGCTCGCCGCCGATCGAGCCGCCGGCGCCGGTGACCAGCACCCGCTTGCCGGCGACGGTCGCCTTCGAGCCGCCGCGCACCACCCGCACCTCCTCGCGGCCGAGCAGGCGGTCGACGCGCAGGCGGCGCAGGTCCGAGATGCGGGCGTCGCGCTCCAGGGCGGCGCCGAACGAGGGCAGGTAGCGCACCCCGAGCCCGGCGGCGGCGGCCGCCACCGCCAGGTGGCGGATCTCGCGCGGCGGCAGCGACGGGATCGCCACCACCACGACGTCGACCAGCTCGCGCTCGGCGACCGCCTGCAGCTCGCGGGTGCCGCCGAAGACCGGCAGCCCGGCCACCCGGCGGCCGACCTTGGACGGGTTGTCGTCGAGGAAGCCGATCGGCAGCAGGCCGAACTCCTGCGCGCGCAGCAGGTCCCTGGCCAGGGACCTGCCGGCCTCGCCGGCGCCGATCAGCAGGCAGCGGAGCCGCCCGCCGCCCTTGCGCGGCGGTGCTGGTTGTTGCGGTGCTCGTCGGTCGGTTGCGTGGGTCACTCAGGTCATCCTTTGTCGCCACTCGGACCGGGAGGGCGAGCGCCCAGCTCGGCGATCGCCTCGCAGACGCGGTCGACGTCGCCGTCGGCGAGGCTCGGGTACAGCGGCAGCGAGACGATCTCGGGGAAGACCGCGTCGGCGGCGGGGAAGCCGTGCGCCAGCGCGTCGCCCCAGCGCCGCTGGAACCAGGGCTGGTGGTGCAGCGGGATGAAGTGCACCGAGCAGTCGATCCCGCGCCCGGCGAGCCCGGCGATCAGCGCGTCGCGGCCGAGCCCGTGCTCAGGACCGACGCGGACCACGTACAGGTGCCAGGCGTGCCGGCCCTGCTCGGGCCGCGGCCGCCACGGCGCGGTGACGCCCGGGAGCTCGGCAAGGTTCTTGTCGTAGCGCTCGGCCAGCTCGCGGCGGCGCTCCTGCCAGCCGCCGAGGTGGCCGAGCTGCGCCCGGCCGATGGCCGCCTGCAGGTCGGTCATGTTGGCCTTGAGCCCGTCGACCTCGACCGTGTAGCGCCAGCTCGACCCCGGCAGGTAGCGCCTCCAGGCGTCACGGCTCATGCCGTGCAGCCGGGCGCCACGGAGCCATTCCGCCAGGCCATCGTCGGCGGTGGTGAGCATGCCGCCCTCGCCGACGGGCAGGTTCTTGGTGGCGTAGAAGCTGAAGCAGGTCGCCCGGGAGACGGTCCCAACCTCGGCGTCGCCCACGGCGGTGCCGAGCGCGTGGGCGGCGTCCTCGACCACCCGGTCGAGCGGCAGCCCGGCCGCCGCGGCCAGCGGGGCGACCGGCGCCGGCGCCCCGGCGAAGTGCAGCACCAGCATGGCGTCGACGCCGCCGGCCCGCGCGGCCGCCGCGGCGGTCTCGGCGGGGCCGGGCATCAGCGTCTCGCCGTCCACGTCGGCGAAGACCGGCCGGTGGCCGGCGTGGGTGATCGCGTGGACCGCGCCACAGAAGGTCAGCACCGAGGTCAGCACCTTGGACCCTGGCGGCAGGTCGAGGCCGCGCAGGGCCAGCTCGATGGCGGCGGTGCAGGAGGAGACGGCCACCGCGTGGCGCGCCCCGAGCCAGTCGGCGAACTCGCGCTCGAAGGCGTGCACCTCCGGGCCGGTGGTGACCCAGCCCGACGCCAGCACGCGGGCGGCGGCCTCGCGGGCATCCGGGGCGATCTCCGCGACCGCGAACGGGATGCGGGCAACGCCGTCAGGCACGACCCGCCGGGTCGTGCCGCTCTCGCTTTTCGCCTCGGCCGTGACGTCGGCCGTCCGGGCTTGCGCCATCTCACCCCCTTTGCGTCCCGGTGCCCCCAATGCCGCCCTTACGCTGTCAGTGCTGCTCGCGAAACTGATCCGCCAGGGAGAGGAACCGGCGTACGCCATTCGAAGGACTTGGCCCTCGACGGCCTCGCGCAGCCGCGACAACGTCCCAGCTCAGCCGGGGTGTCGCGATGGCGGAAAAAGGCGTTCGCGTCGTCCTGAGCAAGATTGACTACGACGAATGCTGGTGGGAGCCCCGCCGAACGGGCTGCGTTATGGCCTGCCCGAAGCGCGCGAGGCCTAGGCCGCGGTGCGCCGCACGAGCAGCCAGGTGCGCGCGCTGGCGGCGGCGGCCAGCAGGTAGGCGAGCGGGCGCAGCGGCGGCGGGAAGCGGAGCTCGCGCGCCGCGCGCCAGCGCAGGGCGATCACGCCGGCGCCGCGGCGGCGGGGGTCGCCGCGGGCGGCGAAGAACTGCCCGGGGTGGACGCGCTTGGCGGCGAGGGGGGCGTCGAGGTTGGCCAGGCGCCAGCGCGCCGCGAGGCGCAGCAGGGCGTCGTTGTCGAGGCCGCTGGCGAGCGCCGGGTCGAAGCCGCCGATCTCGGCCAGCGCCGCGGTCCGGTAGGTGACCGAGCTGTGGAACATCGGGTTGCGCAGCAGGAAGCCGAGCCGGATGGTGCCGTCGCCGCGCGGCAGCCGCCTGGTGGCGCGGCGCCCGCGGCCGAGCAGCGGCTGCACCGCCGAGCCGACCGCGCCGACCCGCGGGTTGGCGTCGAGGAAGCGCACCGGCAGCTCCAGCCGGCCGGGCAGGGCGAGGTCGTCGGCGTCCAGGATCGCCAGGTAGCGTCCCCTGGCGAGGCCGACGGCGTGGTTGAGGGCGGAGGCCCGGCCGAGGTGCGGCCGGCGCACCAGCCGCAGCCGCGGGTCACGCCGGCTGGCGACCGCCTCGGCGCTGCCGTCGCGCGAGCCGTCGTCGACCACCAGCAGCTCGAAGTCGCCGAACTCCTGGCCCAGCACGCTGTCGACCGCCTCCTCGACGAACGGGCGGCCGTCGTAGACGGTCATGACCACGCTCACCTTGGGGTCGGGCATGTCAGGTCGCCGCACCGCTCGGCTCCGGACGCCCCGCCGGCGCCGGCTCCGGCGCTCCCGCGGCCT
The DNA here is from genome assembly GCA_036377075.1 of Actinomycetes bacterium. Classification (GTDB taxonomy): domain Bacteria; phylum Actinomycetota; class CALGFH01; order CALGFH01; family CALGFH01; genus DASUZB01. Next base: position 30,697 of record DASUZB010000088.1, on the reverse strand, counting down.
CGCCGGCCGATTGGTCGACCCCGCCGAGCTGGTGGGCCGCGACCCACACCAGCGCGAACAGCATCCAGATGTGGCGGAAGTGGTAGGTCTCGTGGGCCATGCCGAACAGCAGGTTGGCCCAGACGGCGGCGGCCAGGGCGCGGTGGGTGGCGCGGCCGCTGCCCTCGGCCACCAGCAGGCGGCCGCACCAGCGCACCAGCGCCGCGCAGAGGGCCAGGTAGGCGACCAGGCCGAGGAGGCCGCGCTCGATCAGCGCGCTGAGGTAGTCGTTGTGGACGCTGGTGCGGGTCACGCCGGTGCGGCTCTCCACGTCGAGGCTGGCGAGCTGGCCGGGCCCGATGCCGAGCACCAGGTGCGGCGAGGCCTCGTCCCAGACCTGCTGCCAGATCTGCAGGCGGTCCTGCAGGCCGTGGTCGGCGCGGCCGACGGTGTTGCCGAGCGGGCCGCCGGCGGTCTCCTGGCTGATCATCTCGATCGGGCTTCGGCCCGCCTCCCACTGGATCAGCGTCACGAAGCCGACCAGCAGCGCGACGCCGAGCAGCAGCAGCGCGCCGACCAGGCCGAAGACCTGCTCGCGGGTGCGGCTGCGGCGGAACAGCGCGCCGATGCCGAGCACGGCGAAGCCGAACAGCAGGCCGGAGATGCCGCCGTTGGAGCCGGTCAGCCAGACGCCCCACAGCATCCAGCCGCCGAGCAGCAGGCGCAGCAGCCTGGCACGCGGCCAGGGCGAGGCGAGCAGCACGAAGAACGAGGTGACCAGGTAGCTGCCGAGCAGGTTGGGGTTGCCGGTGGTGCCGGCCGGACGGGTCCCCTGGACCCCGACGATCGGCAGCTCCTGCGGCAGCAGGTGCAGCGCCACGCCGACGGGCAGGAAGGTCCAGGCGACCGCGGCCAGCACCCAGACGATCATCACCACCCGCAACGCCCTGGGGTCCTCGGCCAGGTCGTTGGCGACGCCGAACAGCAGCAGGATCAGGTACGCCTCGATCATCAGGGTGACCAGGCCGAGGCCGACGTCCTCGGAGGCCAGCATGGCGATCACCGCGGCGGCGAGCATCAGCGCCAGGGCGCCGCCCGCCGGGCGCGCCAGGGTGCGGCCCCTCCGGGTCACGCCGACGATGGCGACCAGCAGGTAGACGACCGCGAGGGCGTCGACCGGGGCGGTGTTGCCCGGCCCCTTGGGCAGCAGCACCGGCAGCGCCACCACCGCCACCCCGAGCACGAACAGGTGCAGGTGGCCGGCGCGGAAGCCGAACAGCGCGCGCAGCCGCCCGCCGCTCGGCAGGCTCGCGCCGAGCCGCGAGGTGGTGGTCGCGCTCATCGGACTCCCGTCCTGCTCTCCGACCGCCGGCGGGCGATCCATGCTGCCTGGCTGGCGAGGCCGTCGGCAAGGTCCACCTGCGGGCGGTAGCCGAGCAGGGCCTCGGCGCGGGTGCCGTCCGCGCCGGTGTGGCGCGCGTCGCCGGGCTGGGCCGGCTGCCTGACGACCTTCAGGCGCTGGCCGGTGGTCCGCCCGACCAGCTCGACGACCTCCTCGACGGTGACCCGGCGGCCGCCGCCGACGTTGATCGCCTCGCCGTTGACCGGCGCGGTCATCGCCAGCAGGTTGGCCCTGACGACGTCGCTGACGTGGGTGAAGTCGCGGGTCTGCCGGCCGTCGCCGAAGACGGTGACGGGCTCGCCCCGGTAGGCGGCCTCGATGAAGCGGCGGAAGCCCATGTCGGGCCGCTGCCTGGGGCCGTACACGGTGAAGTAGCGCAGCGTGGTGACGGCCATGTCGCTGACCGCCGGCTGCGCGTAGGCGAGGCAGAGGTGCTCGCTGGCCAGCTTGGTCACGCCGTAGGGGGAGACCGGCCTGGTGGCCGAGCTCTCGGTCGTCGGGTAGGTGGGCGCGTCGCCGTAGACGCTGGAGGAGGACGCGGCCACCAGGCGCGGCACGCCGGCGCGGGCGCACGCCTCGAGCAGGCGCTGCGTGGCGACGATGTTGTGCCTCACGTAGAGGCTGAAGTCCGTTCCCCAGGAGCGGCGCACGCCCGGCTGCGCGGCCTGGTGGAACACCACCGCCGCGCCGGCCAGCCAGCGCTCCAGCGGCAGCTCGCCGAGGTCGCCCTCGACCAGCTCGAAGCCCGGATGGCCGAGCAGCTCGGCGAGGTTGGCGCGCTTCTCGTCCGGCGGGTAGTAGGGCGTGAACGCGTCGATCCCGACCACCTCGTGCCCCGCCGCGACCAGGCCCTCGGCCAGGTACGAGCCGATGAAGCCGGCCGCGCCCGTCACCACCACGTGCCCGTTCACCCCGCGCTCACCGTCCGCTCCGCGGCCGTCGCGGCGGAGAGCCGCGCGCGCAGCTCGGCCACGGCGTCGGGCGGGACCGCCAGGGCGCCGTCCCCGGTCCCCAGCGCGATGCCGGGCTTGTGGCTGCCGTGGTAGTCGGAGCCACCGGTCACCAGCAGGCCGGCGTGCTCCGCCAGGGCGGCCCAGCGGCGCTGCTCGTCGCGGTCGTGCTGCGGGTGCCAGGCCTCCAGGCCGTCGACGCCCGCGGCGACGCAGGCGGCGAGCACCCGGTCGCGGGTGATCGCCGGCAGGCGGCCGGGGTGCGCCACCACCGCCACCCCGCCGGCCGCGTGGACGATCTCGACCGCCTCGGCCAGCGGCAGCGCCGGGGCCGCCACGTAGGCCGGCCGGCCAGGGCCGAGCCAGCGCTCGAAGGCGTCGGCCACGTCGCTGGCCACGCCGCGGGCGACCAGGGCGCGGGCGAAGTGGGCGCGCGACAGGACGGCCCCGCCGGCGCAGGCGACCGCGTCGTCGTAGCCGACACCGGTGAGCACCTGCAGGCGCCGGCCGATCGCCCGGTTGCGCGCGTCGCGGCCGCAGCGCACGGCGGCGCAGCGGGCGCCGACGTCGGCGGCGGCCAGCCCGTCGCCGTAGGCGAGCAGGTGCACCACCTCGCCCTCCGCCTCGGTGGTGAGCTCGCAGCCGGTCAGCACCTCGACGCCGAGGCGCCGCCCGTACGCCTTGGCGGCCGCGACCGCCGCGAGGGTGTCGTGGTCGGTCAGCGCGAGCACGCCGACCCCGGCATGGGCCGCGGTTGCCACCAGCTCCTCGGGGGTGTCGCTGCCGTCCGAGGCGCGGCTGTGGCTGTGCAGGTCGATCAGGGCTGCTGCTCCTCGATGGCGTCGGCGTCGTCGCGCCGCTTGGTCAGGCCCCTGGCCTCCAGGCCGGCGAGGATCCGCGCGGCCGAGCGGGCCACCGGCTCGGCGTCGGTGTGGACCGCCAGCTCCGGGTCCAGCGGCGGCTCGTACGGGTCGGAGACCCCGGTGAAGTTGCTGATCTCGCCCGCGATCGCCTTGGCGTACAGGCCCTTGGGGTCGCGCTGGACGCAGGTCTCGAGCGGCGCGTCGACGAACACCTCGACGAAGTTGGGCACGCTCGCGCGGACCTTGCCGCGCGCCTCGCGGTAGGGCGAGATCGCCGCCACCACCACCGCGACGCCGTGCTTGGCGAGCTTGCCGGCGACGTAGCCGATGCGGGCGATGTTGGTGTCGCGGTCGGCGCGGCTGAAGCCGAGGCCCTGGGTCAGGTTGGTGCGGACCTCGTCGCCGTCGAGCAGCTCGACCCGGTGGCCGCGAGCCTCCAGGTCGGCGCTGACCTCCCGTGCCAGGGTGGACTTGCCCGCCCCCGACAGGCCGGTGAGCCACAGCACGAAGCCGGGGGAGTCGGACCAGTAGCGCGTCGTCATGTGCTGACCCCTCGCAGGTTCGAAGTTGGGATCGGCGGCCGTCACGCGGCGCCCGCCTGGTAGGCCTCGCGCAGCACCGCGGCCACCTCGGGCCGGGAGAACTCCGGCGGCGGCAGCTCCCCGGCCGCCAGCATGGCCCGCACCTGCGTGCCCGAGAGGCTCACGTGGGCGTCGCGCGGGTGCGGGCAGGTCTTGGCGGTCGCCATCGCGCCGCAGGCGCGGCACCAGAAGGCGTTGTCGAACAGCAGCGGGGTGATGCCCAGCTCCTCCGTCGGCAGCGAGGCGATCAGCTCCTGCGCCTCGTAGGTGCCGTAGTAGGCGCCGACGCCGGCGTGGTCGCGGCCGACGATGAAGTGGGTGCAGCCGTGGTTCTTGCGCACCAGCGCGTGCAGCACCGCCTCGCGCGGCCCGGCGTAGCGCATCGGCGCGACCAGCGCCGCCAGCACCACCCGCTCGGCGGGGAAGTAGCCGAGCACCGCCTCGTAGGCGCGTAGCCGCACCTCGACCGGCACGTCGCCGTCCTTGGTCGGGCCCACCAGCGGGTGCAGCAGCAGCCCGTCGCACACCTCGAGGGCGCACTTGAGCAGGTACTCGTGGGCGCGGTGGACGGGGTTGCGGGTCTGGAAGGCGGCGATCCGGCTCCAGCCCCGCTCGGCGAAGGCGGCGCGGGTCTCGGCGGGGGAGAGCGCGTAGGCGCCGGCGGGCCCGGCGGCCGGGCCGGGGACCGCCCGGACCGCTCCGGCGACCGCCCGCGCGGGGCTGCCCAGCACCCGGGCGACGCCCGGGTGGGCCTCGTCGCCGGTGCCGTAGACGAGCTTGGCCTCGCGCTCCCGGTCGCGCTCGAAGACCTCGCCAACCTCCAGCACGCCGAGCAGCTCGCCGCCCTGGCCGCGCAGCGCGACGCGACCGCTGGGCTCGGCGTCGTCGGGCAGTCCGAGGCAGACCGGGATCGGCCACAGGGTGCCTTCCGAAGTGTGCAGGCCCTCGACCACGGCCAGGTGGTCGGAGCGGCCCATGAACCCTCCCAGCGGGCTGTAGGCGCCGGTCGCGATCGCGCGCAGGTCCGCGGCCTCCGCCGGGGTGAGCCGCAGCGCCGGCAGCCGCTCGGCCGCCGCCTGCCCGTCGGGGTCGAGCCAGCGCTCAACCAGCCGACCGCCGTGGGGTCGTGCCGGGCTGATTGGCTGAAGCGCGCCAGCCCCGCCGTTCGTCGCCGTCTCCAAGGTGGTCGTCACGTGGCTTCCATTCCTTCCCATCCGCTGCTGCGTGGTCGGGTTTGGGTGGACCTGTCCCGAGCTTAAGAAGCGCACTACGGCGAGCCGAGGGGCGATCGGCGTAGTGGCGCTACGACGCGGGCTGTACACCCTCGGACGCGGGCGGCTAGGCACTGGGGACGTGCCCGTCGCCTGGTCCGGCCGGCGCCGTCGCCGGGCCGTCCAGACTACCGCCGTTCGGCGCGCTCCCTCGGCTTGGAGCCGTTGGCCGCGCTGGCGCCGTCGGGAAGGGTCGCGCGGTGGCCCGCCTGGGCGGCCTCGATGATGCCCTTGTCGCCGTACCCGTAGCCGTAGCGCAGCGAGCCGAGCGGCCGCAGGCTGCGCGTCCCGACCAGGACGGCGCCGACCTCGCGGACGTCGTCGCGGCGGAAGCCCTCGGCCGCCTGCTGGATGCCGGTCCAGCGGCTGATGCCGGAGCGCACCACCAGCACGGTGGCGTCGGCCACGCCGGCGAGGGTGAGCGCGTCGGCGGAGAAGTGCGCCGGCGGCGTGTCGAGCAGCACGGTGATGTCGGTGGTGCGCAGGGTGATGAGCATCTGCCGCAGCTTGTCGGTGACCAGCAGCTCGCCCGGGTTGCGGTTGGGGTTGCCCGCCGGCAGCACCAGCAGGTTGTCGGCCACCGAGATGAACATCGACAGCACGTCGTGGCGCTCGCCCTGCAGCAGCTCGGCGAGGCCGGGCTGGCCCTGGATGCCGAGCAGCTTGTCGATCCCGGGGCGGCGCAGGTCGCTCGAGACCAGCAGCACCTGGCGGCCCTGGCGCGCCAGGGCGAGCCCCAGGTTGACCGCGAGGGTCGACTTGCCCTCCGCCGGGTCGGACGAGGTGATCGCCAGGACGCGGACGTCGTCGCACAGGCCGTGGCGCAGCAGCGCCGCCGCCACCCGCCGGTAGCCCTCGGCGGCGAGGCTGAACGGCGCGTTGGCCACCGGGACGCGGCCCTTGCGCATGCCGGCCCGCGCCACCGTGGCCAGCACCGGCAGCTCGGTGGCCGCCTCCACGTCCTCGGGGGTGACCACCTTCGGCACCGCCGACTCGACCATCAGGGCGACCGCGATGCCGACCAGCAGGCCCAGCAGCAGCCCGATGATCAGGGCGGCGACGCGGCCGATCGGCGGCACCGCGGTGCTCAGGAAGGGGTCGCCGAGGATCGCGGTGGAGGGGCCGTGGACCAGTTGCTTCTGGCGCACGTCGTTGAGCTTGGCGGCGAGCGCCTCGTACTGGTCGTGGGCGAGGCTCAGCAGCGTGGTGGTGGCCGTCTTGGGCTTGCCGGCGGCGCTGGCGCGGCTCTCGGCGTCGGCCTGGTCGGAGAGCTGCTGGATCTTGACCTGCTGCCGCTGCAGCTGGGCCTCGAAGTTCTGCACGATCCCGTTGACGCGGCGCAGGTCCTCCAGGTTGCGGCGCGCCACCCAGAGCTTGGCGTAGTTGCGCGCCACCGCCGTCGCGCGCTCGCCGCTGCGGTCGACGTACTCGAGGTCGACCTCGTCGCTGCCTGCCACCGGGGTGTGGCTCAGGCCCTTGAGCAGCTTGTCGGCGTTGAGGTCGCCCCGAAGCGGGCCGAGCCCCTGGAGCACCTTCTGCGCGATCGCCACGTCGCGGAGCTGGTCGCGGGCGGTGTCGTCCTTGGCCTTGCCGTCGTCGACGCCCGGGTTCTGCTCGGCGATGGCGTCCGAGGCGGTCTGGCCGACCCGCAGGGGGACGGTGGCCTTCTGGGTGCCGCGGTTGGCCAGCGCGGTGGGCAGCAGCGTCATGCCGAGGGCGAGTCCACCGAGGAGCGCGACCGCGACGATGAGCTTCCGTCGCCAGATCGAGCGGCCGTAGTCGGCCAGGGTCGGGGTGGAACGTCGCGAGCGGTCTCGGTCGAGGGGCATGTGCGCTCCAGTCGCCGGCGGTGCCGGGTCGTGCGTCAGGTCGGACAGGTCAGGGGTTCGCGGTCAGCTCGGGCACGTACTGCATGGCGAAGGTGGCCGCCTCCAGCTTCGAGTGCATGTCCAGCTTCTCCAGGATGTTCTGGATGTGCGTGCGGACGGTGTGCGGGCTGATGAACAGCTCATGACCGATCTGTGCATTGTCCCACCCGCGCCGCAACAGCAGTAGGACCTGGCGCTCGCGCGGGGACAGCCGCGCCAGCGGCGAGTCGGCCGCGCTCTTCTGCAGCTCCACCAGGCGCCGGAAGAGGCTCGGCAGCATCGATCGCGGCACCACGCCCTCGCCCTCGAGGGCGGCCTGGATGGTACGCAGCACCGTGCGCGCGCCGCTGGTCTTGGTCACCACCGCCGGCGCGCCGGCCCGCACGGCCGCGACCACCACCTCGAGGTCGGCCTCCTGCGCCAGGATCACCACCTTGGTGCCCGGCGCCCTGGCCAGCATCTTCTCGACCAGCGTCGGGCGGCGGTCGAGCGCGAGGCTCGCGTCGACCAGCACCAGCTCGGGGCGCAGCCGCCCGAGCAGGTCCAGCAGCTCCTCACCGGAGGAGGTCTGCCCCACCACCAGGTGGTCGCTCTGCTTGGCGAGCAGCGCTCGCAGTGCTTCGTTGAAGAGGGGCTGACTGTCCGCGAGCAACACCCGAGCCATCCGCATCCTCCGTCCAGCAGCCCGACAAGCCGCCCCGCCCACCGGCCGGGCGAGGCGTACGGCGATACCAAGACTGGGCATCTCGGTGGACAGTGCGCATACGCTCACGCAGTAGATCGGGCTACGACGAGCGAGCGATTTCGCCGCCCTGGCCGGGTGGGACAGGGCACGGCCACCGCCGGTTCACCCTTGCGCCAACTCGGGCGGCCACGATCATGCAGGTGATGTAGGCGAAGCACGGCGAACCATCGATGGTGTGGTCCCCCGGTTGGGTCGAGCATCTTGAGGGTGGTTCGCAGGCGGCTGGCGCCTGCGCTCGAAGGGGGGGCCTTCGGTTGGGATCGGACAGTTCTTTGCCTGCGCGGCGTTGCCGCTTCTGCGCCGCGCCGCTGCGCCACACGTTCGTCGACCTCGGCTCCTCCCCGCTGTGCGAGAGCTTCCTCACCGCCGCCGAGCTCAACCGCATGGAGCCCTTCTACCCGCTGCACGCGCACGTCTGCGAGCGCTGCTTCCTGGTGCAGCTCGAGCAGTACGTGGCGCCGGAGGAGATCTTCACCGAGTACGCCTACTTCTCGTCGTACTCGGACTCCTGGGTGGCGCACGCGGGCGCCTACGTCGAGCAGGTCAGCGAGCGGCTCGGCCTGGGTGCCGGCAGCTTCGTGGTGGAGCTCGCCTCCAACGACGGCTACCTGCTGCGCCACTTCGTCGCCAAGGGCGTGCCGGTGCTGGGCATCGAGCCGGCCAAGAACGTCGCCGCGGTGGCCGTCGAGGCGGGCGTGCCCACCCTGGTCGAGTTCTTCGGCCGCGAGCTCGCCGCCCGGCTGGCCGCCGAGGGCCGCCGCGCCGACCTGGTGGTCGGCAACAACGTCCTGGCGCAGGTGCCCGACCTCAACGACTTCGTCGCCGGCATCAAGCGGCTGCTCGCCCCTGGCGGCGTGGTCACCCTCGAGTTCCCGCACCTGGCCCGGCTGATGGCCGGCAACCAGTTCGACACCATCTACCACGAGCACTTCTCGTACTTCTCGCTGCTCACCACCGAGCGCATCCTCGCCGCCCACGGGCTGACCCTGTTCGACGTCGAGGAGCTGCCGACCCACGGCGGCTCCCTGCGGGTCTGGGCGCGCCACGACGACGACCACGCCAAGCCGGTGAGCGACCGGGTGGGCGCGCTGCTCGCCCGCGAGCGCGCCGACGGCCTCGACGGCCTCGACGCCTACCGCTCCTTCGCCGAGCAGGTCGCCGAGACCAAGCGCGCCCTGCTCGACTTCCTCATCCGCGCCAAGCGCGAGGGCCGCTCCGTGGCCGGCTACGGCGCCCCCGGCAAGGGCAACACCCTGCTGAACTACTGCGGGATCCGCAGCGACTTCCTCGACTACACCGTCGACCGCAACCCCTACAAGCACGGGCGCTTCCTGCCGGGGACCCACGTCCCGATCTTCGCGCCGGAGCGCCTCGCCCAGACCCGGCCCGACTACGTCCTGATCCTTCCCTGGAACCTGAGGGACGAGATCGCCGGGCAGCTCGCCTACGCCCGCGAGTGGGGGGCGAAGTTCGTCGTTCCGATCCCGCGGGTGGAGGTCTTCTGATGAAGGTGGTCCTGTTCTGCGGCGGCCTCGGCCTGCGGCTGCGCGAGTACTCCGAGCACATCCCCAAGCCCATGGTGAACATCGGCTACCGGCCGGTCCTGTGGCACGTGATGCGCTACTACGCCCACTACGGGCACAAGGACTTCGTCCTGTGCCTCGGCTACAAGGCCGACGTGGTGAAGCGCTACTTCCTCGACTACGACGAGACCCTCTCCAACGACTTCGTGCTGTCCGGCGGCGGCCGCCAGGTCGACCTGCTCGGCACCGACATCGACGACTGGCGCATCACCTTCCTCGACACCGGCCTGCAGGCCAACATCGGCATGCGGCTGCGGGCGGCACGGGCGCAGGTCGAGGGTGAGGAGTTCTTCCTGGCCAACTACGGCGACGTGCTCACCGACGCGCCGCTGGCCGAGCTGGTGGACGACTTCAAGCAGCGCGACGCGGTGGCGGCGTTCGTGCGCGTGCCGCCGAGCTACAGCTTCCACGTGGTCGGCATGAAGGACGAGCACCACGTTTCCCACATCGAAGACGTCAAGACCACCGGGCTGTGGCTCAACGGCGGCTACTTCATCTTCCGCCAGCAGATCTTCGACTACCTGTACGAGGGCGAGGAGCTGGTGCAGGAGCCGTTCCAGCGGCTCATCCAGGAGAACAAGCTGATCTCCTACCCGCACGAGGGCTTCTGGGCGCCGATGGACACGGTCAAGGAGCGCCAGGCGCTGGAGTCGATGTTCGAGTCCGGCAACCCGCCCTGGGCGGTCTGGCAGCAGGGCCGGGCGTGATCGGGCTCCCGCTGCCGTCCGGCCGGGACGGCGCCGGCCTGCGGCTGCTGGTGGTCGGGGCGCACTCCGACGACGTCGAGATCGGCTGCGGCGGCACCGTGCTGCGGCTGGTGGAGGACGGCCTGGTGGCGAGCCTCGGCTGGGTGGTCGTGACGGCGGCCGGCGAGCGCGCCGAGGAGGCGCGCGCCAGCGCCGAGGCGTTCTGCGCCAAGGCGCCGGAGCGCGAGGTGGTGCTCGGCGGGTTCCGCGACGGCTTCCTGCCCTACCAGGGCTGGGAGGTGAAGGAGTTCTTCGAGGGGCTGAAGCGCTTCGACCCGGACCTGGTCCTCACCCACCGGCGCGACGACGCCCACCAGGACCACCGCCTGGTGGGGGAGCTGACCTGGAACACCTTCCGCGACCACCTGGTGCTCGAGTACGAGATCCCCAAGTACGACGGTGACCTGGGCCAGCCCAACGTGTTCGTCGCCCTCGACCGGGCCCGCTGCGAGCGCAAGATCGACCTGCTCATGGAGCACTTCCGCTCCCAGCGCGACCGCCGCTGGTTCACCGAGGACACCTTCTGGTCGATCCTGCGCCTGCGCGGCCTCGAGTCGAACTCGCCGTCCACCTACGCCGAGGCCTTCCACGCCCGCAAGCTGGTGCTGTAGCGCCGTCGGCGGCGGGACAGGGCGGACGCCGCCCGGGCGGCTATGATCAGGTCGGTCGACCGATGTGTGGCTAGGGTTCCGCCGGACGGGTCCGGGCCTGGTCCGAGCGCCACGACCGCCGTGCGCCGTCGCGGCGGCCACCTCGAAGGACAAAAGCCTGGGGGGTTACGTCGGCACGTCGCGCAGCCGCCTGGTGTGCGTGCCGCGACGTCGTGCCCGCGTCCAGGCTTCGAGGTGTCCCATGCCGCGCCGTGTCCGGCCCTTCCCGCGACCCTTCGCCTCCCTCCTCGGCAACCTCGCGCCGTCCGGCCGCTCGGGCTGGAGCGTGCTGGCGCAGCCACGGTCGCTCGCCGTGGCGCTGACGTCGCTGGTCGCCCGGCTGCCCAAGGGGATGGTGCCGCTGGCGATCGTGCTCGAGGTCGGGCGGGCGAAGGGAACCTACCTGGCGGCGGGCGGGCTGCTGCTGGCGGCGTGGATCTGCGGCGGCCTGCTCGGCAGCTTCGGCTTCGGGCAGTCCACCGGCCCCCCGGCGGTGGCCGACCGCTACCGCCGCCTGCTGGCGCGCTTCGCCGTCGCCCTGGCGCCGTTGCCGGCCACCGCGGCGCTGCCGCCCGCCTGGCGGCTGCCGCTGCTCGCCGTCCTGCTCGTCACGGCCGGGCTGTGGCTCACCCCGGTCGCCGCCACCAGCTACCTGCTGGTCGAGCGGGTGGCCACGGCGCGCCACCGCACCGAGGCGTTCACCTGGCTGTCCACCGCCCTGGCCGGCGGCCTCGCGGCGGGTGCCTCCCTGGCGGGAGCGCTGACCGACCGGCTCGGGCCAACCGCGGCGCTCGTCCTCCCAGCGGCCGCCGTCGGCGGCGCCGCCCTGATCTGCCGGCGCCGGCTCGGCGACACGGCGGCCGGCTGACCTCACCTGGGCGCCGGCTCGCCCCCTGTGGGGTGTCACCACGCGCAGCCGGGGCACCCTGACTGGTGGTGACGGCGTGCGGCCACCGGCCGGCCACCCGGACGCAACCTTGCCGGTGCTCCGTGCGCGTCCCTCGAGAAGCTGCCGCGACGTGCGCGAACAGGTGGTGGTGACGGGAAAGCGCCAGCTCAGTCCGAACGGTTTCAAATCAGGTCAATTCTGCGCTTGCGTCGTATCAGACTTGTTTGACTGCATGCTGGTGGCGAGCGTAGGTTTTCTCGGCTTCATTTGCTGGACATGAGCCGTTCACCGCTGCCGTGCGCAGAGCCTGACCGGCAGGTGAACACCAGGGTGGGCCGCTCACGTCTCCCAGGAGGGAAAGGAGCACGTATGCACCTTGCGTACCTTGACGCAAACTCGGGCAGCCTGCTGATCCAGGCGATCATCGCCGGCGTCGCCGGCATCGGCGTGTTCATGAAGTTCCAGTGGCGCCGCATCACCGCGCCGTTCCGCTCGCGCCGCCCTCGTTCCTGAGCGGGCCGTGAGCGCCAGCAGCCCGGCCCGCGACGCGGCGGGCCCGGCCGGGGAGTCCGTCAGGCGCGAGCCAGGCTCCTTCCGCGACCCCGCCAGCACCGTCTTCTACCTCGACGGCCGCGTGCTCCGCGGCCTCGACGAGGAGGCGGCGGCGGAGTGGCGCGCCCTCGAGGCAAGCACCTTCTTCCCGCGCCTGATGCAGGAGGGCAAGGTCTGCCGCACCGAGCCGGCGGCGGAGCCGGTGGCCGCCGGCGACTGGGCGCTGGTGCTCGAGCACGAGCGCATCCCGTTCGTCTCCTACCCGTACGAGTGGACCTTCTCGATGCTGCAGGACGCCGCCCTGCTGCACCTCGACGTCCTGCTCGCCGCGCTCGACGAGGGCGTCACCATGAAGGACGGCTACGCCTACAACGTCCAGTGGCGCGGCACCAGGCCGGTGTTCATCGACGTGGTCTCGTTCGAGCGGCTGCGTGGCGGCGAGCCATGGGCCGGCTACCGGCAGTTCTGCCAGACCTTCCTGTACCCGCTGCTGCTGCAGGCCTACAAGGGCATCGCCTTCCAGCCGCTGCTCCGCGGCCAGGTCGACGGCATCCCGCCGAGCCAGATGCGACGGCTCCTGTCCGGCAGGGACACGCTGCGCCGCGGCGTGCTGAAGCACGTGACGCTGCACAGCGCGATGGAGTCGCGCATGTCGAAGTCGGGCACCCAGAACACCCGCGAGGAGCTCGAGGCGGCCGGCTTCTCCGGCGAGCTGAACCGCGCCACCGTCCGCGCCCTGCGCAAGCTCGTCGGCAGCCTCTCCTGGCAGCCCGACGCCTCCCACTGGGCCGACTACCAGCAGACCAGCACCTACACCGAACCGGAGCGGGCGGCCAAGGCCGCCTTCGTCGAGCAGGCCCTCGCCGGCCGGCGGCACGGGCTGGTCTGGGACCTGGGCTGCAACGACGGCACCTACTCGCGGATCGCGGCCGAGCACGCCGGCAGCGTGGTCGCGGTCGACGTCGACGACACCGTGATCGACGGCCTCTACCGGCGCCTGCGCGACGAGGGCGAGGGCCGCATCCTGCCGCTGGTGATGAACCTGACCGACCCGTCGCCCGGGATCGGCTGGCGCGGCCGGGAACGGGCGCCGTTCTTCGAGCGCGCCCGCCCCGACGCGGTGCTGGCGCTCGCCCTGGTCCACCACCTGGCGCTGGCCGCCAACGTGCCGCTGCCCGAGGTGGTCGACTGGCTGCGCGCGCTCGACGCGCGCATGGTGGTCGAGTTCGTCGACCCCGCCGACCCGATGGCCGAGCGCCTGCTCGGCAACGTCAAGCCCGGGCTCCACGACGCCTACCAGCGGGAGGCGTTCGAGCGGCTGCTCGGCGAGCGCTTCGAGGTCGAGCGCAGGCTGGAGCTGCCGTCGGGCACCCGGACGCTGTACGCCGCGGTGCCGCGTGGCTGACGAGCCGGCCCCGGCCGGGGCCAGCGCGCCGCAGCCAGCAAGCACGGCGCCCGACGCCGAGCGGCCGGAGCGGCGGGAGCTGGGCGCGTTCCTGGAGCTGTTCGTGCTGTGCGGCTTCGCCATCGCCCAGCCGGTGCTCGACGTCACCGGGCGCAGCCCGGACTTCTTCCTGTTCAACGGCGCCGGCCGCGGGGTGGTGCTGCTGCTGGCAGTGGCGGTGACCTTCCTGCCGGCGCTGGGGCTGTGGGCCGGCGGCGCGGTCGTGCGGCTGCTGCACGCCGGCGCCGGCCGGGCCGTGCACCTCGCCACGGTGGCCGGGCTCCTGGCCGTGATCGCCGTCGAGGTCGGCAAGAAGACCACCCCGCTTCGCGGCAAGGCGCTGCTCGCCGTCGCCGTCCTCGCCGCCCTGGTGGTGACGGCCGGCTACCTGCGGCTGCGCCCGGTGCGGCTGTGGCTGCGCTACCTCAGCCCGGCGCCGGTGGTGTTCCTGCTGGTGTTCCTGCTCGTCTCACCCACGTCCGCGCTGGTGCTGCCGGGCCGGGACTCCTCGGCCAGCGGCACGGGCACGGCGGTGCGCAGCCCCGTCCCGGTCGTGCTGATCTCGTTCGACGAGTTCCCGCTCGCCTCCCTGCTCGACCGCCAGGGCAAGGTCGACGCCCGGCTGTACCCCAACTTCGCCAAGCTCGCCGGCGCCTCCACCTGGTACCGCAACGCCACCGGGGTGAGCGGGTGGACGCCGTGGGCGATGCCGGCGATGCTCACCGGCCGCTGGCCCGCCAAGGTCCGCGCGCCCATCTGGACGCAGTACCCCGACAACCTGTTCACCATGCTCGGCGGCACCTACGACGTGCGGGCGCAGGAGACCATCAGCCTGCTGTGCCCGCCCAAGCAGTGCCGCGGCGCCGCGACCACCGCGGCGGGCAAGCCGCGCAACCCGCTGCGCGCGGTACTCACCGACTCGGCCCGCGTGCTGCGGGGCATCGCCTCCCCGCACGACGTCGTCCAGGACCCGACCGCCGCCTTCCGCGACCAGACCGTCTCCGAGCAAGGCGGCGCCGCCAGCGCCGACGCCAACCTGCCGGCGACGTTCCGCTTCGGCCAGCTCGGGCTCAACCAGCCGGCGCGCTTCCAGGCGTTCATCGACTCGCTCTCGGCGAGCGACCGGCCGACGCTGCACTTCCTGCACCTGCTGATGCCGCACGCGCCGTGGCGCTACCTGCCCTCCGGCTCCCAGTACCGCTACCCGAGCGGGAACTTCGGCATCAACGGCGGTCCCTGGTCGCGCGAGCCGTGGCCGTCGACCCTGGCCCACCAGCGCCACCTGCTCCAGCTCGCCTACACCGACCGGCTGGTCGGCGGCGTGATCGAGCGGCTGCGGTCGCAGGGGCTGTGGGACAAGGCGCTGTTCGTGGTGACCGCCGACCACGGCATCAGCTACATGCCGGGGCAGCGGCCCCGCAAGTTCGACGGCCCCAACGCCGCCGAGCTGCTCTGGGTGCCGCTGTTCGTGAAGCTCCCCAGGCAGCGGCAGGGCCGCGTCGACGACCGCAACTGGCAGCACGTCGACCTGCTGCCCACCATTGCCGAGGTGCTCGGCGTCAAGGTGCCCTGGCAGGTCGACGGCGTCTCCGGCCTCGGGCCCGACCTGCGCAGGCAGACCCAGAAGCGCTTCTACGACGTGCCAGGACGGCCGATCACGCTCGAGGGGCCGCCGCAGTTCTCCCGCGTGATCCACGACGGCATCGGCGCGCTCGGCAGGCCGGAGCACGGCGCCGACGGGCTGTTCGAGCTCGGCCCGGTCGCCGACCTGGTCGGCAAGCCGGTCGCCGGCCTGCAGCGGGGCGGTGCCGATGCCCTGCACGCGCAGGTCGACGGCCTCGACCTCTTCGGCCACGTCGACAGCCAGCACGGCAAGGTGCCCGCCCTGGTATGGGGCCAGCTCGCCGGCACGGGCGGCCACCCCGTGGTGGCGGTCGCGGTGAACGGCGTGATCGGCGGCGGCGGCCCCACCTTCGTCGACCGCTCCGCCCCCAACCGCTTCGCCGTGCTGGTGCCCGACCGGCTCTTCCACCAGGGCCAGAACCGCCTCGAGCTGTTCACCGTCGACGGCCACGGCCCCACCGCCCGCCTCCACCCGGTGAGCCTCTCGGGCACCTAGGGCCACCGCGGTAACCCCTCGCCGCGCCGGGGAGGCGGTGCTAGCCTCGCCCCGGACCGAACGGGCCGACCGGAGAGGAGGTGGCGCCGATGCTCCGCACCAACGTCCCGGCGCTGCCCCGCCGCCGTCGCCCGGTCGTGGGCGCCTGAGCTCGCGCGGCAGCGCCTCCCGTCCCGGGAGGACCGCATGACCCACGCCTCGCCCGTGCCCGCCGGCCTGACCGTGCGGACCATCACCGAGCAGGAGCTGGAGCTGTTCTTCGCCCTGCCGCTCGACTTCGACGACGGCGCCCTGCGCGCCCCGACCACCCTGGAGGGCTTCGCCGCCGAGTGGCGGCGCGGCAGCCGCCGGCCCGGCTGGACGTGGCTGGCGCTGCGCGACGGCCGGCCGGTCGCCCGCGCCGCCTGGTGGGCGCCGCCCGGGGCGGCGCACCCGGCCATCCTCGACCTCTTCGACCTCGGCGCCGAGCCGGACCGGCTCGACGTCGGCGAGGCGCTGCTGCGCGCCTGCTGGCGCGCGGCGGCCGCCGACGGCACCGACCTCGAGTACGAGCTGTTCCTGCCCCCAGGCTGGCGCGACGACCCGGCCGCCCGCGAGCCCGCCGAGCGCCGCCTCGAGGTCGCCCGCCGCGCCGGCCTGGTGGTGCTCGTCGAGCGGCTGCGCTACCAGTGGACCCCGGGCGCGGGCCTGCCACCCCGCGGTGACCGGCTGCGGCTGCGGCCGCTCGCCGCGGTGGGGGAGGGGGCGTTCCTCGACGCGCTCGCCCGCACCTACGACGGCTCCCTGGACGCCCACACCCGCCGGGAGCTCGACCGCGGCGTCCCGCCCGGGCGGATCGCCCGCGACGACCTGGCGCTGCTGCGCTCGCTCCCCGGCCCGGAGGAGTGGTGGCGGCTGGCCTACGACCGCGACGGCCGGCTGGTCGGCCTCGCCGTGCCCAGCGGCAACGCCAACGGCCACGTCGTCGCCTACCTCGGGGTAGTCCCCGAGCAGCGCGGCAAGGGCTACGCCGGCGAGCTGCTCGCCGAGGCCACCGCCTTCCTCGCCGGGCAGGGCGCCGGGCGGATCCGTGCCGACACCGACGTCGCCAACGCCCCGATGGCCGCCGCCTTCGAGCGCGCCGGCTACGACCAGTTCGCCATCCGCGTCGACCTGGTGGCGACCCGCTGACGCCTATTGCCTAGTGAACACCCGGACGCGGCTGGGGCGGACGTAGACGATCTGGCCGGAGCGCAGCTCGAGCTGCTCGGCGTCCTCGCGGGAGACCTGCGCGAGCAGGCGCTGGCCGTCCTCGAGGACCAGGTCGACGCGGACCTCGAAGCCGAGGTGGACAAGGCGCTCGATCATCGCCTCCGAGGTGGTGCCGTTCGGCTCGGCGCGCAGCTCGACGTCGTGCGGCCGCACCAGGCCGTCCCCGACCCGGGTGACCGGCCCGACGAAGCTCATCACGAAGGCGTTGGCGGGGTGCTCGTAGAGGGTGCGGGGGTCGCCGACCTGCTCGACGCGGCCGTGGTTCATCACCACGATGCGGTCGGCGACCTCCATCGCCTCCTCCTGGTCGTGGGTGACGAACACGGTGGTCACGTGCACCTCGTCGTGCAGCCGGCGCAGCCAGGCCCGCAGCTCCTTGCGCACGCGCGCGTCCAGCGCCCCGAACGGCTCGTCGAGCAGCAGCACCTGCGGCTCGACCGCGAGCGCCCTGGCCAGCGCCATGCGCTGCCGCTGGCCGCCGGAGAGCTGCGCCGGGTAGCGGTCGGCCAGCCCCGGCAGCTGCACCAGCTCCAGCAGCTCGTCGACCCGCCGGCGGACCTCCGCCTTGGGCCGGCGCCGGACCTTCAGCCCGAAGGCGACGTTCTCGCGCACGGTCATGTGCTTGAACGCCGCGTAGTGCTGGAACACGAAGCCGACCCCGCGCCGCTGCGGCGGCAGGGCGGTGGCGTCGCGGCCGTCGATCACCACCGTCCCGCGGTCGGGCCGTTCCAGCCCGGCGACCACCCGCAGCAGCGTCGACTTGCCGCTGCCGCTCGGGCCGAGCAGGGCGGTGAGCGAGCCGCTCGGGATCTCCAGGGTGACGTCGTCCAGGGCGACGAAGTCGCCGAAGCGCCTCGACACCCCCTTGGCGGTGATCGACATCAGGAACTCCCCCTCCGGTCGAGCCCGGTCATGGCGAGCAGGATCAGCAGCGCGAGGCCGGCGAGCACCAGCGCCGCCGCGTACGCGCCGACCAGGTCGAAGGCTTCGAAGCGGTCCTCCACGTAGAGGGTCATGGTCTCGGTCTGGCCGGCGAGCCGGCCGGAGACGATCGTCACCGCGCCGAACTCGCCCAGCGCCCGCGCGGTGGTCAGCACCACTCCGTAGGCCACCCCCCAGCGGACCGACGGCAGCGTCACCCGCAGGAACGCCAGCAGCGGCGACGCCCCCAGGGTCCAGGCCGCCTCCTCTTGCTCGGTGCCGACCTCGCGCAGCACCGGGGCGACCTCGCGCACCACGTAGGGCAGGGAGACGAACACGGTCGCCAGCACCATGCCGGGCAGCGAGAAGATCACCTGGACGCCGTGCGCGGCGAGCCAGCCGCCGAGCCAGCCCGCCTCGCCGTAGACCAGGATCAGGGCCAGCCCGATGACCACCGGCGAGATCGCGAACGGCAGGTCGATCACGGCGTCGAGCAGCCGCTTTCCGGGGAAGCGGTGGCGCACCAGCACCACCGCGCAGGCGACTCCGAACAGCGTGTTCAGCGGCACCGCGACGGCGGCGATCAGGACGGTCAGCCAGAACGCGTGCAGCGCGTCGGGGGTGGTGACCGTCCGCCACGCCGGCGCCACGCCGCCGGAGAAGGCCCGCCACACCACCGCCCCGACCGGCAGGACCAGCACCATCGCCAGGTAGCCCAGGGCCACGGAGCGCAGCAGCAGCCGGGCCGGCCGCGGGGACGAGGCCGGCACGCCCAGCGGCGGCGGACCGGCGCTGCGCTCGACCGCGCCCGGCTCGAGCGTGTCAGTCGGCATGGCGGGTGCTCCGGCGCTGGACCAGGTTGAGGGCGACCAGCACCACCACCGACAGGGCGAGCAGCACCACCGAGACCGCCGCCGCGGCGCCGACGTCGTCGTTCTCGACCAGGCTGAAGACGTGCACGGAGGCCACCTCGGTGCGGTAGGGGACGTTGCCGCTGAGGATCACCACCGAGCCGAACTCGCCGACCGCCCGGGCGAACGCGAGCGCGCCGCCGGCCAGCATCGCCGGGGCGATGGTCGGAAGCAGGACCCGCCGGAAGGTGGTGAGCCCGCCCGCGCCGAGCGAGTGGGCCGCTTCCTCCATGTCCGGCTCGATCGTCAGCAGCACCGGCTGCACCGCCCTGACCACGAACGGCAGGGTGACGAACAGCAGGGCGAGGCCGACCCCGGCGCGGGTGTAGGCGAGGTTGACGCCGAACGGGCCGTTCTGGCCGTAGAGGGCCAGCAGGGTGATCCCCGCCACGATCGTCGGCAGCGCGAACGGCAGGTCGATCAGCGCGTTGACCAGGCGCTTGCCGGGGAACTGGTCGCGCACCAGCACCCAGGCGATCAGGGTGCCGACCACCAGGTTGACGGCGACGACGAACAGCGAGGCCGCGAAGGTGAGCCGCAGCGCGGCCAGCGCCTGCGGGGTGGTGGCGGCGTGCCAGAACGAGGCGGCGCCCTCCCGCGAGGAGCGCCACACCAGCGCGGCGAGCGGCAGCAGCACGACCAGGCTGAGGTACAGGGTGACGGTGCCGCGCAGCAGCGCGGCACCGCCCCTGGAAGTGCTCGGGGAGGTAGCCGACGCGGCGGCGCCGCTAGCTGCCAACCGAGACCCCGACCTGCTTCTCGATCCCGGCCAGGACGCCGCTCTCCTTGTCGAAGAACCTCTTGCTGACGTCGCTCCAGCCGCCGAGGTCGTCGATGGTGAACAGCCCGGACGGCTTGGGGAAGCCCGCCGCCGCCGCGGCTTGCGGGTCAACCGGCCGGTAGCCCTTCTTGGCGAAGATCTCCTGGCCCTGGGACGAGGTCACGAAGTCGACGAACGCCTTGGCCGCCGGCTGGTTGCCGCTCCTGGTGACCACCGCGATCGGGTTCTCGATCAGGATCGTCTGGTCGGGCACGACGTAGTCGACGTCCTGCTTCTTCTGCTGGGCGTTGATGGCCTCGTTCTCGTAGGCGATCATCACGTCGCCCTTGCCGCCGACGAAGGTCTGGATCGCCTCGCGGGCCGACTTGTCCTGCACCGGGACGTTCTTGAACAGCCGCAGCAGGTAGTCGGTCGCCTGCTCGGGCGTCCTGCCCTGCTTGATCTGGGCGCCGTAGGCGGCCATCACGTTCCAGCGCGCCCCGCCGGAGGTGAACGGGTTCGGCGTGATCACCTGGATCCCCGGCTTGACCAGGTCGTCCCAGGTGCGGATGTGCTTCGGGTTGCCCTTGCGGGTGACCAGCACCACCACCGAGTCGGTGACCATGCCCTTGTCCGCCCCGGCGTTCCAGTCCTTGGCGACCAGGCCCTTGTCGACCAGCTTGGTAATGTCCGGCTCGAGCGACAGCGCCACCACGTCCGCCTTGAGCCCGTTGGCGACCGCCCGGCTCTGGTCGCCGGAGCCGCCGTAGGACTGCGAGAAGGTGATCCCCTTGCCGGCGTCGGTCTTCTGGAACGCCGGGATCAGCGCCTCGTACGCCTCCCGCGGGGTCGAGTAGGCGACCAGCGTGAGCTTCTTACCCCCGCCGCCCGCGCCGCCGGACCCGCCGCAACCCGCCGCGAGCAGTGCGACCGCCGCCAGCAGGGCGGCGCTGAACCGTGCCCGTCGCCGCATCGATCCCTCCATTTCCACTCTTGCCTACCTTCTTACTGGAAAATCATACGGGTGGCGTGCAAGGGCGTCCCCAGCAGGGGAGAATGCGCGCATGCGCGTCTCAGCGAAGGCGGACTACGCCGTCCGCGCGGCGGTCGAGCTGGCGGCCGCGGGCGCCGGGCCGGTCAAGGGCGACCGCATCGCCGAGGCGCAGCGCATCCCGCCCAAGTTCCTGGAGAACATCCTCGCCGAGCTGCGCCACGCCGGCATCGTGCAGAGCCAGCGGGGCGCCGAGGGCGGCTACTGGCTGGCGCGCCCCGCCGACCATGTCACCGTGGCCGACGTCATCCGGGCGGTCGACGGCCCCTTGGCCAACGTCCGCGGCGCCCGCCCCGAGTCGGTCCAGTACCCGGGCCCGGCCAGCCACCTGCTCGAGGTGTGGATCGCCGTGCGGGTGAGCCTGCGCAGCGTCCTCGAACGGGTCACCCTCGCCGACCTGGTCGCCGGCACCCTGCCGAGCTCCGTGCGCGAGCTCACCGGCGCCCCCGACGCCTGGGTCTCCCACTGATGCCCCGCAGGCAGGGCGACCGCGGCTGCGGCGGGCGACTCGCTCCCTGATCAGGGGCCGGCTACCGGGAGGCCTCGCGGGCCGCCTTGGCCTCCTCGACCACCTTGGCGGCCATGTGCGAGGGGAGCTCCTCGTAGTGCGAGAAGTGGCGCGCGAACGAGCCCTTGCCCTTGGTCATCGAGCGCAGGTCGATGGCGTAGCGGACCACCTCGGCCTCGGGGACGTTCGCGCGCACCAGGGTGCGGCCGGTGCCGACCGGGTCGGTGCCGACCACCCGGCCGCGGCGCGAGGACAGGTCGCCGAGGATGTCGCCGACGAACTCGTCGGGGACCAGCACCTCCAGCACCAGCACCGGCTCGAGCAGGACGATGTCGGACGCGGCGGCGGCCTCCCTGAGGGCGAGGGAGCCGGCGATCTGGAAGGCCATGTCGGAGGAGTCGACCGTGTGGAACTTGCCGTCGACCAGCGTCACCCGGATGTCGACCACCGGATAGCCGGCCGCCAGCCCGTCCTCCATCGCCTTGCGGACGCCCTTCTCCACCGAGGGGATGAACTGGTTGGGGATGGCGCCGCCGTAGATCTTGTCGACGAACTCGAACCCCTCGCCGCGCGGCAGCGGCTCGACCTCGATGTTGCAGATGCCGTACTGGCCGTGCCCGCCGCTCTGCTTGACGTGGCGGCCGAGGCCCTTGGCCGGGCCCTTGAAGGTCTCCTTGTAGGGCAGGCGCAGCGGCACCCCGTCGACCTGGACGCCGAACTTGCGCTTGAGGCGCTCCAGCACGATCTCGATGTGGTTCTCGCCCATGCCCCACAGGATCGTCTGCTTGGTCTCGGGGTTGCGCTCGACCCGCAGGGTCAGGTCCTCGGCCTCGATCCTGCTCAGGCCGGAGGAGAGCTTCTCCTCGTCGCCGCGCGAGCGCGGCGCGACCGCCACCGGCAGCAGCGGGTCGGGCATCACCGGGGCGGCGATCACGATGGGCGCCTCCTTGGCGCACAGGGTGTCGCCGGTGGAGGTGTCGGCCAGCTTGGCGACCGCGCCGACGTCGCCGGCGACCACCTCGTCGAGCGGCTCCTGGTTCTTGCCGCGCAGGGTGTGCAGGTGGCCGACACGCTCGTCCTTGCCCTTGGTCGCGTTCAGCACCGTCTGGTCGGGGCGGAACGTCCCCGAGACCACCCGGAACAGGTTGAGCCGGCCGACGTACGGGTCGGAGATGGTCTTGAAGACGTAGGCGGCGAGCGGCCCGCCGGGGTCGGCGGAGCGGCTGATGGTCTCGTCGCTGCCCGGCGCGGTGCCCTGGTAGGGCTGGCGCTCGGCGGGGGAGGGGAACGCCTGGGTCATCACCTCGAGCAGCTCGACCGGCCCGATGCCCTTGGTGCCGGCGCCGGCCAGCACCGGGAACAGCCGCCCGCCCGCGACCGCCTTCTCCAGGTCGGGGATCAGGTCGGCCGGGGCGATCTCGTCGCCGCCGAGGTAGCGGTCCATCAGCTCCTCGTCCTCGGCCTCCTGGATGATCGACTCGATCAGCTGGGCGCGCATGCCCTCGGCCGCGTCCGCCTGGGCGGCGGGCACGTCGCCCTCGCTGCGCGAGCCGTCGGCGTAGCTGAAGGCGCGGCCGGACAGCAGCCCCACCAGCCCGGAGAACTCGTGCTCCTCGCCGATCGGCAGGTACAGCGGCGGGCACTGCTTGCCGAACGCCTCCTGGATGGCGTCGAGCGTGCGCGCGAACGAGGCCCGGTCGCGGTCGAGCTTGTTGATGAAGAACGCGCGCGGCAGCCCCAGCTCGTCGGCCATGGTCCAGACCACCTCGGTCTGGGTCTCGACGCCGTCGACGGCGCTGACCACGAACAGCACCGCGTCGACGGCCGGCAGGGCCGCCCGCACGTCGCCGACGAAGTCGGCGTACCCGGGCGCGTCGAGCAGGTTGACCTTGTAGCCGTCGTGCTCGACCGGGGCGAGCGCGAGCGAGACCGAGATCTGCTTGCGCGTCTCCTCGGGCTCGAAGTCGGTGACGGTGCTGCCGTCCTCCACCCGGCCGACCCGGTTGACGGCGCCGGTGGCGTACAGCAACGCCTCGACCAGGGAGGTCTTGCCGGCTCCGCCATGGCCGACGACCAGGACGTTGCGGACGCGGTCGGTCGGATAGCTCTTCAACGTTCTTGACCTCCCTGCATGTTGGGAACTGCCGCCGAGGGAGGTCGTGCTCACCCCGGACCAGTCGTGGCGCCGCGTTCACCGCCCGGCCGCGCACCGTCCACGCAGGTTCCGGCCAGGAGACGTGTCCGCGATGCTACCACCGCGAAGGCGCCGTTCGGCTGCGCCAAAACCGTTATTGGAGGAGAATTGAGGTGGTAGAAGGGACATGCTAGCCTCGCCAGTCGTCCGGTCCATACGCTGGGCCGTCGCCAGCGGAGGCGACCCACCTGTCGACAGGATCTCCGTTGCTCTCCTCGAACAAAGCGCGCGACAGCTTCCGACACGTCACCGAGCCCGCCGGCCACGCGCTCGCCAGGGTCGGGTTCACCGCCAACGGCCTCACCGCGCTCGGCCTCGCCGGCAGCGTCGGAGCGGGCGCGCTGATCGCCAGCGGCCACGAGCGCGTCGGTGGGCTGCTGAGCCTCATCTCCGGCCTGCCGGACATGCTCGACGGCGCCGTGGCCAAGGCCACCGGGCGCGACTCGCGCCGTGGCGCCTTCTTCGACTCGGTGGTCGACCGCGTCTCCGACGCGTCGGTCCTCGCCGGCATCGTCTGGCTCGGCCTCGCCCGCCACGTGCCCAACGTGGCGATGCTGGCCGCGCTGGTCCTGGCGCTGTCGCTGATCGTCTCCTACGTCAAGGCACGGGCCGAGTCGCTCGGCTACGAGTGCAACGTCGGCATCGCCGAGCGGCCGGAGCGGGTCGTGGTGCTCGGCATCGCCCTGCTCGTCGGCCAGGTGCTCGCCGGCCTGTGGGTGCTGGTCGTCGCCGCCGCCATCACCGTGGTCCAGCGCGTCGCCCGCGTCTGGCAGCAGCCCGACGTCGAACCGGACATCGGTCGGTGACAACGCGCGACCAGCGCGCCGCCCGCCGCTGGCTGCGCGCCTGGCAAGTCTGCCGCCGCCTCCCCGAGCCGCTGGCGTTCGCGCTCGGCCGGCTCGGCGGTGTCGCCTGGTACCGGGCCGACCGGCGGCGCCGCGAGGCGCTGCGCGAGAACCTGCGCCACGTGCTCGGCCGCGACGCCCCGGCCGCCACCGTCGAGCGCGCGGTGCGGCGCGGCTTCGCCAGCTACGGGCGCTACTGGGTGGAGGCGTTCCGGCTGGAGGACCTGCCACCCGGCGAGGTCATCGCGCGCATGGACTTCGAGGGCCGCGAGCACCTCGACGCCGCCCTCGCCGCCGGCCGCGGGGTGATCTTCGCCGCCCCGCACATCGGCAACTGGGACTTCGGCGCCGCCTGGCTGGGCGCCTCCGGGTACCCGGCCTCGGCGGTGGTGGAGCGGCTGCGCCCGCCCGAGCTGTTCGAGCGCTTCGCCGCCTACCGGCGCGCCCTCGGCATCGAGATCCTGCCGCTCGAGGACGGCTCCGAGACGCTGCGGGGGATCCTCAGGGTGCTGCGCGCCGGCCGCCTCGCCCTGCTGGTCTGCGACCGCGACCTCACCGGCGGCGGCCTGCCGGTGACCATGTTCGGCGCGCCGACCACGCTGCCGGGCGGCCCGGCGTCGCTCGCCCTCAAGACCGGCGCGCTGGTGCTGCCGTGCGCCGTCTACCAGGGCCGCCGGGGCCACTGGCTGGCGGTGTGCAAGCCGCCGCTGGAGGCCACGCCGAGCGGTGACGCGCGCGCCGACGCGATCGAGCTCACCCGCCGCCTCGCGGCCGAGTTCGAGCAGCTGATCGCGCGCGCCCCCGAGCAGTGGCACGTGCTCAGCCGCTACTGGCGCCGGATGCCCCGCAGGGAGGACGACCCTCACGGTACGGCAGGCGACTCGCGCCGGTGGTCCCAGCCCCGTCCGCTCCTCCGCGAGGAGAGCGACCCGCAAGTGACGGCGGGCGAGCCGTCAGTGCCGCCGGCGGACCGTGCGACCACCTCCTGACGGGCCGGCGATGCGGATCGGGATCGTCTGCCCCTACGAGTGGACCGTGCCTGGCGGGGTCGGCGCCCACGTCCGCGGCCTCGCCGCGGAGCTGCGCGGCCTCGGCCACCAGGTGGACGTGCTCGCGCCCGCCGAGCGGCCAGTGGCCGACGAGCACCTCGTCGGCCTCGGCGGCTCGCTGCCGGTGCCCTACAACGGCTCGGTCGCCCGCATCGCGTTCGGGCCGCGGGCGGCGCTGCGGGTCCGCCACGCCCTCGCCGCCGGCCACTACGACCTGCTGCACGTGCACGAGCCCCTGTCGCCGAGCGTCGGGCTGCTCGGCGTGGTGCAGGCGGACGTGCCGGTGGTGGGGACCTTCCACGCCAACCTGGGCCGCTCGCTCGCCCTGCGCGCCGGCAGCCCGCTGCTGCGCCGCGCCTGGGAGCGGCTGGCCGCCCGGATCGCCGTCTCGGCGGCGGCGCGCGACACCTGGCAGCGGCACTTCGCCGGCGCCATGACGGTGGTGCCCAACGGCATCGGCGCCGAGTTCTACGCCCACCACGAGCCGCTGTCCGGCTTCGCCGGCGCCGAGGGGACGATCCTGTTCGTCGGCCGCCTCGAGCCCCGCAAGGGCCTCGCCTACCTGGTGCGCGCGTTCCTGCGCCTGAAGACGACGCACCCGCGCCTGCGCCTGCTGGTGGTCGGCCGCGACCACAAGCGGCAGCAGGAGAAGACGATGGCGATGGTGCCGCCGCGGCTGCGGCCCGACGTGGTCTTCGTCGGCTCGGTGCCCCAGGCCGACCTGCCCTCGTACTACGCCTCGGCCGACCTGTTCTGCGCGCCGTCGCTCGGCGGCGAGTCCTTCGGCTACGTGCTGGTGGAGGCGATGGCGATGGGCCTGCCGGTGGTCTGCTCGGACATCGGCGGCTACCGTGACCTGGTGCGCGACGACCACGAGGGGCTGCTGGTGCCGCCGCGCGACCCCGAGGCGCTGGCGCGGGCGCTGGGCTCGCTGCTGGACAACCCCGCCCGGCGGGCGGCCCTCGCCGAGGTGGCGCGGGCCTCCGCCGAGCGCTACGCCTGGCCGGTGGTCGCCAAGGACGTCGCCGCCGTCTACGAAGAAGCGGCGCGCCAGCGCCGCTGAGCGCCGGGCGGTCGGGGTAGACTCGCGGCCGTCGAGATCTGAATCCAGGAGGAAGTCGGAGTGGACGTGGCAGCGGCCCTGTGGGGCGGGATCGTCGGGGCGATCGTGATGGCGACCGTGTACGCGGGCTTCCTCGGCCTGGGATTGACCAGGCTCGACCTGCTCCGCTTCGAGGGCGGCCTGCTGGCGAGGGACACCTCCGGGATGGTCTACATCTACGGCGTGGTCTTCCAGGTCGTGCTCGGCGCCGTCCTCGCCCTCGGCTACCGCTACGCCTTCGAGCAGATCCACTCGGCGACCTACGTCGGCTGGGGGGCGCTGATCGGCATCGCCCACGGGGTGCTGCTGGCCCTCGTGCTGCCCCTGCTCGGCAAGGTCAACCGCAACGTCCGCGCCGGCGACGAGGGCGAGCCGGGCCTCGCCGGGCGCCGCTACGGCAGCCTCACCCCGGTCGCGCTGCTGGTCGGCTGCATGGTCTTCGGGGTCTGGGTCGGCGCCTTCCTGCTGCCCTGATGCTCCCGGCCACGACCACCGCCATGCCGATGGCGTCCAGCTCGCCGCCCGCCCTGCTGGTCGCCGAGCAGGTGCAGCGCAACCGCCGCGCCTGGCTGCTGCAGGTACTGCTGGTCACGACCGTGCTCGCGCTACTCGGGCTGCTGCTCGGCGTGCTGCTGGCGCTGCTCGCCGGTGGCGGCGCCGCCTGGCCGGGCATCGGCCTCGGCGTGGGGCTGGCCGCCGCGGTGCTGCTCACCAACCTGGTACCCGGCCTCGGGGAGCAGCTCGCGCTGCAGCGGGTCGCCGCCAGCCTGTCCGACCCGGAGCGCCAGCCACGCCTCCACAACCTCGCCGAGGGCCTCTGCCAGAAGGCCGGGCTGCCGGTCCCGAGGCTGTACCTGGTCGACAGCGCCACCGCCAACGCCTTCGCCGTCGGCCGCGACCCCGCCCACAGCGCGATCGTGGTGACCGGCGGCCTGCTCGACGTGCTCAACCGGGTCGAGCTGGAAGGCGTCGTCGCCCACGAGCTGGCCCACATCCGCAGCCGCGGCGCCCGCCTCGCCAGCGCCACGGTGGTCCTCGGCGGGCTGCCGGGCCTGCTGCGCGAGCGCGGCGGCGGGGGTGCCCGGGCCGCCGCGGCGGCGCTGCTCGCGCCGCTGGCGCCGCCGCTGCTGCGGCTCGGCGCCCAGCCCAGGCGCCTGCTCGACGCCGACCAGAGCGCCGCCTACCTCACCCGCTACCCGCCCGGCCTGGCGAGCGCCCTGCGCAAGCTCACCGCGACCGCCGGCCCGCTGCCCGGCCGCCCCGGCCTCGACCACCTCTGGACGGTCGCGCCCGAGCCCGCCATCCCCGGGACGCCGCCCACCCACCCCCCGCTCGACGAGCGCGTCGACGCCCTGCGCGAGCTCTGATCGATCCGGGGGGGAGCCCGAGACAGCTCCCCCACCGGACCCCCCCATCGGGTTCTGCGGCGGGATCCCTGCTTGGGCCCCGGGTTGCTGCGGCGGGATCCTGCTGGGCTATGGGTGGTCGGCTCATTTGCGATGAGGCGAAACGGATCAATCTGATCTGGACGCGGAATCGTCCGGTTCGTATGCTCCGCCGGCAACCCGGGCGCAGCGGCGCGCCCGGGACGAGACCCCCAGGGGGAGACGCCCGTGCGGAGACTCCTGCTATGCGCGCTGGCCGCCACCGTCGCCGGCGCACTCGCCGTCCCGGTCGGAGCCGGCGCCCAGACCACCTCCACCCAACAGGCCAACCTGCAGTCCGCCACCGGCGAGTACGTGGTGCTCTACAAGAGCACCGCCGCCGCCGGGGCCGCCAAGGCCGCGATCAAGGCCGCCGGCGGCACGGTGCTGCACGAGAACAGCGCCATCGGCATGGCCACGGTGCGCAGCGACCGGGCCGACTTCATCGCCGCGGTCAGCGGCAAGGCCGGCGTGGCCGGCGCCGCCCGCAACCGCGCCATCGGCGCGGTGCCGCACCTGTCGCGCAAGTCCCTCGACGTCGAGAAGGAGGCCCGCGGCCAGGCCAAGGGCAAGCTCGTCAAGGACGCCGCCGCCGTCAAGGACGCCGAGCCCCTGGCGCACCTGCAGTGGGGCATGCGCATGGTCAACGCGACCACCAGCGGCTCCTACCGGATCGACAAGGGGAGCCACCGGGTGCTGGTGGGGGTCATGGACACCGGCATCGACGGCAGCCACCCTGACCTCGCCCGCAACTTCAACCGCAGGCTGAGCCGCAACTTCACCACCGACATCCCGCTGATCGACGGCCCCTGCGAGGACGAGCCCGACCACTCCTGCAACGACCCGGCGGACGTGGACGAGGACGGGCACGGCACCCACGTCGCCGGGATCATCGGCGCGGCCATCAACGGCCTCGGCGTCTCCGGCGTGGCCCCCGACGTCGGCCTCGTCAACATCCGCGCGGGCCAGGACTCCGGCTTCTTCTTCCTCGACGCCACCATCAACGCCATGGTCTACGCCGGCCAGGTCGGCATCGACGTGGTGAACATGAGCTTCTTCACCGACCCGTGGCTGTTCAACTGCGCCGCCAACCCGGCCGACTCGCCGCAGGAGCAGATCGAGCAGCGCACCATCATCGCCGCCACCCAGCTGGCGGTGGACTTCGCCCGCGCCCGAGGCGTCACCTTCGTGGCCGCCTACGGCAACGAGCACATCGACCTCGGCAAGCCGACCACCGACACCACCAGCCCCGACTTCCCGCCCGGCACCGCCAAGACCCGCACGGTCGACAACTCCTGCATCGACGTGCCGACCGAGACCAACGGCGTCATCTCGACGACCGCGCTGGGGCCAAGCGGGCGCAAGGCCGACTACTCCACCTACGGCATCGAGGGCGCCGACGTCTCCGCCCCTGGCGGATGGTTCCGCGACTTCTTCGGCAGCCCGCAGTTCCGGGTGGTGGAGAACGAGATCCTCTCGACCGCGCCGAAGGACGTGGTCGCGCCGTTCCTCGACCCCAACGGGGTGCCGACCATCCCCGACGTGGTGCGTGACTGCAAGGGCAGCGTCTGCGCCTACTACCAGTACCTGCAGGGCACCTCGATGGCCTCGCCGCACGCCGCCGGGGTCGCGGCGCTGGTGGTCAGCGCGCACGGCCACCGCGACACGCGCCACGGAGGCCTCACCCTGAACCCCGCCACAACCGAGCGGATCCTCGAGGCGACCGCCGAGGACACCCCCTGCCCGACCCCGCCGCTGCAGACCTACACCAGCGAGGGCCGCGACCCGTCGTTCAACGCCCTGTGCGAGGGCACCCTCGAGCACAACGGCTTCTACGGCTTCGGCGTGGTCGACGCCCTGGCAGCCGTGCTGTAGCTGCTGTGTCGTAGAGGTTGCTCACCCGGGGGGAGCCCAACGGCTCCCCCCCGGCGTTCGGGTTTCGGGGGTATGCGGGGGCGGAGCCCCCCGCGGTCGTGCGTTGAAGGCCCAGGTCGCCTTGGCGTAGCCTGAAACGCCAGGAGAACACCCCTGAGCACGGAAAACCTTGACGTGATGCCCTGACGGCGCCGCCGCGCCCGGCGGGGCGGAGGAGCAGCTTCGCATGAGCGCGACGAACCACGCCACCGGGACGGGCCGGGTCAAGCGCGGCCTGGCAGAGATGCTCAAGGGCGGCGTCATCATGGACGTCGTCACCGCCGAGCACGCCAAGATCGCCGAGGACGCCGGGGCCGTCGCGGTGATGGCGCTGGAACGGGTCCCGGCCGACATCCGTGCCCAGGGCGGCGTCGCGCGCATGAGCGACCCGGCGCTGATCGAGCAGATCATGCACGCGGTCAGCATCCCGGTGATGGCCAAGGCCCGCATCGGCCACTTCGTCGAGGCGCAGGTGCTCGAGGCGCTCGGGGTCGACTACGTCGACGAGTCCGAGGTGCTCTCCCCGGCCGACGAGGAGCACCACGTCGACAAGTGGCGGTTCACGGTGCCGTTCGTGTGCGGGGCGACCAACCTCGGCGAGGCCCTGCGCCGGATCTCCGAGGGCGCGGCCATGATCCGCTCCAAGGGCGAGGCCGGCACCGGCAACGTGATCGAGGCCGTGCGCCACATGCGCGCCATCGCCGGCGGCATCAACCGCCTGCACGGGCTCCGCGGCGACGAGCTGTTCGCGGCCGCCAAGGAGCTGGCCGCCCCCTACGAGCTGGTCGCCGAGGTCGCCGCCGAGGGCCGCCTGCCGGTGGTGCTGTTCACCGCCGGCGGCATCGCCACCCCGGCCGACGCCGCCCTGATGATGCAGCTGGGCGCCGAAGGGGTGTTCGTCGGCTCGGGCATCTTCAAGTCCGGCGACCCGGCCCGGCGGGCCCGGGCGATCGTGGAGGCGACCACCTTCTTCCGCGACCCGGAGATCGGGGCCAAGGTGTCGCGCGGGCTCGGCGAGCCGATGGTCGGGATCGCCGCCGTGCCCGAGGGCGAGCGGCTGGCCGACCGCGGCTGGTAGCCGCATGGGCGACGCACCCACGGTCGGCGTCCTGGCCTACCAGGGCG
>DASUZB010000087.1:0-28868 GCA_036377075.1 Actinomycetes bacterium | reverse complement strand
CGCTTCCAGGAGCAGGCGCCCGGCTGGCTCGCCGGCGCCGGCGCGGATGCCTGGGCCGAGCTGGCCGGCAGGCCCGTCGCGGCGGCGCGGCGGCGCACCGTCGAGCTGCTCGGCGCCGCCGGCCACCTCGTCGGCGCCCCGCGGCCGATCACCCACGAGGTCAGGTTCTACGAGAAGGGCGACCGTCCGCTGGAGATCGTCACCAGCCGGCAGTGGTACGTCCGCAACGGCGCCCGTGACCCGGTGCTGCGCGAGGCGCTGACCCGGCGGGGGCGGGAGCTGGTCTGGCACCCCGACTTCATGCGCCGGCGCTACGAGCACTGGGTCGACGGGCTCAACACCGACTGGCTGGTCAGCCGGCAACGCTACTTCGGCGTGCCGTTCCCGGTCTGGTACCCGGTGGACGGCGGCGGGAAGCCCGACTGGGACGCGCCGATCCTGGCGGACGAGGCGGTGCTGCCGGTGGATCCGCAGGCCGACGCGCCGCCCGGCTACGACGAGTCGCAGCGGGGTAAGCGCGACGGCTTCGTCAGCGACCCCGACGTGATGGACACCTGGGCGACGTCGTCGCTCACCCCCCAGATCGCCGGCGGCTGGGAGGAGGACGACGAGCTGTTCTCGCGCGTCTTCCCGTGCGACCTGCGGCCGCAGGGACCGGAGATCATCCGCACCTGGCTGTTCTCCACCGTGCTGCGCTCGGAGCTGGAGCACGGCGTCCTGCCGTGGCGGCACGCGCTGATCAACGGCTGGATCCTGGACCCCGACCGCAAGAAGATGTCGAAGTCCAAGGGCAACGTCCTCACCCCGATGCCGCTGGTCGAGGCGCACGGCGCGGACGGCTTCCGGTACTGGGCGTGCAGGAGCGCCCCCGGCGCGGACACCGCGGTCGACCAGGCGCAGATGAAGGTGGGCCGGCGCCTGGCCATCAAGGTCCTCAACGCCGCCAAGTTCGTCCTGGGGCTCGGCCCGCACGACGGCACGCCGGCCGAGGTGACCGAGGGCCTGGACCGCGCCATGCTGGCCCAGCTCGCCACCGTGGTGGACGACGCGACGGCCGCGTTCGGGGAGTACCAGTACCACCGCGCGCTCGAGCGCACGGAGGCGTTCTTCTGGCGCTTCTGCGACGACTACCTCGAGCTGGTGAAGAAGCGCGCCTACGGCGAGGGTGCGGCGGCGCGGTCGGCCCAGGCGTCGCTGGCGCTCGCCCAGTCGGTCATGCTGCGCTTGTTCGCGCCGTTCCTGCCGTTCGTGACCGAGGAGGTGTGGTCGTGGTGGCAGGCCGGCTCGGTCCACCGGGCTCCCTGGCCGCGGAGCGGCGAGCTGCGCGAGGCCGTCGACGGCGCCGACCCGGCCGTGCTGGACGTGGTCGGCTCGGTCCTGGTGGAGGTGCGCAAGGCCAAGACCGCGGAGCGGCGCTCCCAGCGCAGCGAGGTGGCCCGGCTCCTCGTCGAGGACGGCCCCGAGCGGCTCGCGGCGCTGCGGGTCGGCGAGGCGGACCTGCGCCGGGCCGGAAGCGTCAGGGAGCTGGTCCTCCGGGAGGCGGCGGCGCGCGCGGTCGCGGTCGAGCTCGCGCCCGCGGCCGACATGTGAGTATCATATCGTATGAGTTCCATAGTATCTGAGGACGCGGACGCGAGGCGGCGCCGGCGCCGGCTGACCACGACGATCAAGGAGTCGCTGCGCGACCTGCGCGTCCAGCTGTCCCTGCTCAACCACCGCGTCGTCGGGCACCTCGACCTGCGGGACGTCGACCTCGACTGCCTCGACCTGATCAGCCGCCACGGCCCGCTCAGCCCCAGCGCCCTCGCGCGACGCGCCGGGCTGCACCCCGCCACGATGACCGGCATCCTCGACCGCCTCGAACGAGGCGGCTGGATCGCCCGCGAGCGCGACCCCTCCGACCGCCGCGCCGTCGCCGTCCGCGCCCGCCGTGACCGCGGTGCCGACCTGCTGCGCCTCTTCGCGGGGATGAACACCGCGATGGACCGGCTCTGCGCCGGCTACAGCGAGGCCGAGCTCGAGCTCCTCGCCGACTTCCTGCGCCGCGCCACCAGCGCCGGACAGGACGCCACCGAGGAGCTGGCCGGCGACTGAGCAGTAGCTTCAATGCGCCGGGCTCCGCCCGGGGGCTGCACCTGGTCTTCAGCAGGCAGGGAAACTCTCTCGCGGCACCGCGCGCGCCGCGAGAGAGTACGTCCATGCCCGAGGACCACTTCGGCGAGCGGGTGGCGGCGCGGTACGACGAGTCGGCCGCCGACATGTTCGAGCCCGAGGCCGTCGATCCCGCCGTCGACTTCCTTGCCGACCTGGCCGCCGGCGGCGCCGCGCTCGAGCTCGGCATCGGCACCGGCCGGATCGCCCTGCCGCTGGCGCGGCGGGGCGTCCGCGTGCACGGGATCGACCTGTCGGAGGCGATGGTCGCGAGGCTGCGGGCGAAACCGGGTGCCGAACGGATCGGGGTGACGGTCGGCGACTTCGCGACGACCACCGTCGCCGGCCGGTTCTCGGTCGCCTACCTCGTCTTCAACACGATCAACAACCTGACGACGCAGGACGAGCAGGTCGCGTGCTTCCAGAACGTCGCCGCCCACCTCGAGCCGGGCGGGTGCTTCGTGATCGAGGTCGGGGTCCCGGCGCTGCAGCGGCTCCCGCCAGGGGAGACCGTGCGGGCGTTCCACGTGGGCGCCACCAGGCTCGGCTTCGACGAGTACGACGTGGTGTCGCAGGGCCTGATCTCCCACCACTACACGGTCGTCGACGGCCAGCTCGAGGTCGTCTCGGTGCCGTTCCGCTACGTGTGGCCGTCAGAGCTCGACCTGATGGCCCGGCTCGCCGGGATGACGCTGCGCGAGCGCTGGAGCGGCTGGAAGCGCGAGCCGTTCACCAGCGACAGCACCAAGCACGTCTCGGTCTGGGAGAAGGCGCCTCCGCGCTCCTCCGGGTAGCGGATCCGCCGCCCTGCGCTTGGTGCTCAGCGGTGGCGGACGCGGCGGGCGTCGGGACCGCGTTCCAGGTCGATCTCGCGCAGCAGCCGGTCGACGTTGGCCAGCAGGCTGCCCTGGATGTGCCAGAGCTCGGGGTCGGTGGCCGCGTCGACCAGCATCAGCTCGGCGAGCACGTCGCGGTGGGTCCGCACGATCTCCAGCGCGATCCGCAGGGGCACCGCGGGCCTCGGCGGTCCGCCGACGTCCGGGGCGAGGAGCTGGCCGAAGGCGGCCACGCCGCCGCCCAGCTCGACCAGCAGCCTGCCGAGCGCGACGAGGACCTCGGGCTCGGCCTGCCCCCGCTCCTCGCTGCGCTCGGCAAGGTCGGCCAGGTCACGGCAGATCCCGCGGACCTGGACGGCGGTGTGCTCGAGGGCGGTGAGGCCCGCCCGCAGGGTGGTGGCACCGTCCAGGACGCGCCGGCGGCGCGGGTTCAGCCGCAGGCTCTGCTCGCCGCGGACCAGGGCCGTCCCCGCCGCGCGCAGCGGCGCGTCCAGCTCCTGGGTGCGGCGCAGCCAGCCGTGGGCCTGCTCGCTGGACCAGCCGTCGGTCAGTTCCTCGCCCATCGCCCTGAGGAGCTCGGCCAGGTCGTCGGCAAGGTCACCGACCGCGTCGCCGGCCGGCTGCACGTAGACCGGGGGTCCGAGCAGGGCGTTGACCCCGACGCCGACGCCGGCACCGATCAGCGTCTCCAGGACGCGCCCCTCGGCGGCGCTCTGGGCCTGGCCGGCCACGGCGAGCACCAGCATCGCGCTGATCGGCACCTCGAGCTGGTGCTCGCCAAGGTGCAGCAGCTGGCCGATCACCAGCGAGGCGAAGGTCGCGATCCCAAGGCTCCACCAGGAGAGTCCCGCAACCTTCGACAGCAGCACGGCGACCAGGACGCCGGCGACGACGCTGCCGACCCGCTCCAGCCCGCTCTTGACCGTCTCGAAGATGGTGAGCTGCGCCACCAGCAGGGCGGTCAGGGGTGCCAGCAGCGGCGGGACCTGGTCGCCCAGCAGCCACCTGGCCAGTTCGTAGGCCAGGACCGCGGCCAGCGTGGTCTTGGCCGTGCGCCAGCCCAGAAGGGTGCCGCGACCCCGGTAGGCGACCCAGGAGGGGCGGCCCAGGCGCCGGGCGCGCAGCTGGGCCGCCCGCTGCCACGGCAACGCCATCGCATCCTTTGTGAACATCTTCACAGAGTGCCCAGCCGCCGTCACGGGCTTGTCACGCGCAGGCGAGCATCGGGTGAACGAGCCCGGCGACCGGTCGGCTACGCGCGGACGAAGCGGCGGTCCGGCACGAACCAGATCAGCGCCACGGCCGCGTAGAGCGCGTACGAGATCCACGGGCTGACGAAGGCAAGCCCGACCCCCGCGGCGTACAGCACCAGCGACCCGTACCCCTTGACGTCGGACCCGATGGCCTCCGCCAGCGCCGAGTCGCGGCCGTTGGCGCGGATGAGCGTTCGTACCAGGATCGCGTACGCGCACCCCGCGGCGAGCGCCACCGCGCCGTACGCGGCGGCTGGAAGCGCGTGGCGGTACTCGTCCCGGAGCCACTCGGTCAGCACCGGGATGAGCGACAGCCAGAACAGCAGGAACAGGTTCGCCCACATCGCCGCGCCGCTGACCCGGTCGGCGACGCGCAGCAGGTGGTGGTGGTTGTTCCAGTAGATCCCCAGGATCACGAAGCTCAGCACGTACACGAGCAGGCCCGGCACCTGGTCGCGGACGGCGGCCAAGGTCGCGCCCCGCGGGGCGCGCAACTCGAACGCCATGATCGTGATGATCACCGCCATGACGCCGTCGCTGAACGCCTCCACCCGGGCCGTCCCCAGCTCGAGCGAGGGACCCGGACGTTCCTGGTCCTTCATCGTGGCGAGCATCATAGGTCCCGCGACGACGCGGAGCAGTGGTCTACGGCGATCCCAGGTGGTCGCGGAGGAACTGGACCGTGATCGACCAGGCTTCCGCGGCCGGCGCCGGGGCGTACAGGGCGACGTCGCCGTTGGCGAACGAGTGCTCGGTGGCCGGCCAGGCGTAGGACCGCACCTCGGTGCCGGCGGCCTGGAGGGCGGCGGCGAACCCCTCGTAGGTCTCGCGCGGGTCGAACTCGTCCTCCTCGGCCATGTGGAGCAGGACCGGGCAGCGGATGCTGGCGGCCTGCTCGGGCTCCAGGGTGGCGTAGTAGACGGCGATCGCGTCGTAGGCCCCGGTGGTGGCCTGGAGCAGGGTGTGGAACCCGCCCATGGAGTAGCCGAGGCCGGCGACGGGCCCGCCGCCGGTGCGCTCGCGCAGGCGGGCGGTGGCGGCATCCAGCCGTGCCCGTCCCTGGGCGGTGGCCATGGCCCCGGTGGCTTGCTGGATGGCGTCGGCCTGCCCCGGGTCGGTGGTGGAGCGGCCGCCGTAGAAGTCGGGGGCGATGGCGACCAGGCCCGCCTTGGCCAGCTCGTCGCAGGCGGTGCGGACGTGCGGCAGCAGCCCGTACCAGTCGTGTGCCACCACCACCCCGGCGCGCCCAGGGGGGGACGGCTCGGCCAGGTAGAACGCTTCGTGGTCGGGCATCGTCCCTCCTTCGTCGGGCCTCGGCGTGGGCAAGCTACCGCAGCGATACGACAGCCCCGTGGGGGGCTACGATCCTCGGGATCGACGCGGGTCCGCCTCAGCCTCGGTCGGCTGGCGTACGGCGGAGTTGGGCTTCCAGGCCGTCGAGGATGGCTTCGAGGCCGAACTCGAAGGTGTCCTCGGGTGCCGCGGCGTAGTCGGCGGCGGTCGTTCCGAGGCTGGCGCGCAGCCGCGGGAACTGCGTCGCGATCTCGCTGGCCTTCGCCATGCGGTCGCGGATCAGCTCCTCGGCGTTGCCGCCACCGCGGCTGAGCTTCCTGGTGAGCGAGGCCACCGCGGCCGGGCCGAGGGCGTTGCCGAGCACGAAGGTGAAGACGGTGGCCATTGCCTGGCCGGCCTGCGCGCCGGGGAACCCGGCCGCCTCGTAGATGGCGAGGCTGTGGTCGTCGTGGCGGGCCTTGCCGGGGCCGAACACCACGTGGGCGCCGAAGGCCCGCACCAGCCAGGGGTGGCGGGTGAGCATCGCGTGCAGGTCGGCGGCCATCCGCGTGGCGGCCGTCCGCCAGCCGGTCGCGGTCAGGTCGGGCAGCGCGACCTCGCCCCACACCTGGTCGCCGGCGAGGGCGACGAGGTCGTCCTTGCTGCCCACGTGCCAGTAGACCGCGGTGGCCGCCGAGCCCAGCCGCCGGCCCAGCGCGCGCATGTTGAGGCCTTCCAGGCCTTCGGCGTCCAGCAGGTCGATGGCGGCCTCGACGATCTGCTCGCGGGTCAGCGTCTCGCGCGGCATGCGCCGAAGATAGGGCACCTGGCATCGGCTTGCACATAGTTCAAGGAACCTTCCAGTACGATGCTGCGATGCGCTGGACCCCTCCACGGCTGGATCGGACGGTGTCGGTCGTCACCGGCGCGACGCGCGGCGTTGGCCGAGGAATCGCGCTCGCGCTCGGCGACGCCGGCGCCACCGTCTACGTCACGGGTCGCTCGACCGTGACCGAGACGGCCGCGGAGGTCAGCGCCCGCGGTGGACGCGGGATCCCGGTCAGGACCGACCACGCCGACGACCGGCAGGTGGAAGCCTTGTTCGCCCGTGTCCGCGAGGAAGCGGGCCGGCTCGACCTGGTGGTGGCGAACGCTTGGGGCGGGTACGCCGACCACGACTACCGAACCTTCGGCGCGCCGTTCTGGGAGCAGCCGCTGTCCCGCTGGCAGACGATGTTCGAGGCAGGGCTGCGCCTGCAGCTGACGACCGCCTGGTTTGCCGCGCCGCTGCTGCTCGAGCAGCGACACGGCCTGGTCGCGTTCACGGGCGGCTGGGACGACCCCGCCTTCTACCTCGGCAACCTCCCCTACGACCTGTCCAAGTTCGCCACCAGCAGGCTCGTGGCGACGCTCGCCCACGAGCTTCGTCCGCACGGCATCGCCGTGGTGGGTGTCTACCCTGGGTTCACGCGCACCGAGGCGGTGGTGGCGGCGTTTGCCGCCGCCAAGATGGAGCCGCCGCCGCAGGCGCACTCCCCGGAGTACGTGGGCAGGGCCGTCGCCCACCTCGCCGCCGATCCCGGCGTGCTGGCGCTCAGCGGCGAGGGATTCCAGGTCGCCACGCTGGCCGGTCGGTACCGGTTCGTCGACGTGGACGGCAGGAGCTTCGAGCGGTTCCTCATGCCCGAGGAGAACCGCCTGCAGCCCAGGCAGCGCACGCCCTCGGACGGGTAGGAGTTCGAGTCCAGGACCGGCGAGGTCTGGCCGCTCAACGTCGGGCGGGTCTACACCACGCTGCTCGGCCCGCCCCTGACCGCCGCGACCGTCGGCTGGTTCCTCGCCGGACGCGAACCACCCTCCATCGCCCGCCAACCGCTGGAATGACGCAGCCGGAGGGGCCGGTGGCACGCGGACGTCCGGCGGCGGCGGATCAGGGACCGGGGCGGCGCTGCCGGCGCGGGGCCACGGGCCTGCCGTGCTCGTCCCGGGCGGGCCCGAACTCGCGCTCGCCGACCCGGCCGAGCAGGCGGCCCAGCCGCACGAGCCCGGCGACCTGCGCGGCGCGCCCTTCGGGAGTGGAAGCGATGGCCAGCACGCGGCGCCGCGGCGCCGGGGACCTGGACGGCGACGGCCGCCCGGTTGCGGGTCGGGACGTTGGGAGCAGCACGCGCAGCGCGCCCGCGTGGACCTTGAACTCGACCGGGGTGTCGAGCTCGACCGGCTCGCCGTCGATGCCGACCTCCAGCCTGCCGCTGGGCGAGTCGACCTCGAGGCTCGCAGCGGTCCAGCGCGCCCAGCCCTGCCCCGCCTGGTAGCGGCTGTTGAACAGGTTCTCGAGCGCGCGGCCGAGCTCCTGTCCTTCGGTGCGGCGCAACGCCGATACCTCCAGCGTGCCCGCGTCCAGGCGTGGCCGGCCGCCGAGGCCGGTCAGCGGGTAGGCGTTGTTGCTGACGAACAGGATCAGCACCTCGT
Source organism: Actinomycetes bacterium (assembly GCA_036377075.1). Classification (GTDB taxonomy): domain Bacteria; phylum Actinomycetota; class CALGFH01; order CALGFH01; family CALGFH01; genus DASUZB01. Next base: position 20,884 of record DASUZB010000087.1, on the reverse strand, counting down.
CCCAGTGGTTGCCGGAGCCGTCGCGGAAGCTGACGGGCACCGGCAGGGCGTCGCGCTCGAGCACGTTCTCGAGCACCCCGCCGAGCGCCCCCAGCCAGTCGTCGCGGTAGCTCGGCTCGTGCACGAGCGCGGCGTAGACGCCGATGGCGGCGTTGTTGAGGAACAGCCGCCCCCCCACCGTGGCGACGTCCACGCGCCGCTCCGGGCCGGCGACGAACGCCTCGATCGCCGTGGCCGGGTCGGTGCGGTCCAGCCCGACGTCGCGGGCGAAGTGGTTGCGGGTGCCGGCCGGGACGCACACGAAGGGCAGCCCGGCCTCGATCGCCACGGCGGCGACCGCCGCCAGCGAGCCGTCCCCGCCCGCCACGCCGAGCACGTCGGCGCCGCCGGCGACCGCCTCGCGGGCGAGCGCGACGAGCCCGGTGGGCGTGGCGGCCTCGCGCACCCCGACGCCGTAGCGGCCGGCGGCCTCCAGGAGCTGGCCGCGGATCGCCTGGACGCTGCCAGACCGCGGGTTGAGCAGCAGCACCGGCCGCTGGAAGTCGTGGACCTGCGCCGCCGGGACCTGCGCGGCCACGTCGCTGCGGGCCGCCACGACCTCGGGCGTCGGCGGGACGTCGCCGGCGACGGCATCGACCGGCTCCGAACCGAGCGCCCGGCGGGTCGCGGGCGCGAACATCGGCAGCAGCAGCACGCAGGTCAGCAAGCCGCGCCACTGCTGCCCGCCCACCCCGAACAGGTTCGGCACCACCGCGACCACGTCGCCGAGCAGGCAGGTGGTCGCGCTGCGCCGCCGCGTCGACGAGCGCGTGAGCAGGGCGACCGTGCCGGCGACCACGGCGGCCAGCAGGTGCCCCGGCAGGCTCAGCACCAGGTGCACCCACCCGTGGCTCAGGGCGGCCAGCAGCCCGAGGCCGAGCGCCGACAGCGCGATGAACGCGAACAGCCACCGCGCAACCAGGCGATCGAACAGTACGATCCAGACGGGCACTGCCCGCTGTTGGGCCTCCATGCTGGCCATGCTGCAAGCCTCCACTGGCCCGGCGCAACCAGGCCGCCCCATCGGCGAGACTGGTGTGGCGCAGGCCGGGGACGCCGTCCAGGTGGTACCGCTTCGACCAGGAAGACGATGAGAACACGGAAGAGCGACAGCAGATCACGGAAGGTGCAGACCGGCCGCTGGATGGCCAGGCGGGACGAGCCGTTCGCCGTGTTCGTGTTCGGCATGCGGCTCAACCGGCTGCGCGGGCTGCCCCGCTTCGTCTGGGGCCTGCGGGTGCTCCGCGGCGTCCTGCGCGACCTCGACGCCCACCCGGAGCGCGGCTTCCTCGGCGGGCGGGTGTACCGCGCCGGGCGCACCCTGGTCGCGGTGCAGTACTGGGAGTCGTTCGACGCCCTGGACGCCTGGGCGCGCGACCACCGCCTCCCCCACCGCAAGCCGTGGCAGCGGTACCTGCGGGAGGCGCTCGGCGACGAGGCCATGGGCCTGTGGCACGAGACCTACCTGGCCAGCCCTGGCAGCTGGGAGGGGGTCTACGTCAACATGCCGCCGTGGGGCCTGGCCGCCGGCGTCGAGGCGGTGGAGATGCAGGCGACCCGGGGATCAGCCCGGCAACGCCTGCGCGAGCAGCGCAAGCGCACCACCCGAGCGGCGGCCGAGGAGCCGCCGCCCTGACCCGGCTGATGCTCGCGGTCCGTAACGCTCCCCGGAAGGGCGGTGGCCACACTGGCCGGTGACCCACACGAGGCTCGTGACGGTGACCGGAACCCGGAGGGCAGGCATGCGCTGGCGACCATGGCAATAGGCGCGGCCGTCCGACCCGCCCGACGGGGCCGTGAGCACGGCCACGGTCGGGGCGTTCAGCGCCAGGCTGCGCCAGCAGGTCGACCTCGACACCCTGGCCGCCGAGCTGCTCGGCGTGGTCGAGCAGACCATGCAGCCGACCCAGGGGTCGCTTGGCTGCGGCCCTAGAACGCGGCCTCCAGCACGACGCCCCTGTACCTTGTCAGCCCGATCGAGCGGCGTCCACCGTTGCGGAGAGGAGCCACGCCAGGACGCAGCGGCGGCACCGCGTCGAGGAGGAGGAGCGTACGTGGCCGAGCGCATGGTGAAGGCGAACGGGGTCGAGCTCTGCACGGAGCCCTTCGGCAACCCGGCCGATCCGCCGGTCCTGCTGGTCACGGGCGTTGGCTCGTCGATGCTCTGGTGGGAGGAGGGTTTCTGCCGGATGCTCGCCGGCGCCCGGCGGTTCGTGGTCCGCTACGACCATCGCGACACCGGCCGATCGGTCACCTACGAGCCGGGCCGCCCCGAGTACACCGGCGCTGACCTGGTCGCCGACGCGGCGGGCGTGCTCGACGCCTATGGCATCCCGGCCGCGCACGTGGTCGGCGTCTCGGCGGGTGGGGCGTTCGCGCAGCTGCTCGCGCTCGGCTTCGCCGATCGCGTCCGCTCGCTCGTCCTCATCAGCACCTCGCCCGCGCTGCCCGGCGAGCGTGCGCTCCCGCCGCCGACCGGGGAGTTCACGCGGCTGGTGGCGACGGCGAAGGTCGACTGGTCGGATGCCGAGTCGGTGATCGAGTACCTCGTCGACTACTCGCGCATGCTCGCGGGCGGCCAGCGCCCGTTCGACGAGGCCGCAGCGCGCGAGCTTGTGCGCCACGACGTCGAGCGGGCGCGCGACGTCGCTGCCGCGCAGAACCACGAGGCCATCCCGGACGACGGACGCTCGCGCGGGCCCCTGTCCTCGATCGACGTGCCGACGCTGGTGATCCACGGCAGCGCGGATCCGATGTTCCCGCTCGCGCACGGCAAGGCGCTGGCCGACGAGATTCCCGGCGCGCGGCTGCTGACGCTCGAGGGAGCCGGCCATGGCGTGGACCGGGCCGACTGGGAGACCATCGTCCGCGCGATCGTCGGGCACACCGCCCCACCCGACCGGACCGGCGGACGATGACCTTCGCTTGCCGCAGCGCGACCAGCTTGCGGGACACCTGCGCGACCTCCCTCCCCTCGGGGTCGCGCAGGACCAGGCGGTCGTGCAGGCTCTCCTCGCCGCACGCCGGGCAAGCCGCGGTCGACGCGTGATGGCGTCCTCGGCGGCCCCGCCGCGGGCCGATGCTACGCGGCGGTCCTGCGACTGGTGAGGAAGTACACGAGCAACGCCGAGAGCGCGACCTCCAGGATGATCGCGATCAGCCAGCCCGCGCCGATGGCGCCGGCAATCAAGCCCCCAACCAGCGCTCCCGCGATCCCCACGCCGATCGTCGCAAGGATGCTCATCGGGTTGGGGCCGGGCACCACCAGGCGCGCCAGCGCGCCGACGATCAGTCCGGTGATGATCAGGCTGATGATGTAGCCGAGCCATCCCATGACGGCAGCCTCCCTACCTTGGCGGCGCCGGGCGAACAACCCGGCCGCAGACCTGCCCCCACCTCACCCGGCAACGCCCACCCTCCGGGAGCGCCAAGCGTACATGGTGGAGGCCCATGTCGCGCGCCGCGCCAGCAGCTGTCACCACCACCCGCCGAGCATGGCGCTCCGACCGTAACGCTTCCGGGACGGACAGCGGTCACGCTGGCGGGTGACCGACGAGGCTCGTGGTGGTGGCCGGAACCGGAGGGCACATGCGGCGGCGATCCTGGCAATGAGCCCTGCCGCCAGAGGTGCGCGGCGGGGCCGGTGGCCGGGCGTGGCGGCATGGGCGCTATGGGCACTGGCGATCCTCGGCGTCGCCGTCATCCCCTGGTTCGACCACGTGCTGCGCGAGGCTGGCCGGCCCGACCTGACCCAGCTCGACGCCAGCACCGTCCCCGACGTGCTCGCCGCGCTGGTCGCGGTGACGGTCGGGGCGCTGCTGGCCGGCCGCCGGCCGCGCCACCCGGTCGGTTGGCTGCTGCTGGCGCTGGGGCTGTCGGTGACGGCGTCGGGCGTGGTCGACGGCTACGCGCGCTACGGGCTGGTCGCCCGGCCCGGCGCGCTCCCGGCCGCCCGCTGGGCGGCTGTCTACAGCCCCGCGACCATCTACCTGGGGTTCGTCTGCGTCGGCTTGGTGCTGCTGCTCACCCCGAGCGGGTCGCCACCCTCGCCGCGCTGGCGCTGGTGGGCCGTGGTGGCCGCGGCCGCGCCGGTGGTCTTCCTCGCGGCGCTGACGGTCGGGCCCGGCCTGGTGGTCGCGCCCTACCAGCCGGTCGTCGACCCCGTCACGATCCCCGCCCTCGCCGGCACGGTGACGGCCGCGATCGCCCTGGCGTTCGCGACCGCGGCCGGCGGCCTGGCGGTCGGGGCCTGGTCGCTGGTGGTGCGCTTCCGCCGCGCCAGCGGGGTGGAGCGCCAGCAGCTGCGCTGGATCGCGTTCGCGGCCGCCATGATGGTGCCGTTGGCGGCGGTCGTCCTGGTCGGCGTGGCGCTGAACGCCACGGCGGTGGTCCTGGTCGTCCTGGCGGCGGGGATCTGCCTGGCGGTGCTGCCGCTGGCGACCGGCGCGGCGGTCCTGCGCTACCGCCTGTACGACCTGGACCGCATCGTCAGCCGCACCCTCGCCTACGGCCTGCTCACCGTCCTGCTCGCCGCCGCCTACGCCGCCACCGTGGTGCTGCCCGCGCAGCTGTTCGGCGGCGTCGGCGGCGAGCCCGCCTGGGTCGTCGCCGCCGCCACCCTGGCGGTCGCGGCGCTGTTCCAGCCCGCCCGCCGCCGCGTCCAAGAGCTGGTCGACCGCCGCTTCGACCGGCGCCGCTACGACGCCGAGCGCACCATCGCCGCGTTCAGCGCCCGGCTGCGCCAGCACGTCGACCTGGACACCCTGGCCGCCGAGCTGCTGGCGGTGGTCGACCAGACCATGCAGCCGACCCAGGCGTCGCTGTGGCTGCGGCCCTCGAGGGCCGCAGCCGGCGTGGCAGCCCCGCAGCGCTCCAGGGACCGTCAGGCGTGACCGATTTCAGTTCTTCCTGGCCGTCGGCAGGCGAAGTTCGACGCCGCCGCCGGGTCGCCGTGACCCTTGTAGGCTGCGACCTCGGGGTACGGGCAGATGGGCCGGGTCTGGACCACCGCGCCGTTGGCGTCGCGCCTGACCCCGTTGTGCGTGAGCGAGATCGGGAACGGCGCTGCGGTGGTGGTGCCGCCGGTGGTCACCGTCCGCGCCAGGCCCGCGAACGAGGTGCCCGGCGTCGGGCCGTACCACAGGAACCCACCCACCGGTCGATGCCAAGCACGCGAACGCCGTCCTGACCTGAGGCTGGCGGGAGCGCGGGAGCTGTTCAACTGACCGGTCAGTCCGTTGTATGCTCCCTCGCGGCCGACCCATCCGGCGGACCTGGGCCGCCATTCGCGGCGGAAGCCTGCGGGAGTGGAGGAGACGATGAGGCGCCGTTCTACGGTCAGGCTGTTCTCTGGCTTACTGGTAGCTCTGCTGCTGGCGGCGTGTGGCGGCGGCGGGAACGGGACCGGCGGGGGTGGCGGCAAGCCGATCCGCGTCGGCATGCTCACCTCGCTGACGGGCAACTTCACGCCCTGGGGCGTGCAGGTGCGCGGCGGGATGCAACTCGCCGTGAACGAGGTCAACCAGGCCGGCGGCGTCAACGGCCGCAAGCTCGAGCTGGTGACGGCCGACGACCAGTCCAAGGGCGAGGAAGGCACCCGCGGGATCGAGCGGCTGATCGAGCGGGAAGGCGTCGTGGCGGTCGGCGGGGTCATCTCGAGCGACGTCGCGCTGGCCACGGCGCGGATCGCGGAGCAGAACAAGGTCCCCCTGTTCCTGGTGAAGGCCGGATCGGGCAAGATCCTCACCCCGGCCAGCCGGTACACCTTCCGCACCTGCCTGCCCGCCGCGCCGATGGTCGTCGGCCCCATCCTGCAGTACGTCCAGAGCAAGGGGCTCAAGCGGGTGGGGGCCATCGTCGCCGACTACGCCTGGGGGCAGGCGATCAAGGCGGCCATGGAGAACGCGTTCGCGAAGGCGCCCGACGTCAAGCTCCAGATCGAAGTGGCCCCGGTGGGCGAGACCGACTTCACCACCTACCTCCGCGCGCTGGAGCGCTTCAAGCCGCAGATGATCGTGGCGACCGGGCACCCGCCCGGTTCGGGACCGATCACCGTCCAGTCGGCCGACCTGGGCTTCGACGTGCCGGTCACCGGCGCGTACACCCCCCGCGCGCTGGTGATGAAGGGCGCCAAGAACGCGGCCCTGGACCGCTACGCCGACTTCGGCTGCGCCGACTTCCAGAGCACGGGGTACCAGGACCTGGCTCGCCGCTTCCTGCAGGCCACCCCCGGCGCCCAGTTCTTCGAGGACGACGCCCTGGCCGGCTACGGGATCGTCAAGATGGTGGCCCAGGCGGTCGGCAAGGTCGGCGACGACCCCGCCGCCGTCGCCAAGTACCTCCACGAGAACACCTTCGACATCCCCGGCTACTCGTTCCAGCTGAAGTGGACCGAGTGGGGCGAGCTGGCCGACGCCAAGATCGCCTTCGACCTGCTCAGCAAGGGCCCGGCCCCGGACGGGGTGAACAAGGCGGGCACCTGGTACCCGAAGCGGCTGCTGGTCTCCGAGGCGCTCACGCCCTACCAGCCGCAGTAGCCGGGGCATGACGCTGCTCGCGGTCGACGCGCTGGAGAAGCGTTTCGGTGGCCTCCCGGCCGTCGACGGCGTCACGTTCGGGGTCGACGAGGGCGAGATCCTCGCCATCGTCGGCCCCAACGGCGCCGGCAAGAGCACCCTGCTGAAGACCATCGGCGGCCTCGAGCGCCCCTCCGCCGGGACGGTGACGCTGGCCGGCGAGCGGGTCGACGGGCTCGCCGCCCACCGGGTCCGGCGGCGCGGGATCGCGACGGTGATGCAGACCCCGCTGACGTTCGGGTCCATGACGACCCTGGAGAACGTCGTGCTGGGCGCCATGTTCGGCCACGGCGGCGGGGTGGTGGCCGAGCCGCAGGCGATCTCGCGTGCGCAGGAGGCGCTGGCCTTCGTCGGCCTCGAGCGCCGGGCCGACCAGCCCGTGGGCAGCCTCAACCTCCACCAGCAGCGGTTCCTCGAGCTGGCGAAGGCGCTGGCGGGTCGGCCGCGGCTGCTGCTGATCGACGAGGTGATGGCGGGACTCAACGACGTGGAACTGGCCGCCTCCCTGCAGATCGTGCGCAGCGCCCGTGACACACTTGGGGTCACCATCATCTGGGTGGAGCACGTCATGCAGGCGGTGATGAGCCTGGCCGAGCGGGTGATCGTCCTCAACTTCGGCAGGACGCTGGCCGAGGGTGCGCCGGAGGTCGTCATGCGCCACCCCGACGTGATCGAGGCCTACCTCGGCCAGGGTCACGATGCTTGAGGTGTCCGGCCTCGCCGCCGGCTACCTGGGAGAGAACGTCGTGGAAGGCGTCGACGTCGAGGTTGGCGCGGGCCAGGCCGTCGCCATCATCGGGTCCAACGGCGCGGGGAAGACGACCCTGTTCCGGGCGCTGTGCGGGATGCTGCCGGTCTCCGCGGGCCGGGTGCGCTTCGACGGCGAGGACATCACCGGCCGTCCGGCCCACCGCGTCGCGCGGGCGGGCTTGGCCTACGTGCCGGCCGAGCGCCACCTCTTCCCCGGCATGAGCGTGCACGAGAACCTGGCGCTCGGCGCCTTCCCACGCCGGCCCGACCCGTCCGCCGTCGAGCTCGTCTTCGACCTGTTCCCCCGCCTGCAGGAACGGCGCAGGCAGCCAGCCGGCAGCCTCAGCGGCGGCGAGCAGCAGATGCTGGCGGTGGGCCGGGCCCTGGTGTCCCGACCCCGCCTGCTCATGCTCGACGAGCCCACCACGGGCCTGGCCCCCAAGCTGGCGACGAGCGCGTACGAAGCGCTGCGGGTCCTCAAGGAGCGGGGCATGACGCTGCTGGTCGCCGAGCAGCAGGTGCCGCTGGCCCTCTCGGTGGCCGACCGCGGGTACGTGCTCGAGAACGGCCGCATCCGCTTCGAGGGCGCGTCCCAGGACCTGGCGCGCAACCCCGAGGTCCGCCGGGCGTACCTGGGCGTGGCATGAAGGCCGTCGTCCTGGACGGGATCGTCCTGGGCCTCCAGTTCGGGCTGCTGGGCGTGGGCATGACCCTGGTCTACGGCCTGGGGGGCGTCCTCAACCTGGCGTACGGCCAGATGGCCGTGCTGGCGGCGATGGTGGCGGCGGTCGCCCTCTCCGGCGGTGCGCCGGCGCTGGTGGCGGCGGCGGCCGGGCTGCTGGCGGCCGCGGCCGTCGGCGTCGTCATCGACCGGACCTTGATGCTGCCCGTGTACCGGCAGCGGAGCGAGCGGCGGGTGCTCCTGGGCCTGCTGCTCACCCTGGGGGTGGCCTTCGTCATCGACGGGCTGCTGCTGTGGCGCTATCCGGACGGGGCCCTGCGGCTGGCGATCGGCGGCGAGGCCGTGCCGATCCTCGGCGTGAGCATGCGGGTGGGAAGCCTGTGGGCCACGGGCGTCTCGCTCGCGGTGGCCGCCCTGCTGCTGGCCCTGCGCGCCACCACCCCGGGGCGCGCCGCCCACGCCGTGATCCAGGACGAGGTGGGCGCGCGGCTGGTCGGGATCAACCCGGCGGCGGTCCGTACCTTCATCTTCGCGGCCAGCGGCGCCCTGGCGGGGCTGGTTGCCGTGACCCGCTCGATGACCTCGCCGGTGAGCGTGACGGCCGGGTTCGACTTCACCATCCTTGCCCTGATCGTCGCGGTCGTCGGCGGCCTGGGCAGCGTCGCGGGCGCCTTCCTCGCCGGCGTGCTCCTGGGCGTCGTCAGCACGGTGAGCGCCTTCTACATCGGGCAGTACGTCACCACCATCGTGCTGCTGGCGGCGGCGGCGCTCACCATCGTCGTGCGGCCACGCGGCCTGCTGGGGAGGTAGCCGTGACCGCCGAGCCCGGCGCGAAGGTCGAGGCCGACGCCGCGCCCCTCGGCGTCAGCGCCCGGCCACCGCGGTCGCTGACCCGGTCCTTCTGGCCGATCGCCGCCACCGGCGCCGTGCTCGCCCTGGCCCCCCTGTGGCTGGGCGACTCGCGGTACCTGATGCGGCTGGCCGTCGACGCCCTGGTCTTCGGCGCCTACGCCGTCGCCTTCAACGTCATCTTCGGCAGCACCAACCAGCTGTTCCTGTGCGTCGGCGCGCTGGCCGGGGTGGGCGGCTACACCTCCGCGATCCTGGCTGACAGGGCCAAGCTGCCCATGGCCGTTGGGCTGGTGCTGGCCACGGCACTGGCCACCGCCCTGGGGGGATTCCTCAGCTGGGTCGCGGTGCGCCGCTCGCTGGACGTGATCTTCACCGGCATCGTGACGCTCACCTTCTCCCTCTCCTTCGGCAACCTCCTACTGGGCCAGCGGGAGCTGACGGGCGGCGAGACCGGCCTGGTCGTCTCCGCCGGCTCGGGCACCTTCCTGCAGGACCGCGTCGCCGCCTACTACCTGTTCCTCGGCATGCTCGTCGCCTTCCTGGTCGTGTTCCGCGCGCTGCAGCGGTCCCACGTCGGGTGGGCCTTCCGCGCGCTCCGCGACAACGAGGTCGCCGCCGAGCTGGCCGGGGTCGACGTGGCCCGCTACCGGGTCTACGCCGGCCTGGTCGGCTCCGCCATGCTCGGCGTCACGGGCGCCGTCTACGCGCACAGCCAGGGGTTCATCAGCCCCTCGACCTTCGACTTCGGCTACGTCGACGTCCGCGTCCTGGTGATGCTCGCCTTCGGCGGGCTCGGAACCCTGCTCGGACCCGTGCTGGGAACGGTCGTGTTCGCCGCGCTCGACGAGGTCCTGGTCGACTTCGAGCAGCTACGAACCGTCATGTACGGCCTGCTGATCATCGGGCTCTTCCTGGGCTTCAAGCGGGGCGCGGTCCCCGCCGTGGTCGACTTCGTGGCCCGGCTGGCCCGGCTGGCCCGCTCCCGGGCCGGGCGCCCGTCGTCGTGACGGCTCGACCATCCGGTCAGTCAGATGGCACCATACAGGCTTGGTCGGAGCTCGTGGCCGGGCGGCGGCCATGCCTGAAGCGCGCGAGGCCATGCCTGGAGCGCGCGAGGCCCACGACGGCGAAGGGATGAGGATCGTGGCCGACATGTGGATCGGCGGGACGGCGACCCCCGGCGGTGGCCGGCGTGTCCCGGTGGCCAACCCCGCCAACGGCGAGACCATCGACGAGATCCCCGAGGCGACCGCGGCCGAGGTCGACGCGGCGGTCACCGCGGCGGCCGAGGCGTTCGCGGGCTGGCGGCGGACCGACGCCGCCGAGCGCGCCGGGCACCTGCGCCGCCTGGCCGACGCCGGCGAGGCCAGCGCCGACGAGTTGGTCGCGCTGCTGGTCCGCGAGCAGGGCAAACCGACCCTGGAGGCGCAGGGCGAGCTGCGCCACTTCCTCAACGGGCTGCGCTACTACGCCGAGGCCGCCACCAAGGTGCGCGGCAGCTACCAGGAGCTGCCCAGCCAGTTCGGCCCCGCCTACGGCCTGGTGGTGCGGCGGCCCCTCGGCGTGGTCGGCGCCATCACGCCGTGGAACTTCCCGCTGACCCTGCTGGCCAACAAGGTCGGCCCGGCCCTGGCCGCCGGCAACACGGTGGTCGCCAAGCCGGCGGAGACCACCCCGCTGACCACCCTGCGGGTGGCGCAACTGGCCAGCGAGGCCGGCCTGCCGCCGGGGGTGCTCAACGTGGTCACCGGCGGCCCCGGCACGGGCGAGGCCCTGGTCGCCCACGCGGGCGTGCGGCGGGTGGCCTTCACCGGCCAGACCGCCACCGGCCGGCGCATCATGGAGCTCGCCGGCCCCGCCCTCAAGCACGTCAGCCTCGAGCTCGGCGGCTCCGACCCCACCATCGTGCTGGACGACGCCGACCTCGACGCCGCGGTCAAGAACATCCAGATCGGCCGGTACTGGAACTGCGGCCAGGCCTGCCTGGCGCCCAAGCGGGCGTTCGTCCAGGCCGGGGTGTACGACGCGTTCGTCGACCAGCTGGCGCAACGGGTGGGCCGCTACGAGCCCGGGCCTGGTGACACCCGCGCGGAGAAGCCCAAGCTGCGGATCGGCCCGCTGCACACCGCCAACCAGCGCGACCTGCTGGCCGCGCAGCTCTCCGACGCGGTCGACGGCGGCGCCAAGGTGCTGGTCGGCGGCGAGGCGCTGGACGGGCCGGGCCACTTCTTCCAGCCGGCGGTGGTCGTCGACGTCCCGGCCGGCTCGCGCCTGGCCACCGAGGAGGTCTTCGGGCCGGTCCTGCCGGTGTGGCGGGTGGAGGGCCTGGACGAGGCGATCGAGCGGGCCAACGCGACGGAGTACGGGCTGGGCTCGTCGATCTGGACCCGCTCCGCGGTGGCGATCGACCGCGCCACCCGCGAGCTGGAGGCCGGGGTGACCTGGGTGAACCAGCTCCACTACGGCTACGACGAGCTGCCCTTCGGCGGCACCGGCGACAGCGGCTTCGGCCGCGAGCACGGCCTCGAGGCCCTGACCGAGTACACCGAGCTCAAGTCCGTCGTGGTCGGCGGTCTCGGCTAGCAGCGTGGGAGGAGCAGCGATGTCGGTAACCGCCACCATCGAGGACCGGGTCGGCTGGATCACCCTGGACCGCCCACCCGCCAACAGCTACGACCCGGCCTTCCTGGAGGAGCTCGACGAGGCGATCGGCCAGGTCGCCGGCGCCGGCGTGGCGGTCGGGGTGGTCCGCTCGGCCAGCCGGAAGTTCTTCTCCGCCGGCGCCGACGTCAAGGGCTTCCTGGAGCGCTCCGCCGACGACAACATGGTGATGTGCCGCCGCGCCCACCAGGTGTTCGACCGCTTCGCCGCCGGGGCGCCGGTGTTCGTCGCCGCCATCGCCGGCCACGCGCTCGGCGGCGGCTACGAGATCGCGCTGGCGTGCGACGTCCGCATCGCCGCCCAGGGCAGCTACCGGCTCGGCCTGCCGGAGGTGACGCTCGGGCTGCTGCCCGGCACCGGCGGCACCCAGCGCCTGCCCCGCCTGATCGGGCGCGGCCGCGCCCTGGAGCTGATGACCAGCGGCCGCACCGTCACCCCGGAAGAGGCCGAGCGGCTGGGCATGGTCGACCGGCTGGTCGCCCCCGAGGAGCTGGACCGGACCGTCGCCGAGCTCGCGGCCGGGCTGGCCGGCGGCGCGCCGCTCGCCGTCGCCGCCGTCAAGCGGGCGGTCCACGACGGCCTGGACCGCCCCCTCGCCGACGGCCTGCACACCGAGCTCGACCAGCTCGCCCCGCTGTTCTCCTCCGACGACGCCCGCGAGGGCATGATGGCGTTCACCGAGAAGCGGCCGCCCAAGTACGCCGGCCGCTGAGGAGGGCGGCATGGCACGCACGCAGGCCGAGGACCTCGACGACCAGGTGGAGCTGTCCCCCCGCGCGCTGGCGCTGCTGCGCAGCGCCTACCGGGTGATCACCCGCCAGGGCAGCCACCGCCTGTCGCTGCAGGACGTGGCCGACGAGGCGGGCGTGAGCAAGGGCATGGTCCTGTACTACTTCAAGACCAAGGAGAACCTGTTCCTGACCACCATGCGCTACGCCCTGGAGCGCACCGGCCTGCGGATCCGCGAGCGGATCGCCGGCGTGGACGACCCGCACCAGGTGATCGGCGCGCTGGTGGACGCGATCTTCATCGACCCCGAGCGCAACCGCGACTTCTTCCTGCTCTACATCGACCTCATCGAGCACGCCGCCAGGGTGCCGTCGTTCAGCCGGCTCTCCACCCTCTCGACCGAGATCATCAACGGCCTGTACGAGGAGGTGATCCGCGACGGGGTGGCGCGCGGCGGCCTGGCGGTCGCCGACCCGGCGGCCGCCGCCGCGGCGATGCGGGCCCAGATCGACGGCACCTTCCTGAGCTGGCTCCTGGAGCCCGACTGGAAGGCGTCCCACGCCCGCTACAAGGAGCGCTGCCTCGAGAGCCTGCTGCAGCTCCTCGGCGCCCAGCAGGCCGGCCGGCCGGGCCGGCGGCACGAGGAGGGCAGCCAGCCATGAGGGCGATGTTCGTCGACGGCCGCCTCCGGGAGGGCTCGGCGGCAGCGGCGCTGGAGGTGCGCGACCCGGCCACCGGCGAGCTGGTCGAGACCGTCCCCGCCGGCACCGCCGAGGACGTCGACGTGGCCGTCCGCGCCGCCGCGGCCGCCTTCCCGGGCTGGTGGGCGACGCCGGCCGCGCGGCGCGGCGCGGTGCTCCACCAGGCCGTCGCGCACGCCCGCGGCCACACCGACGAGCTCACCCGGCTGCTCACCATGGAGCAGGGCAAGCCGCTGCGGGAGGCCCGCCTGGAGGTCGCCCGCTGCCTGGAGACGCTGGAGCACTACGCCGGCCTGGCCAAGGCCCTGCGCGGCGGCTACGTCCCCGACCTCGACGAGGGCGCCTACGGCCTGGTCCTGCGCCGGCCGCTCGGGGTGGTCGGCGCGATCGTGCCGTGGAACTTCCCCGCCACGCTGCTGGCCAACAAGCTCGGGCCGGCGCTGGTGGCCGGCAACACGGTGGTCGCCAAGCCGGCCGAGACGACCCCGCTGACCACCCTGCGCCTGGCCGAGCTGCTCCACGAGGCCGGTGTCCCGCCGGGAGCGTTCAACGTGGTGACCGGGACCGGGCCGGTCGCCGGCGCGGCGCTGGTCGTCCACCCGCAGGTCCGCAAGGTCGCCTTCACCGGCTCCACGCCGGTCGGCAAGCGCACCATGGCGGCCGCGGCCGAGCAGCTCAAGCGCGTCACGCACGAGCTGGGCGGCTCCGACCCGATGATCATCTGCGACGACGCCGACCTCGACCGCGCGGTGAGCGCCGCCAGCGTGGGGCGCTTCTTCAACTGCGGGCAGGCGTGCCTGGCCACCAAGCGGCTGTTCGTCTTCGAGCGGGTCGCCGACGAGGTGGTCGAGAAGCTGGTCGCCAAGGCGGCCAGGCTGCGCGTGGGCCCGGGCACCGCCGACGGGGTGCAGATGGGCCCGCTCCACACCCAGGCGCAGCGGGCGAAGATCGAGGGGCAGGTCGCCGACGCGGTCGACCGCGGCGCCAAGGTCCTCCACGGAGGCGGCCGGCCGGCGGGCGAGGGGTACGCCGCGGGCTACTTCTACCAGCCGACCCTGCTGCTGGAGCCGCCCGCCGACGCGCGGGTGGCGACCGAGGAGACCTTCGGCCCGGCGCTGCCGATCTGGCGGGTCGCCGACCTCGACGAGGCGATCGAGCGGGCCAACGCCTCCCCGTACGGGCTCGGCTCGGCGATCTGGACCCGCGACCTGCACCGCGCGTCGTGGGCCGCCGAGCGGCTGGAGGCCGGCTACACCTGGGTCAACTCCGTCAACAAGGTCTACGACGAGCTCCCCTTCGGGGGGCTGAAGCAGAGCGGCTACGGCAAGGAGCACGGCGCCGAGGCGCTCGACTACTACCAGGAGACCAAGTCGGTCGTGGTGCGGCACGACGCCCCCGGCGGCAGGACGGCTCCGGTCCCGGCGGGCGACGAGCTGATGCAGACCGAGCACCGCCGTGGGTCCGCAGGTTCCGTGGGACCGGGTAAGGGGTGAGGGAGATGGCAGTTCCTGCGGTGCCCGAGACGACCGTGCCGGCAACGCCGGCACGCTACAACGTCAGCACGCTGCTCGACCGCAACCTCGAGGCCGGCCGGGGCGCCAAGGCGGCGCTCCGCGCGGCCGACCGCCAGGTGACCTACCAGCGGCTCTTCGACGACGCCTGCGCCGCCGGCCGCGCCCTGCGCGCGCTCGGCGTGGGGCGCGAGCAGCGGGTGCTGCTGGTGCTCGACGACACCCCGGCGTTCCCGGCCGCCTTCCTCGGGGCGATCCGCGCCGGCGTCGTCCCGGTCCCCCTCAACCCGATGTTCAAGCCCGACGACTACGCCTACCTGCTGGCCGACTCGGACGCCCGTGCGGTGGTCGTCGACCTCGCCCTGCTCGGCAAGGTGCGCGAGGCGCTGGCCGCCCACCACGAGCCGGTCGAGCTGGTCACCGTCGGCGGTCCGGCCGAGGGCGCGCACGACTTCGCCGCGCTGCTCGCCGAGCACGCCGGCGAGCTGGCACCGGCGCCCACCCACCGCGACGACCCGGCGTTCTGGCTCTACAGCTCGGGCTCGACCGGCCGCCCCAAGGGCGTGGTCCACCTGCAGCACGACCTGCCCTACACCTGCCAGACGTACGCCACGCAGGTCCTGGGTATCCGTGAGGACGACGTGTGCCTGTCGACCACCAAACTGTTCCACGCCTACGGGCTGGGCAACGGCCTGTCGTTCCCCTTCTGGGTCGGTGCCACCGCGGTGCTGTTCTACGGACGGCCGGTGCCGGCCCTGGTCCTGGACGCCGTCGAGCGCCACCGGCCGACGCTGTTCTTCTCGGTGCCGACCCTGTTCAACGCCATGCTGGCCACCGAGGGGGCGGAGCGGCGCGACCTGTCCTCGGTGCGGTTGTGCGTCTCGGCCGCCGAGGCGCTGCCGGGGGAGCTGTGGCGGCGCTGGCACGAGGCCTACGGCGTGCCGGTCCTGGACGGCATCGGCTCTACCGAGATGCTCCACATCTTCTGCTCCAACTCCCCCGGCGACGTCCGGCCGGGGTCGAGCGGCCGGCCGGTGCCCGGCTACGAGCTGAAGCTGCTCGACGAGGAGCTGAACCCCACGCCACCCGGCGAGACCGGCAACCTGTACGTGCGCGGCGACAGCGCGCTGGCCGGCTACTGGCGCCAGCACGAGAAGACCAAGCGGACGGTGGTCGGCGACTGGGTCTACACCGGTGACCGCTTCCGCCAGGACGCCGACGGCTACTGGTGGTACCAGGGCAGGGTCGACGACATGCTCAAGGTCGGCGGCCTGTGGGTCTCCCCGGTCGAGATCGAGGCGGTCCTGGTCGAGCACCCGGCGGTGTTCGAGTGCGCCGTCGTCCAGGTCCAGGTCGAGGGCCTGACCAGGATCAAGGCGGTGGTGGTGGCCAAGGGCGACGCCGAGCCCGCGACGCTCACCCCCGAGCTGCAGGAGTGGTGCAAGCAGCGGCTGCAGCGCTACGAGTACCCGCACGTGGTCGAGTACGTCGCCGAGCTGCCCAAGACCACCACCGGCAAGGTCCAGCGCTTCAAGCTGCGCGCGGACGCCCCCGGCGAGCCGGTCGGCCCCAGCCCCAAGGAGGACGTGCTCTGATCGACGGCCTTCCCCTGGTCGACGTCCACCTGCACCCGGCGCGGCTGCCCACCCTGAAGCTGCCGCGGGAGCTGTGGTCGCCGTTCGGGCGCAGGCTGCCGTTCGGCGACCTCTACGACGACGCCGGCAGGGTCCGCCCCGACCGCTTCGACGCCTACCTCGCCGAGGAGGGCGTCGACGTGGCGCTGCTGATGAGCGAGTACAGCCCCAGGGTCACCGGCATCCAACCCGTCGAGGACCTGCTGCCGCTGCTGGAGTACAACCCGCGGCGCTTCCGGCTGATCGCCAACCTCAACCCGCACCTGCACCATCCCATCGCCACCGAGCTGGAGCGTCAGCTCGCGCTCGGCGCCGCGGCCGTCAAGCTGCACCCGGTCCACGGGCGCTTCTCCCCCACCGACGGCGTCCTGTACCTGGTCTACCAGCGCTGCGCCGAGCTCGGCGTGCCGGTGGTGTTCCACTCGGGCACCAGCACCTTCCCCGGCGCGGTCAACCGCTACGGCGACCCCGGCCCGATCGACGAGATCCTGAACGAGGTCCCCGGCCTCAAGGTGGTGCTCGCCCACGGCGGCCGCGGCTGGTGGTACGACGCGGCCGCGTTCCTGGCCCTGGCGCGCGAGAACGTGTGGATCGACCTGTCGGGCCTGCCGCCGCAGCGGCTGCCCGACTACTACGCCCGCCACGACCTGCGCCGCCTGGCGCGCAAGTTCATCTTCGGCAGCGACTGGCCCGGCGTGCCCGGCATCGCCGCCAACGCCCGGGCCGTCGCCAAGCTCGACATCGACCAGGCCGACCTGCCCGCCGTGCTGGCCGGCAACGCCCGCAAGGTCTACCGGGGCCTGGACGGCCCCGTTGGTTGACTGACCGGTCAGACGGAGCCATCATGGCTGGACGGCACCGGATGCCCGACGGAGGAGCCAACGTGCTGAGGACCGAGGCCGAGCTGCTGGAACGCCTGCGGAGCGGCAGGCTGGTCGAGGGGCTCGACACCGCCACCGAGGCCTACGTCGAGGGGCTCAAGCGGACCCTGATCGTGTCGGCCGACACCGAGCTGGTCAGCGCGCCCGCCTACCTGCGCGCGGCCAGGGACGCGCCCTCGATCAACTCCTACATGTCGGCCGTCAGCATCGTCCAGGACGAGCTCGGCCACGCCCACATCGCCTACCGCATGCTGCGCGACCTCGGCTTCGACCCCGACGAGCTGGTCTACGAGCGCCCGGCGAAGGCCTTCAAGTACCCGTACGCCTTCGACGTGCCGCTGGACACCTGGGAGGAGCTGGTCGTCGCCAACGCCTTCTACGACCGCGCCGGCTACGTGCTGCTCAGCGACATCTACCAGCACACCAGCTACGGCCCGTGGAAGCGGGCGCTGGTCAAGGTCGACCGGGAGGAGACCTTCCACCTGCGCCACGGCGAGCGCTGGATGAAGATCCTCTCCGAGGACCCCGAACGCAGGGCCAAGGTGCAGCGCGCCGTCGACTGGATGTTCGTGCTCACCCTGGAGTGGTTCGGCCTGCCCGACGAGCTCAAGCGCCACGGCGAGCAGGTCGGCTACCGGCTCAAGGGCCTGACCAACGACCAGCTCCGCCAGGAATGGATGTCCGCCACGGTGCCGCTGTGCGAGCGGCTGGGCTTCCCGGTCCCCGCCCACCGCGGCGACGGCGGCGCCTACGTGGTCGACTGCCCGTTCCCGATGGCCTTCGACGAGGACGCCAAGCGCTGGGACGTCGAGGGTGGCGCCGTGTCCTGGGACGACGTGCTGGCCCGCTGGAAGCGGCGCGGCCCCTGCAACGAGGAGTTCGTCGCCATGATCCAACGCGGCTACCGGCAGTTCCAGCCGCACCCGGCGTGACCATGGTCGCGGCAGACGACGTCCGCGCGGCCCTGGCCGAGGTCGAGGACCCCGAGCTTCCCATCAACATCGTCGACCTGGGGTTGGTCCGCGAGGTGACGGTCGAGGGGACCACCGTGCGGGTGGGCATCACCTACACCACCATCGCCTGCCCCTGCACCGACGTGCTGCGCGAGGACGTCGAGGCGCGGCTCCGGCGGCTCGACGGCGTCACCGACGTCCAGGTGGAAGAGGTCTTCGAGCCCTGGAGCCGCGACGACGTGACCGAGGAGGGGCGCCTGGCCCTGCTCGCCCTCGGGGTGACGTAGGTGGACGCCGGGAAGGCTCGCGCGCCGCAGCCGGGTCGCGTGGAGGCTTGGGAGGTGTACGCGCGCCACGACCGTGAGGCGCGCGCGCACTACGTCGGCACGGTCCAGGCGGTCGGTCCCAAGGACGCCAGGGTGTTCGCGTTCATGATGTACGACGAGCGCCGCTGGCAGGAGATGTTCGTGGTCAGGCGCGCCGACGTCGTCCCCGTCGTCGCCCCTGGGTAGGCTGGTGTGACCGTGGAGCGGTACCGCGTGTTCGGCCGGAAGGAGTACCCCGAGCCGCTCGAGTTCCAGGGGACGCTCACCGCGGCCGACGGCGACGCCGCGGCCAGCTCCGCGCTGGAGCGCCACGGCCGCGAGTGGGTCGAGCTGGTCCTGATCCCGGAGCGCTCCATCCACTGGATCCTGGGCCCGAGCCCGGCGGAGGTCGGTGATGGCTGACGCGCGGCCGACCCAGGCGAGCGCCTGGGTGACCGACGACGACGACGCCCTGGCCGCTGCCGTGAACCTGCTGGTCGTCCTCGCCGACAACAAGTACTGGCTGGGCCGGCACCTGTCGGAGTGGGCGGTCGGCTCGCCCAGCCTCGAGGTCGGCGTGGCCTGCGCGGCCGTCGCCCAGGGCGAGCTCGGCCAGGCCCGGGTGCTCTACCCCCTGCTGGGCGAGCTGCCCTTCCCCGGGCCGGTCGACCCGGTGGAGCGGGGGCGCGCCTACAACGTGTCCATCCTCGACGCGCCGTTCCCGACCTGGCCGCACGCGGTCGCCGCGCTGCTGCTGGTCGACGGGGCCACCACCACGATGCTGGAGGCGCTGATGGGTAGTCCTTACGAGGCGCTCGCCCGGCGCGTGCCGCGGATGCTCGAGGAGGAGGAGTTCCACCGGGACTTCGCCGACGGCAGGGTCCGCGAGCTCGTCCGCCTGCCCGGTGGCCTCGACCACCTGCAGGCACGCGTGGACGGGTCGCTGGAGGAGGTGCTCTGCTGGTTCGGGCCACCCGGCGAGCACGGGGTGGAGACGCTGCGGAGCGAGGGACTGCTCAACCGCGGCAACCAGGAGCTGCGCGAGGCCTACCTGGACCGGGTCGCCCCGCTGCTCGAGGAGGTCGGCGTCGAGCTGCACCTCGGCCGGGACCAGCAGACCGGACGATGGGAGGACCGGCACCTGCCATGGGATCGATGGAACCGCCTGCAACGGCGCCTGGAGCCGGCGACGGGGTGACCTGCCCGTGGTGCGGCTCCGAGGAGGTCGAGCTGGTCGGCGCGGTCGGGCCGACGACCATGACCTCGCAGTGGATCTGCACCGCCTGCCAGAGCCCGTTCGAGCGGATCCGCCGGCGCGGCCGGTCCTGAGCCGACCCTGCCGCCGGGTGGGCGGCCGCCCACCCCGGCCGCCACCCGGGCACGCCGCGATCCTGCTGGGAGCGTCGGCTGGCCGTCCATGGCGTCCTCCC
Source organism: Actinomycetes bacterium (assembly GCA_036377075.1). Taxonomy (GTDB): domain Bacteria; phylum Actinomycetota; class CALGFH01; order CALGFH01; family CALGFH01; genus DASUZB01. The sequence goes on along the minus strand of DASUZB010000087.1, from coordinate 1,181 downwards.
AATGATCCGTGAGCCTGCCGCGGGGCGTCCGCCACTCCGGGCACCCTCACAGGAAACGTCGCGTCCTCGTTCGATCGTCCGATCAAGACGAAGGTTACCCAGCGAATGCGATCTGTCAAGCTAGATCGAACGACCGAACGGACGATGCGGCAGGTGGCCTGTACCGTGATCCGTGCCGCATCCCGGGCGTCGCGGCCACGGGCCCTGGGGCCGGTCCCAGGCTGCCAGGCACTGAGCGACAAACCGACAAGGGGACAATTGACCGTCATGGAGTGGCTCATCGACCTGGACCTGGGCGGACTTCGCCTGCGCACCTTGACCGGAAAGGACGAGGCGTTGCTGGTGGAGGCCACCCAGGCAGAGTCGGCCCCTGCCCTGTGGGGTCCCCGCCCCGCCGGGCCCTACTCGCCGGCGGATGCCCAGGCGGCCCTGCGAGCATGGGATCCGCAGCGCCGCGCGCAGGTGTCCTTCGGCGTGCTGCACGGCACCAGGCTGGTCGGCGCGCTCGGCCTCATGCCGGACGGTCTCCACAGCGCCGAGCTGGCCTACTGGGTGCGGCCAGAGCACCGGCGCCAAGGGATCGCCTTGCGCGGCGTCCAGGCCCTGACCGCCTGGGCGCACACCAGCGCGGCCCTGGCGCGGGTGTGGCTGGAGATCGACCCCGACAACACGCCATCGCTGCGGCTTGCGCAACGGGCCGGCTACCAGCTGGAGCAACGCCTGCCGCGCCACTGCCGCGCCTGGGCCAGCGACGACCCGGGCGACGACACCTGGCACGACTGTCTGGTCTGGGTCCACACCTGACCCACGATGCTCATGGGTTCCTCGTCCCCGCCGCCGGGGAACTGGCTGCGGGCTCGGCGTGGCCGCCGGACGACCTTGGTGGCCAGGTAGGGTCGGGCAGCCAGGGCCGGACGAGCTCCTCGCTGGCCGCCCACAGCGCGGCACGCCGGTCGGGGCGCAGGACCCGCCTGGGGATGCGCCGCCGGCGTCGGCCAGGCCCGAAGAAGCCTCCGGTGACGCCGGTGGTGCCCGGGTCGTGGGCCAGGAACACCGGTGTCTGCGCCGCGGCGGCCGGCGCGGCGGCGGCCAGGCGGTGCACCGCGACGGCGGCGGTGCGCAACGGGCGGGGCAGGCCACGGGCGTTGCGGAACACGTCGGTGGCGGCCAGGCCGGGATAG